>JBAXSN010000068.1:0-17939 GCA_037130675.1 Verrucomicrobiota bacterium
CGTTGGCGCTTCGGAATGATGTCCCAAATCGAATTTTGATGCGTTTGCCCTGTTTTTGTAGCCGCCCCGCTCAGTCGGGGCGGCGATGTGGACCTGAGCCTCTTGCCTCTTGTTTGCGCTCGACGCGCCACCCCGGCGGCGACAGAGCGCCGCAGCCACAGCAAACCGCAACTCGGAGTTCGGGGCTAAAGGGATCACCTACACGGTGATTTCTGCCTTTTTCATAAGTTCCTCCCATGGCGGTCTTTGCGTCCTTGGCGCGGGTTCTTCTGCCGTATCTAGGTTTAGCGTCTCTGTAGCTGCGGCGCTCTGTCCCCCGGGGGAGCGCTTCGCTGCGAAATCGGACGTTTAGGTCCACATCATCGCCCCGACTGAGCGCATGCGCGTCAACTTAAGCTCGAGAGCCGCCTCGGATCACTTCCATTTATTCGGCCGCTGCCGCCTCGATCCGGGGGAAGAGCGGACTCGGTTTTCCGAGTTCGTGGCCATCGGCGAGCGCTCGGTCTGCGCAGGCGTCGCCCATGGCGGGAGCGGCCCCGGCATTAAGCTGTTCCGCCATTTTCCGCGCCGCCTCGGGCAAAACCGGGGCGATCACGATCGCCAGGACGCGCAGCGCCTCGGCCAAGTTGTAGAGCACTGCATCGAGGCGGTCCGCGAGCGCAGGATCTTTGGCGAGCTTCCACGGGGCCTGCGCTTCGATGTAAGCGTTGCATTTGCCCGCGAGGCCAAAGGCGAGTTCCAAAGCCGCCTGAACCTGGTGCCCGCTCATTCGATCCGCGTATTGGGCGGCCGTCTCATAAACTCCGGCCAGCCATTCGCGTTCGGCGTCCACCCGCTTAAGAATGCCCGCGCGGTACTTTTGCGCCATATTCAACGATCGGTTGAGCAGGTTGCCCAGGTCGTTGGCGAGATCGGTATTGTAGCGCATCACCAGCCGATCCTCGGAGAAATCCATATCCTGGCCTACGGCGGCTTCCCGCATGAGGTAATAGCGGAGCGCTTCCGCGCCGTATTTGTCCGCCAGCAAGCCCGGATCGACGATGTTGCCGAGGCTCTTGCTCATCTTGGTGCCGGCGATGTTTACATAGCCATGCACCAGCAACGACGGGATCTCGCCATCCGCAAACCCCATCGCGTGGAGCATCGCCAACCAGTAAATCCCGTGCGCGGGCACAAGAATGTCTTTGCCGATCACATGCAAGGCCGGCCAGCGTTCGACGAACTCGGCGGTGCGCGGTTCGTCCCCGTTCCAGTAGCCCGCAAAACTGATGTAGTTAATCAGGGCGTCAAACCAGACGTAAGTGACGTAGTCGGGGTCGAAAGGCAGTTCGATGCCCCAGGCCAGGCGCGCTTTGGGCCGGGAAATGCAAAGGTCTCCCGAGAGTTTCTCCACGGCATTGCGCAACTCGGTCTGGCGATAAGCCGGCGTGACCGCCTTCGGATGCGCATCGAGGTAATTCAGCAGCCACTCCCGATGTTTCGCCAGCCGGAAATAGTAGTTTTCCTCCGCGATTTCAGTCACCTCACCCCACTCCTCCCCGAAGGTCCCGTCCGGCCCGCGCTCCTTGTCGGTCAAAAACTGTTCCTGCCGGACGCTGTAGAACCCGGAGTAGCTGGCCTTGTAAATCTCCCCGGCGTCATGAAGCCGTTGAAGAATCTTTTGGACTACTCCCTGGTGCAACTCATCGGTCGTGGCGGCCCAATTGTCGTACCGGACCTCCAATTTCTCCCACAGGCCGACGAACTTCTTGGTGATCTCGCGGGCGAACTCCGCAGGGGCAACCCCCTGTTTTTGAGCCGATTGCTGCACCTTCTGCCCGTGTTGATCCACGCCGGTAAGAAAGAAAACCGGTTCTCCGGCGATCCGGTGATAGCGAGCCAAAACATCGGCGAGGATTTTCTCGTAGGCGTGTCCGATGTGCGGGGCTGCGTTGGTGTAATCGATTGCGGTGGTGATGAAAAACGTCTTGGCCATGGTAAGCGAGAGCTGGGTAAAGTTGATCCGAACACCCCGTAGAAGGCAATGCCGATCCGCAGGGATCAGTTTTTCCCTGATGCCTGTTGAACAGGCACCCCATTCAGGCATCGTTTATTGCATGCAGTCTCTCAGCCACAAGCAGGACTACCTGATCAATACTGCTTTTTTGCTTGGCCTGATCCTGTCGCTGATCCCGGATGTTTTTCTTTATGATCGCACCAGCGCTTTTCGCTTTGATGTCGCCGCCCGCCAAATCCGGAAAACGGCCAGAAACCTCTCTTCTCCTTGGCGTCCTTGGCGAGCTTGGCGCGAACCTCCTTGTTTATCCCGAACTCCGAAGCCTTCTCTGAAAACAACACACAATTGGGTGCAGGGTCTGGCGTTTTTGTAGCCGCCCCGCTCAGTCGGGGCGGCGATGTGGACCTGAGCCTCTTGCCTCTTGTTTGCGCTCGACGCGCCACCCCGGCGGCGACAGAGCGCCGCAGCCACAGCAAACCGCAACTTCGGAGTTCGGGTTTATATATGGCACTAAAGCGCTTTTGCTTCTTCGTAGGCTTTCGCCGGCACCGGGCGCAGATCCCAGATCAGGCGAACCCAGGAGAGCGCCTTGAGCAGGTAATAGGTGACATCGATCTCCCACCAAAAAAAGCCCTGGCGCGCCGCGCTCATGAACCGGTGATGGTTGTTGTGCCATCCCTCGCCAAGCGTGAGCAGAGCCAGCAGCAGGCTGTTGCGGCTGGTGTCGTCGGTATTATACCGGCGCTTTCCGAACACATGCGCCAGGGAATTAATGAAGAGCGTGGCGTGCAACACAACCACCGTGCTGATGAAAAATCCCCACACCAGCATCTGCGCGCCTGACGTGCCGCTGCCCGGCCAAAGCCAATGCAGCAAGGCTCCAAAACCGTAGAGGGCAACCGCAAAACAAATCGGCACCACCAGATCGAACCGGTTCAAAAAGACGAGTTCGGGGAATTTCGCGAGGTCCTTCACCCGGCTATAGTCCGTGGGGAAGTTTCGCGCGCTGGTCATCCAGCCGATGTGCGACCACCAGAATCCGCGCAACGTGGGCGAATGCACGTCCTCGTCGTGGTCCGCGTGCTGATGATGATGCCGGTGGACCGAGGCCCACCAAAGCGCGCCTCGCTGCACGGCGGTGCCGCCGAAGATCGCAAACAGGAACTGCGCCGCCCGGGAAGTGCGGAAAGTGCGGTGCGAAAAGTAGCGATGGAAAAAGCCTGTCACGGCAAAGATCCGGATGAAATAGAGCGCCACCGCCGTCAACACCGCCACGGCGCTCCACCCCACGAAAAACACTCCGATGCACCCCGCATGCAAAACGATGAAGGAAAGGCATCGGCTCAACGCTACGTTGTCGGGCTGAGCCCTTACCTTTTCCGCTCCCTCCGGAAAGTAGTCGGAATCGAACCATTGCCGGAGGGAGACCAGACATTTGCGGAGCCATCCGCCCCGTGTGTGGGTTGAAGATTTTGGGGGCTGCTTTCCGGTTGAACCGGGATAATCGATCGCTCTCATACTGAAGCTGATACCGATACGGCGGAACCCGATTTATGAAAGTGGTTTTCGTGAAATTTTCGATCCTTCAATATCCTTGATGCCGGCCCCCCGGAGGTCCATAGATGCGCCATGCCGACTACTACCTCTCCCTCTGTAAACGGACAATCGCCCTCAAGCGCCCATCCCCACCATCTCCGGTTCCATGCGCAGCATCGGCATCTCCATTCCGTTTTTGGAGGCGATTGGTTTGCCCTGAAAGCGGAAGCGTTCGCCCGCTTCTTCGGGACCCCCGTGTTCCTGGTCGGGCAAACGGTCATTGTCGGCATTTGGATCGGGTTGAATGCGGCGGGTCTAACGCACTTCGATGTCTATCCCTTCATTTTGCTGAATCTGGCCTTCAGCCTTCAGGCCGCTTACGCCGCGCCCCTGATCCTCCTCGCCCAAACGCGGCAGGCAGACCGGGACAAAGCGCACGCGGAAGCCGACGCGCAACATCGTGAAGCCCTTGCCTCGGCCAGTGAAGAGCGTCAAAAGCTGGCCTCGTCGCAGACCGAGCAGCTTCTGGAACTGATGAAGGCGAACACTGCCCTGACGGAACTCACCAAGGAACTCAGCCAGCGAATCGAAGCGCTCACCGCGGAGATGCATCGCAAGGTGGTGACCGAGAAAAGCGCCTAAGCGGGGCGAGTGCCCTCCCAAAGCACAGAATTGTCCTGGCTCGTGGTGCATGGATGAAGCCGGCGCACCATCCCAAAGCTGTGGAGGACCCTTTCCATCACCCACAATCCTGAACGCATCAGCGCATCATAGCGTTTTGTCTTTTGGACAGAACAAGATTGACAGGATTTGCAGGATTAAGATTCGCGGATACTAACCGATGTCGCAGGCTTTCGGCGAAATCCTGAGAATCTTGGAAATCATGTTAATCCTGTCAAAAATACCAATACCTCGCCGCTTGCTTAGTTCAAAGATTATCTAAAGCTCAACCGCTTTCATAACCCCGTAGACTTGTGGGTAATGGCGGGGGAGGACCACTCCCCCCTGCGCTCCCGACTTTACAAAGAGCGAGTTTCGCCGATTATCTCCCCTCCCATGTCAGAGATTTCCAAAGCATACGAGCCACAAGCAGTTGAGGAGAAGTGGTACGCCCGTTGGCTGGCGGACAACTGTTTCGTCGCCGATCCCGCATCGACCAAGCCCGCCTATTCCATTGTCATTCCGCCGCCGAACGTGACCGGCGTGCTGACGCTCGGGCATGTGCTCAATAACAGCATCCAGGATGTGCTGGCCCGCCGCGCGCGGATGCTGGGCAAGGAAGTCCTCTGGCTGCCGGGGACCGACCACGCGGGAATCGCCACGCAAACGGTGGTGGAACGCAGGCTCCGCAAGGAGGAAGGCAAGACGCGCCGGGATCTCGGCCGCGAGGCGTTCCTGGAGCGGGTCTGGGAATGGAAGGAGAAACACGGCGGCATCATCATCCAACAGCTCAAGAAGCTGGGATGCTCCTGCGACTGGGGCCGGGAGCGCTTCACCATGGACGCCGAATATTCGCGCGAGGTGCAGGCTGTTTTCGTGGATCTCTACCACAAAGGGATGATTTATCGCGGCAAACGGATGGTCAACTGGTGCCCGGTGTCGCTGACGGCGCTCTCGGACGAAGAGGTGATCATGAAGCCGCAGAACGGCACGCTTTTTCACATGCGCTACGAACTGGCCGATCAACCGGGCCAGTATCTGGAGATCGCCACCACGCGGCCCGAAACGCTCATGGGCGACACGGCCGTGGCGGTCCATCCTCACGACGAACGCTACAAGCACCTCATCGGCAGCCACGTCTGGCGACCGTTCCCGAAGGCGCGCATCCCGATTATCGCCGACGAACACATCGATCCGAAGTTCGGCACGGGCGTGCTCAAAGTGACCCCGGCCCATGACAAGGCTGACTTCGAAATCGGCCAGCGCCACGGGCTGGAGATCATCGATGTCATGCATCCGGACGCAACGCTCAATGAGCTGGCCGGCCCGGAATTTGAGGGAATGGACCGGTTCGCCGCCCGCAAGCTCGCTGTTGAGAAACTGACGGAACTCGGGCTGCTGGTGAAGGAAGAGCCTTACCAGAATAACGTGGGCTATTCCGAGCGGGCCGATGTGCCGATCGAGCCCCGGCTCAGCGAACAGTGGTTTTTAAAATATCCGGCGGTGAAGCAAGCGCATGAAGCCGTGGGAAACGGCGCGGTCCAGTTCCGCCCGGAGCGCTGGTCGCATGTGTACGACCACTGGATGCAGAACATCCAGGACTGGTGCATCAGCCGGCAGCTTTGGTGGGGACACCGCATTCCGGTCTGGTATCGCAACGATGAACCCACCCGCCTGCATGTGGCCGTGGAAGCGCCGTGCGACCCGGAAAACTGGACCCAGGAAAACGATGTGCTCGATACCTGGTTCTCATCCTGGCTCTGGCCGTTTGCCACCATGGACGACGCGACCCGGGCCAAGTTCTACCCGACCACCGACTTGGTGACCGGGCCGGACATCATTTTCTTCTGGGTCGCCCGGATGATCATGGCGGGCTATGAGTTCACCGGGGTGAAGCCGTTCGGCAACGTGTTTTTCACGGGCCTGATCCGTGATTTGCAGGGCCGCAAAATGTCCAAGTCGCTCGGCAACTCGCCCGATCCGCTCGATCTGATCGCCAAGTACGGCGCGGACGGCATCCGCTTCGGCCTGTTGCGGATCGCGCCGCAGGGGCAGGACATCCGCTTCGACGAAAAGCAGATCGAAGAAGGGCGCAACTTCGCCAACAAGCTCTGGAACGCTGCGCGGTTCCGCCAGATGCACGGCGCCAGTTTTGCCGATGTGGATCTGCGCGGACTCAAGCTCTCAAGCTACTCGCTCGATATCCTCGCCAAGCTCAATACCCTGATCGCAGACGTGAACACGGCGTTCGCGGAATACCGGTTCAGCGAGATCGCGCAATCGCTCTACGACTTTTTCTGGAGCGAATACTGCGACTGGTATGTGGAAGCGGCGAAGACCGAGATTTTCAGCGAGGATGCCGAGGCTCAGAAATCCGCGCTTTCGGTAATGGACTACGTTCTTTCGCATGTGCTGCGCCTGCTCCAGCCGTTCATGCCGCATCTCACGGAAGAACTCTGGACGACGCTCGGCTACCAAGCGCCCAACCATGGCCAAACGCACCTGATGTATGTCGCGTGGCCTGAACCTGCCGATTTTGAAGCAGCGGCGGGGATCGATGCGGAGAAGCTCGCCAGCGGCCAGCAACGCACGGCGGCGGTGTACCAGTCCGTTCGCCTCGCGCGCAATCTGCGAGCTGAATATCGGATTCCCTCCCGGAAGAAAATCGCGTTCCGGCTCAAAACCGACGAAACCGGGATTTCCGCTGAGATGGGGACTTTGGGACGGCTCATCGATGCCGAAGCGGTGAAGATCGATCCCGCCTACCAAGCGGCGCGAGGGGAACCGGTCGTGCTCACTCCGTTGGGCGAGCTCTATATGCCGCTGGAAGGGTTGGTGGATGCTGCGGCCGAACTCGATCGACTGAAAAAGGAAATCGCCAAGGTGGAGACCGAACTGGCGACGGTTAAGAAAAAGCTCTCCAACGAGAACTTCGTGCAGAATGCGCCGGCTGCGGTGGTGGAAGAGCATCGCAAACGCGAGGCGGACTGGAGTGAAAAGCTTTCCCATTTTCAGAAAATGATGCAAACTCTTGGGGGATAGAGCTTTCTACCCTCCTCCCTTATGAAGGTCCTTACTGTGCTTTTGATTGCGGCTTTGACAGTCCCGTTACTGTTTGCTGCCGAGCCAGCCCAGGACAGCTCCGTCTTTCCGTCCAATCCAAAGGTTCAAACCGATGAGCAACTGGTTGTCAAAGGCGGCTTTGGCGCCAACTCTGTCTTTCCGTCTGATCCAAAGATCCAAACCGATGCGCAACTCGTCGTAAAAGACGGATTTGGCGCACGGTTCTCTCTCATCGACGACGAGCAGTTTTTCGTAAGCTGGATCCCCGGAGGCAGTTCTTGTCCGCCGAATGTGACCAAGGCGAAGCGGAACAAGCCCGTTTACGTTGCGATCTTTATTGCAGACCCGATGGTCCGGAGAACGCCTTCGCTGGTTTATGCGAATAAAGCGTCCATAACCACCGATGTGAATTACGATTTTGAGGTAATCAAAGCTGACGGATCGTTCTACGGCGGTGCAAAGGGGCTTGCTGCCTGGTCGGGGCGTCCACCGGCGAAAAACCTGGTTCAACTGGCCCGCAGCCATCCCGAGATCAAATTTGAAGTGATCGACCCCCCCGGAATCTACACTATCAACGTGGTGATCCGGGACAACGTCCGGAAAGTCACGCTGGCGCTCCAGCGAAAGATCTCGTTGGAGGAGTGATTTAGCGCGTCAACGCCAGCAGCTTATTCAACGCCCGCCGATGGGGCGCGGGCATTGCGATCGAGGCGAGTTCGCCTAACTCGACCCAGCGTTGGTTTGCTTCCAAAAACAGCGGACAGGTGGCATTGAAAACCGAGAGCGTCACCCGGTGATGGGTAAACGGATACTTTAGTTTAACCAGCGGAAGGCCACCATGCGGCTCGGTCGAGAGCGGCAGCCGCCAAAGGCCTCGCCAACGTTTTCCGGTTTGCTGTTCCAGGAGCACCGCCCCGTTGCGTACGATCCACCCGCATTGCTCGTCGAGTTCCACGGTGCGCGGACGCGGCTTTTTCACCGGAAGCGATTCCGGTTCTTCCGCGCGGCAGAAGGCGCGTAGCGGGCAGACGGGACAGCGCGGATTACGCGGAGTGCAAACCAGCGCGCCCAATTCCATGAGCGCCTCATTAAAGAGTCCCGCGCCGGTCTCGGGTTGCCAGCGAGTGGCGGCGGCGCGGACGAATTTGAGCCCGGGCGCGGCATCAACCGGCTTTTTGAAATTGAGCAGCCGCGCGATCACCCGAATGAAGTTGCCGTCCACGGGAGGCTCAGGCTGGTCAAAGGCAAAGGTCGCCACGGCAGCCGCAGTGTACGGGCCGACGCCGGGCAAGGCGCGAATTTGCTCAATGGCTCTCGGAAAGAGGCCGCCGTGTTCGGTGGCGATCTTCCACGCCGCGGCATAGAGATTCCGAGCGCGTGAATAGTAGCCGAGCCCCTGCCAGGCGTGGAGCACCTCGTCCTCCGAGGCCGACGCGAGCATGGCAACAGACGGGAACAGCCTCAGCCAACGCTGGAAATAGTCGATTACCGTGGCCACCTGGGTCTGCTGGAGCATGATCTCGGAAACCAGGATGTCGTAAGGATCGCGCGGGGCGGGCGTCCGCCACGGCAGTGCCCGGCCATGCTCACCAAACCAACCGGTCAGGGCGGCACGAAATTCGGGAAGTGCGCCATCGATCCGATTTTTCTCGGAGTCAGAGCGGTGGTGCGGTTTGATCGGAAACGACATGTCAGAAAAGAGCCTCACCCTTTATACCGCGCCGATGACCTCCGCGCAGGCAGCAAAACTGCGTGCGTTGCTGAAGGAAGACGACTGGGAATTTGAGCCGAAGCCTTATACCCTCTACTATGCGAAGAAGGGCAAGGTCAACATAGCGGTTTACGAGAAAGGCCCGAAAATCGTGGTGCAAGGCAAAGGGACTGAGGAATTTGTGACGTTCCGACTCGAACCCGAGATCCTCGGTGAAGCCAAGCTCGGCTACGAGGAAGTGCATTCGCCCGAGATGTTTCAGCCCCATTTCGGCATCGATGAAAGCGGCAAGGGCGACTTTTTCGGCCCGCTGGTTATCGCCGGGGTGTACGTGGACCGCGACATCGCCCAGGCTTTCATGAAAGCCGGCATCCAGGATTCCAAGCGGATCACCTCCGACGCTCGTATCCGCGCCTTGGCGGACGTGATCCGGGATACCCCGGGCGCCATTGCCAACATCGTCGAGATTCCACCCGCCAAATATAATCCGCTCTATGAAAAGATCGGCAACCTCAACCGATTGCTGGCTTGGGGCCACGCCCGGGCCATCGAAAACTTGCTGGAGCGGCGGCCCGACTGTCCGCGCGCACTCTCGGATCAATTCGCCAATCCCGCGCTCATCGAACGCTCGCTCATGACCAAGGGCAAAGCCATCAAGCTCGAACAGCGGACCAAAGCCGAATCGGATCTGGCCGTTGCGGCCGCTTCCATCATTGCCCGCGAGCGGTTCATCGACTGGCTGGAGCGCAACGGCAGGCGACTGGGCGTGGTATTGCCTCGTGGCGTCTCCCCGCAGGTCAAGAGCGTGGCTAGCGAGTTGGTGGCAAGCCACGGCCCGGCGATTTTAAGGGACGTGGCCAAAACCCACTTCAAAACTGCCGGGGAAGTGGGCGGGTAATCATTGTCGGTGCCGGGTCTTGGTAGCCAGCTAAAGGCAGGCATCGGGTTCGGCCCGCCTAAGCTAAGGAAAGATGATTCGGGCATCATTGCCCTCCAGCAGTTTTATTACGGCTTTTGGGGGTGACCGGTCAGTCACGAGCTGCCTGAGGGCCTCGCTCCCGACTTTCCAGAGAGCGTGCTCAGGCACCCGCCGATGACCCGAACCGGCAGACCGGGGCGGCAATGGCGCGCGGCGGGGACTGCCAGCTTCATGTTAGAATTTCCAGATTATGTTATGTTTTGTGATAATGCCTTGCCTCCCATGCGATCGAAAGGCAAAAGACAGGCATGAACTATTTCCTGGGGATCGACGGTGGGGGCACCAAGACAAGCGCCGTTCTGGTTGACGAACAGGGGAGCCTCCTTGGCCGGGGAGAGGCTGGCCCGTCGAATTACCACAACGTGGGGATGAAAGTCGCGATGGAATCAATCTGCGCGGCGTCCGAGAAGGCGTCTCGTGCCGCGGGGTTGAAGAAGGCCGCTCCCGCTGCCGCCTTTTTGGGATGCGCCGGAATCAAGTCGTCCGTGGATATTGTCCGGTTAACCGCTGCCGCCGAGATGACAGGCATTGCACCCGTCGGGGGAATCCGAAGCGCCAACGATCTCCACAATGCTTTGGCTGGCGGACTGATGGGCAGGCCGGGAATCGCTTTGATCGCCGGCACTGGAACCAACTGCCTTGGCCGGGATGCTTCCGGGGAAAGCTTCATGTGCGGCGGATGGGGATGGCTTCTGGACGATGTGGGCGGTGGAATGGGGCTGGCCATTGCCGCAATTCGCGCCGCCACTCGGGCCGCGGACGGCCGGGGTCCACAGACCCGCCTTTTGCCATCGGTCCTGGCATTTCTTGGAGTTTCCGAGCCGGATGAAATCTTAGCCCGGCTTTATGTCGAGAAGTGGACCCCCGATGAACTCGCGCGATATGCTCCCTCTGTGGAACGCTGCGCCGAGGAAGGAGATAAAGTTGCAAAGGCGATTCTTCTGGAGGGAGCGCAGGCACTTGCCGAACTGGTGGCCGGAGCCGCTCAAAAGCTGGAATTCCCAGATGGCCCGCACGTTGTGATCCTGGGCGGATGCGCCCGAGGCGGTCCCATTTACCCTGCCCTCATCAAGGCCGCCATCAACAAAAAATGCAAGCACGCGAGAATTGTCGAACCTGAAGGCTCCACCGTGCACGGAGCCGCCCTCAATGCGCTGCGCGCTGGCGGCGTAGATCCTTTACCGACACTAAAAACCAATAATGCTTGATTCCATTCTGCCCGGAAACCTTTCAGTCGCTTATTCCCTGGACTCAGCCCGAATTGGGGATCGAGCAATGGTGGAGCGCCGCCTCTCTGATTTGCGCGGCTGCTTCGCCGACACAGCCGCTTACGAGGCGGCTTTGGCTGTATCCAATCCGGTGCTCTACGCGGTGACCTCAGTGGAGCCGGCATCAGGCGACGGTCAACTCCACTATGGGTTGGGGATTCTTTACCCGGGCAAGATTGGGGATGAATACTTCATCACCAAAGGCCATCTTCACTCCCACCGCCCGGCAGCCGAGATCTATGTAGGTCTGCGCGGGCAAGGGATGATGCTTCTTGAGGATGAAACCACTGGCGAAAGCCGGCTTGTGGAGTTGCGGGAGAACACCGCGGTTTATGTCCCCGGCTGCACGGCCCACCGCACGCTCAATACAGGAACGGCGCCGCTGGTGTATCTCGGAATTTATCCCTCGAACGCCGGGCACGACTATGGGGCAATTGCGGAGCGCAATTTCCGCAAAGTCGTTGTCGAACGTGACGGAACACCAACAATGATCGACCGCTAAATAACACTGCTATGAACTATCTCTCCCGACTAGGCCTGCGGGCTTCCAATTACGATAAATCCCCCACGGTAAAAGTTCCGATTCGGTATGGTTCGGAATGCTGGGCTGGATGGGAAGCGATCGCCTCGCATCTAAAAGAGGGGATCAGAGCCCAAGGAACCCAGTGCGTGCTCGCCATCGAGTGCTACCCCGGAGTGGATCAGGACGCAATCCTTGCAAGCTTGCAGAACAGGTTCGACGCCGCACAACTGCTGGACACGCGATGCGCATTCAAGTCCCCGGAAGAAATCGAAGCCATGGTGGCTCCATTCCTTGGCGGAGACGATCCCATCTTTGGTTACTGGAATCAAACCCTCCAACTGTCGGATTTTTTCGATCCGCAAAAGGTTGGCGAACAAACTCGGCGCCTTCAGGCGGAGAGGGGCCTGAGCCTTGTGATTGGCCCGGGAGCGTTCGTGCTCGCCCCTGATGCGCATATCAAGATTTATGCAGATATGCCGCGGTGGGAAGGGCAACTCCGGCAACGCCGGGGGGAAGCCGACAATCTCGGCACCACGAATCGCGGCTACAAAGCCTCGCTGCAATACAAGAGGAGCTTTTTCGTGGACTGGCGTGTCGCCGACCGCCTGAAATCGGCGACGTTTGCGAAATGGGATTATCTCTTGGACACCACCAACCAGATCCCCAAACTGATCACTGGAAGAGCCCACCTTGCGGGGATCGAGGCGGCGGTAAGCCGGCCATTCCGGGTGGTTCCGTTTTTCGATCCGGGACCATGGGGCGGACAATGGATGCGCGAAGTCTGCCAATTGCCCGATGGGCCGCCTAACTATGCATGGTGCTTCGATTGCGTTCCCGAGGAGAATTCCCTATTGCTGGAATTCGATGGCGGAATCCAGGTTGAGATTCCCTCAATCAATGTAGTGTTCCGCGAACCGCGGAAGCTTCTTGGCGAACCTGTGTATGGCCGTTTCGGCCCGGAATTTCCCATCCGCTTCGATTTTCTGGACACCATGGGTGGCGGCAATCTTTCGTTTCAGGTTCATCCGCTGACTGAGTTTGCCCGCGAACAGTTCGGGTTGTGGTACACGCAGGACGAGAGCTATTACATGCTCGATGCCGAACCAGGCGCGGTGGTCTATCTAGGGTGCAAAGATGGCACCGACCCGGAAGCGATGATTGCCGATCTGGAAGCTGCGCAGCGGGGCGAAAATTTGTTCGACGCCGATCGCTACGCGGGATGTTTCCCAGCGCGCAAGCACGATCATTTCATCATCCCTGCGGGGACGTTGCATTGCTCGGGAGCCAACTCGATGGTCTTGGAGATCAGCGCCACGCCCTATATTTTCACATTTAAGCTTTGGGACTGGGCGAGGCTTGGGCTGGATGGAAAACCACGCCCGGTCAATATCGAACGGGGCAAGCGGGTCATTCAGTGGAATCGGGATGAATCCTACGCTCGCAAGAATCTGGTGAATCAATTCGTGCCCATGGCGTCCGGCGAAGGCTGGCGCGAGGAGCGCACTGGGCTTCACCCGGCGGAATTCATCGAAACAAGAAGGCACTGGTTTACCGGAACCGTAAAACACACCACCGGGGGCGCCGAACGGGGCGGAGTTAACGTGCTGAATCTGGTTGAAGGCGAAGCGGCCATTGTGGAAAGCCCGTCAGGAGCTTTTGAACCGTTCACAGTTCACTATGCTGAAACCTTCATCATTCCAGCCGCAGTTGGAGACTACACCATTCGTCCCGCCCATCCGGAGCAGGGGAAAGAATGCGCCACTATTAAAGCCTTTGTCCGAACCAATCCATGATCTTTCCTGGCTTTGATATCCGCCCGACGCTTGCACCGCTGGGCTTCGAATATGGGCCCGGAGTTTTTTCCTGCGAGTGCCGAAGTCTTGATGCCATCCGGCCGCGGAATTGCGTTAACCTCCTTCAATAACTATTACAATTTCCAGAATAGGCGACCAAACTTGGCTAACCGAGACCGGGCGCTGGCGGATGTTCGGTTACGAACCTGTTCGCCTTGTTAACGGGATATCGCGATGAACGATTTTTCTCCTGCCCAAGCACAGCGACTCTCCCCGAGCAGTGGCGATCTCCCCATCACCCCACCCATAGCTCCTAAATTTAGTCCCAAATAGAATCCGAAAAATCCCGACAGCATACGGACTTTGGAAATCATGCCCTTGTATTTAAGCGGCTTGTCGGGCAATTGGACCCCGGAAATTCTGAAAAATCGGCCCCAGTTGCGAAAGTAGGGCTAAAGACGCCCAAGACAGAGATTTTTGAAGGGAGCATTCAGTCACTCACCGATCAAGAGACCGCGAGCGCGCGTTTGCGCCTGCGGTCGAGCAGCCACACGAGCCAGATGCAGGCCTCATAGAGCAGGCACATCGGAACCCCGAGCGAGAGAAAAGAAACGATGTCCGGAGTAGGGGCAATCACTGCGGCGAGCACCAGCACGCCAACAATCGCATACGGACGGGTGCGGTTGAGCAGTTCGTGGGAGACAAATCCCAAATAAGCCAGGACCAAGACGGCCACCGGAAGTTCAAAGGCCATTCCGAAGGCAAGCGTCATCTGGGTGACAAAAGAAAAATACTCGCGCACGGTCCAGGTGGGAGTCCACTCGAGCGACTTGGCGTCCTGGAAAAAAAACGCCAGCGTTTGCGGGAGGATCGCATAATAGCAGAACACGATTCCCGTCAGGAACAGGCCGAATCCGACTAAAATCGCCGGAAAAACGGCCTTCTTTTCCCTCCGCGTGAGCGCCGGAACCACGAACTGCGCCAGGAAAAACAGCAGGAGCGGAAACGAGAGCACCAGCCCGGCGTAGAAGGCGAGTTGAAAAGAAATGGTCATCGAATCGGCCACGCCCAGGGTCTGGAGTTTGGAGACAAGCATCGGATCGACGATTCGCAGAGGCCTTTGGACGATGTGAACCAATTCGTGCCGGAAAAAAAAGCTTCCGGTCATGCAGGTAACGAGCGCCGCCGCCATTCTCAGCAGCATTATGCGCAGTTCTTCCAGGTGCTGGAGGAACGGCTTCGCCTCATCGGTTTCCTCGCGAAGCTGAAAAAAGCGGTTAAGCAGGGACATTGGTCAGAAGTGAATTCTCTGAAGAAGATGCTCGATTTAGAAACGCAGGAAAGCAGGAAATCGCGGGATCACGCAAATTCCGTTGGGGCAGATTAGTTCTGAGGATGCCGAGGCCTTTCCTTCGCCCGAGTGCGCGGCTCTAAACTCTTGAGAGGCCGCTGGTTAGGCCACCCATGGAATTCGATCGAAAAAAGAGGCGAAGCTCCTTGCCAATTTTCTCACATTCAAGGATATTTGTTCAAGGGACACGTCCATTGCCCGGAAAGCGAACGTATCACTCATCATGGTTGCATTAAGTATTCTACAAGAGGTCGGAATTTTTTATCTCGTCACTACAATTCTTGGGGTGGGGGCGGTCGCCTATGGTGTGCTGACGGCCGAAAAGGATCCCGAGGACCGGTAGGGGCGCTGACCCAAAACCTAAGGGGCTCCTCCGAAGCGGGGCCACTGCGGAATACCCAAGAGGCGCCTATAAGTAACTCACCGGTCGCTTTGCCCTTCTCCTTCGCGTGACACAAAAGAACTCAACCGAAGGCGCGAAGAAAGACAATCCTCAAAGGGGCGTCCAAGCACTCACGGTTACTTTCTCCAAACAGACGGCGCCGCGTCGAGTGAGGTGCTCGTTCCCAAGCTCCCGATTGGGAACGCAAGTGAATGGAAGGTCCAGCTTCGTCCTCTTAGACTAAGCGTTTGCAGGAATCGCTTCTCTTACCCTTTGGTGTAAACCTCCGCCCCCTTCTCCACAAACTCCCTGGATTTCTCTTCCAGGCCTTTGTCGAGCGCTTCCTGTTCCGAGATCCCCTGCTCCGCGGCGTATTTGCGCACGTCTTCGGTGATTTTCATGGAGCAGAAGTGCGGTCCGCACATCGAGCAGAAGTGGGCGGATTTCGCGCCGTCCTGCGGGAGGGTCTCGTCGTGGAATTCCCGGGCGGTCACGGGGTCGAGCGAGAGGCTGAACTGATCCTCCCAGCGGAACTCGAAGCGCGCTTTAGACAGCGCGTTGTCGCGATATTGTGCGCCGGGATGCCCCTTGGCGAGATCGGCGGCGTGGGCGGCGAGTTTGTAAGTGATGACCCCGTCCTTGACGTCCTTCTTGTTGGGAAGGCCGAGGTGTTCCTTCGGCGTGACATAACAGAGCATGGCGGTGCCGAACCAGCCGATCATGGCGGCGCCGATGGCGCTGGTGATGTGGTCGTAGCCGGGGGCGATGTCGGTGGTGAGCGGCCCGAGCGTGTAGAACGGCGCTTCGTGGCACCACTCCAACTGCCTCATCATATTCTCCTGGATCATGTGCATCGGCACATGGCCTGGCCCTTCGTTCATCACCTGGACGCCCCGGTCCCAAGCGCGCCGGGTCAGGTCGCCCTGGGCTTGCAATTCGCCAAACTGCGCCTCGTCGTTGGCGTCGGCAATCGAGCCGGGCCGCAGTCCGTCCCCGATCGAGAACGCGACGTCATAAGCCGCCAGCAGATCGCAAATGTCGTCCCAATGCGTGTAGAGGAAGTTCTCCTTGTGATGTGCCAGGCACCATTTGGCCAGGATGCTGCCGCCGCGGCTCACGATTCCGGTGGCGCGCCGCGCCGTCAGCGGAATGAACCGGAGCAGCACCCCTGCATGGATCGTGAAGTAATCGACTCCTTGTTCGCACTGCTCGACCAGCGTGTCGCGGAAGATTTCCCAGGTGAGTTCCTCGGCTTTGCCTCCGACTTTTTCCAAGGCTTGATAGATCGGCACCGTGCCGATCGGCACCGGCGAGTTCCGTAAAATCCATTCCCGAGTCGCATGAATGTTTTTGCCGGTGGAAAGATCCATCACCGTGTCGGCACCCCATTTGGTGGCCCAGCGCATCTTTTCCACTTCCTCCTCGATGCTGGAGGCCACGGCGGAATTGCCGATGTTCGCGTTGATTTTCACCAGGAAATTGCGCCCGATGATCATCGGCTCCACTTCGGGGTGATTGATGTTGCCGGGAATGATGGCGCGGCCCCGGGCGACTTCGTCGCGGACGAACTCCGGGGTGATGAACTTGGGTATCGCCTGCGGGAACCGCTGGAATACGCCGGGGGCGTCGGAGCGGCCCACGGTCCCATCGTGTTGATGAAGCAGCGAATTGCGCTCCGCCTGCTCCGAGAGCTTGCCTCGGAGTGCTTCCAGGCCCTGGTTTTCGCGGATCGCGATGTATTCCATCTCCAGGGTGATGATTCCCTGACGCGCATACCAGAGTTGGGAGACCGGGTGGCCGGCGGACGCCCGCAGCGGCTTGCGGTGGAGGCCCGGGAATTCCACCAGCCGGTTTTTCTCTGCGTGACTCGCGTATTCGGCATGCTGGCTGGAAAGATAGCCGTCGTCCATCGGCAGCACCGTGCGGCCTTCGTATTCGGAAACGTCGCCACGGGCGCGAATCCACGGCTCCCTCACCGCCGGAAGGCCACCGGTGACGTTGCCTTGATAATCGGGATCGCCCCAGGGCCCCGAGCAATCGTAGATGCGGACCGGCTCGTTCACCTCGATCTGGCCGCTGAAAGTCTTGGTGGGCGAAAGCGTCACCTCGCGCATGGGAACCCGGATCTCCGGATGCAGCACGCCCCCGACATAAACACGTTTGCTGTTGGGCAACTGTTCGCTGCTGTGCGGCTCAAGGGAATCTTGCGGTGCGATCATAGAGGTGGTAAAAAAAAGCCATGCCGGGAATGGACATGGCTGAGATTCGCTCCCTGCGACGGAATTACCCGCATCAGGTTCAAAGGGTCTGTCGTGCTCGTGGATTAGACAAGCGGGACACTCTCAGCCAGGCCGGCTCCCCTGCAACTGCGGCTTAGGATAGAGGAAAACCGGGCTGCGTCAACCCGCGAGAATGGTGGGGGAGGGCACTGCGTTGGGCTGGGGAGAACTACGCATCGGAACGCCATCCCAAAGCGGCGGAGGACCGCACGCATTCATCTCGCAAAGCTCCGCCAAACCCTGGATTCTCGATCGTCTGCCGGACAACCGCCCGCCGGCAGTACTCCACGGGGATCTCATGGCCCCAAGCCGCGCAGACTCGACAAAGCGGTAAGTTGAGTAGGAGTAGGCGGGGCTGACGGATTGAGAGGCGTTAAAGGCCAATGACCGTCTCGCAC
>JBAXSN010000069.1:0-17931 GCA_037130675.1 Verrucomicrobiota bacterium
CGGACGGTTTTCTGGAAATGGGCATGAAAAGCAACATACAAGGCTGGTATGGGACTGACCTTTGGTCCTAAGCGCGCGGATCGAGGGCGTCGCGCAGGGCGTCCCCGAGGAAATTGAGCGCCAGCAGGGTGACGCTCATGGCGGCCGCGGGGAAGGCAAGCAGCCACCAATTGCTCTTCACGGGATTGATCACCTGGGCGCCATCGGCAAGGAGCGAGCCCCAGCTTGCCTGCGGCGCCTGAATTCCCAATCCGAGGAAGCTTAGGAACGATTCGTCAAGGATGACGGCGGGCACGGTGAGGGTGAGATAGATGATGACCACCCCGACCAGGTTCGGCAGGAGGTGGCGGGTCAGAATTTTCCAGTGGCTCTGCCCCAGGCTCTGCGCAGCCAAAACGAACTGCTGCGACTTGAGCGCCAGCACCTGGCCCCGGACAATCCGCGCCATGGTGAGCCATTCGATCAGCCCAAGCGAGAGCACCAGGATGACGATGCGCGAGTAGCTGACTAGATCGCCCGCATGAACCGCCACCAGCCAATCCTTCATCCGGCTGTCGAAAGCATTGATGGCAATCAGGAGGATGATCAATCGCGGAATGGCGTAGAGGATTTCCACCGTGCGCATCATCGCGCCATCGGTCTTGCCCCCCGCGTAACCGGCCACCAGTCCGTAGGCCGTTCCAATGAAAAACGAAATGAGCGCGCCGGAAATGCCGACCGCCAACGAGACGCGCGCTCCGGTGAGCACCCTGTAGAGCATGTCCTGGCCGTGCAAGTCCGTGCCAAAGGGGTGAGTCCAGGAAGGCGGCGCAAATTGGTTACCGGTCAGTTCGCGCGCGGAGGCCGGGAGCAGGACCGGCCCGAGCACGGCGGCAGCGACCATGGCGGCGAGCACGACCATCGACCATCGGGCCGAACCGTTGCGCAGCAATCGCTGCCAAGGAGTGCTTTGAGCGCCGGGACTACTCATAGAGTTTGATGCGCCGATCGAGCCAGGTGTAGGCCAGATCGACGACAAGGTTCAGCAGCACCAGCAACGCGCAATAAACGATAACCACTCCGCCGAGCAGAAACCCGTCCCGGTTTTGAATGGAGTTCACGAAAAATCCGCCGGCTCCGGGGATGTTGAAGATCGTTTCAACGACAATGGAGCCGGTGAGCAAGTTCGCCGCAAGCGGTCCAAGGAACGAGACCACCGGCAGGATGGCGACCTTGGCGGCGTGCTTGGAGACCACCTGAAACTCGGAGAGGCCTTTGGCGCGGGCGGTTCGGACGAAATCCTGCCCGAGCACTTCCAGCATGCTGGTCCGGGTGAGTCGCGCGATATAGGCGACATACGGCCCGGCTAAAGTCAGCGCGGGCAGAATCAATGCCCCCGGAGACGAAAGGCCGCCCACGGGAAGCCAGCCGAGCCTGAGCGAAAAAATCAGGATCAGCAGCGGTCCGACCACAAACGTCGGCACGGAGATCGCCAGGAGCGAGACGAGCATCGCCGCCGTTTCCCCAACCGTGCCGCGGCGGGTCGCAGCCCATCCGCCCAAGGTGATCCCCCCGAAGGTTGCGATGCAGAAGGCGGCAATCCCAAGCGTGGCGGTCACCGGAAGCGTTTGCGCGAGGAGCTCGTTTACCGTCCGGCTGCGGTATTTCGTCGAGAGCCGGAGATCGCCCCGCAACAGGTCTCGCAGGTAGCTCGTGTATTGCTGCCAAAGCGGGCCATCAAGTTGATACTTGGCCAGGAGCGCTTTCTCGATCTGGGGCGGGATTTTGCGCTCCCGGTCAAACGGCCCGCCGGGTGCGAGCCGGATGAGGAAAAACGTGATCGACACGACGCAAAACAGGACGAGCAGCATCGTGGCGAATCGGCGTAGAACGAAAGCGAGCATTTGGAAAGGCGGTGAACGTAGCGCAATTCAAAGGAAAATTTGAGCAAAAACGGAGATTTCCTGTCTTCCATTGTGACTTTAATCAAACCTATGCATCGCCTTGCCACTCTTCGTTCGGTCCTATCGGCAGTCGCCCTGGTGTGTGTTCCCTTCTCCGCGGGGCACGCCCAAACCGGAAGCGATCCCGCCTCTGAAGCCTCGGTTATTGCGGTGAGCAAGGCGCTTCCCGCCGTGGTCAATGTGAATACCGAACGGGTGATTCGCCGAACCTATCGCGATCCGTACGACGACTTCATCAACCAGTTCTTCGGCGGGCAAATGCGCCGTCCCCGCGAGATGCAGCAAACCGTCCAAAGCCTCGGCTCGGGCTTCATCGTGGATGCGACCGGCTACATTGTCACCAACGAGCACGTCGTCGAACGGGCGGAAGATCTTAAAATCTCGGTGACCACCTCCGAAGGGAAGACTTACGCCGCGCGGTACATAACGGGTGATCCCACCGCCGATCTTGCCCTTCTCAAGATTGAAACCAAGACTCCCCTCCCCTTTATTTCATTGAAGGACGTCTCGCGCAACCTGCTGGGCCAAACGGTGCTGGTGCTTGGCAACCCACTCGGCTACGGACACTCCGTGGCACGGGGCATCCTGAGCGCCACCAATCGCACGCTCTCGGTGGAAGACAACGAATATAAGAATCTGTTGCAGACCGATGCGGCGATCAATCCCGGCAACAGCGGCGGCCCGCTGATCGATATCGCCGGCAAACTGATCGGCGTGGCGTCGGCGAAAATGGCTTACACTCCCCAAGGGGTGCCCACCCAGGGCATTGGCTTTGCCATCCCCGCAGCGGTCGTTGCGGAAAAAATACAACAGTTCAAGAGCGAGGCGGAGAATCCGGGCGCGAAGCCCTCGAATCTGCTTTCAGCAGCCAAGCGGCGGCTTGGGCTGACGCTTCAGGATCTGACCCAGGACCTGAGCGATGCCCTCGGTGTGACGGCAGGAGCCGGAGTGCTGATCTCCGATGTGGAGCCGGGCAGCCCGGCAGAACGCGGAGGCCTCCGACGCGGACTGGTCATCTACCGGCTCGGCCGCTACGAGGTCAACAGCCCCAGCCAGGTCGAGAGCCTCCTGCGCCAGGCCAAACAGGAAACCGCCGTGGATGTGGGAGTAGGCACCGTGCGGCAGGTGGGCGGGCGCGTGCTGCAACAGGTGGAAACGGTGACCCTGAAGGCTCGGTAAGAGGAATGGGAATAATGGGAATAATGGGAATAATGGGATTCTGAAATCTTCTCCCATGCTTCCCATTATTCCCATATCTCCCATTCCTATAAGGTTATCCGCTTGGCCTGCCTCTTCTCAAACCTCAGCACTTCCGTAAACCCCGCCTCTTTGGCGAGCGCCAGCCCGACCTCAAACCCCATCCCCACTTCACCGGGCGCGTGGGCGTCTGAGTTGATCAAGACTCCCACGCCGGCAGTGCGCGCGAGTCTCAGGAAATCCAGCGCCGGGTAACACTCGCCCGCCGGTTTTCGCAGACCCGCGGTGTTGATTTCAAAGGCCGTGCCGGTTTCCGCCAACGCCGCTATGATCGGCTCATAAAACCGCCGTAGATCGCCCTCGGGTCGATGGCCGAACTTTTTCGGCAAATCGGGATGCGCCACAAAGTCGAAGAGCCCGCTCCGGATGCACTCTTCGTACGCCGAAAAATAGAGCTGCCATACCTCGGCCACGGGGCGATCTTCAAACCGGGAAATGTGTTTCGGATTATCCACATCCCAGCCGGGGGCGATGTAATGAACGCTGCCGATGAGGAAATCCCAATCGGCCATTCCGGCAAGCTGCTCGATCCAACGCTCGTTGCCGGGCAGGCCCGTTACGAAATCGACCTCCAAGCCCAGTCGAATGGGAAGCTGCGGGAAGGCATCGCGCGCTTCGGCCACCGCGTCAAAGTAACGGGGCAGATCGGCCCCAAGCATCCGCCAATCGTCGAAAGGCTCAAGCGCGGGCGGCATCGGACTGTGATCGGCACAGCCAAGTTCCGCCAAGCCCCGCTCCACGGCAACGCGGGCGTATTCGATAGGCCAGCCCTCCGCGTGATGGCAAAGCGGCGTGTGCGTGTGGTAATCGGTCAGTCTCTTCATGGGAACGGCTTAATTAAACGCGGCATCCGGAATTTTTGCAATGCGGGCGGATGAAAGAAAGTTGTCGCTTATCTCACTACAAACTTGAGCCGCAGGCCACCAAAGCAGATGATGGACGATTCGGCGCAGGCACACCTGCCCATTACAAAATGAGTGACGAACATAGCAAACTGTGGAGATTAGGGCCGCCCATTTCTTTGGCGCTGTTGGCGGGAGCCTGCTATTTCAAAATCCCAGAGGTGAGAAATGCGGTCGATGCCCGATTTCCTTACTTCAAGGAGAAACTCGCCGAGTGCGGATATCAGTTGAACCCGATTCAACAGGAGCTACAACAACCACAGCCGTCGAGGCTCCGGAGCAAGTCGAAGGACGTTGTCATTTCCCAATCGACGCCACCGCCCGTCGTGGAAATCCTGCCTCCGACCCCAGCGCCTCAAGCGACCCCAAGCGTGAAACAACCGGTTGATCTTCTCACCAAGCTTGGCCCGAACCGCAATCAGTGGCCAAAAACTGTCATTATCAAAAGGCTCACCCTTTTCCCAGCGGTCGTAAACGGCAAGCCAACTGGAAATCAGTACGCGAAGCCGGGAGCCGAAGCCACTTTGGTTACCATCAGAGACGGCAAGCTGGGACTGGAATACAACGGCGGCGGCGCGTGGGTTCCTCCGGAGGAAACGGATCTGGCCGAGCGCGTTCGGCAGGTGCAGTAGGCACTCGCCCTATAGCTGCGCCGACTAAGCGCACGCGCGTCAACTCAAGAAACTGCCCGCTTTCCTTAGGAACGAAGCGGCAAGATGCCGCTTCTACTACGGCGGCCGTGCCGCGTGATAGAAAGGAGAGTGGCCATCTTGGCCGCTCGGGGCGGCGGACGGGATCGCCGAGCGTCCCTTACGAGATGCGCATCGGCATGATCACGTAGAGGAACGGCCCTTGAATCCTCACGACGCCGGGGCTCATCTCATCGATCAGATCGAGAAACACCTCGTCAACCGGCAGGTTCCGCAAGGGAGCCATCAGGAATTCAGGATTGAAGGCGATCGAGAAGTCCTTGCCCTTGTAAGGAATGGCCAGGGACTCGTGCGCCTCACCCACTTCCGGGGTGTTGGCGGCAATTTCCAAGTTGTTCTTGGAGAAGATCAGCTTCACCGAGTTGCTCTTTTCGCTGGCGAGCAGCGAAACGCGGTGGACAGCGTTGAGGAAGAGTTCGCGCTCGAGGGTCACCCGTTCCTTGGTCTCGCCGGGGATGACCTGGCGATAGTTCGGATAGTTCCCTTCGATCAGCTTGGAAACGAGCAGCGTCCCGTTGATCTCAAAAGCGACCTGATTTTCTCCAATGCTCAATTTGAGTTCGCCATCGTCGGCCAGGAGCCGTTGCAGTTCCGCGACCGCCTTGGTCGGGACGATGATTTCAATTTCGTGACTGCGCGGAAATTCGAGTTCGATATCGACCAATGCCAACCGGCGACCGTCGGTGGCCACGAGCGTCAGCTTGTTGTCCTTGAACGAACAGAGAATGCCGTTGAGCACGTACCGGCTCTCGTCGGTCGAGATGGCGTAGGCGGTCTTCTTGAGGCCGTCGCGCAGATCTTTCTGGCGAATGTTGAAGGTCTTGGCGTTTTCGAATTTCGGCAGCGGCGGGAATTCCTCCTCGGGAAGCCCATTGATTTTGAAAAAGCTGGGGCCGCTGCGGATGGAGGCGCAGTTCTTGGAATCAACCTCGATGGTGATTTCATTGGAAGGAAGTTCACGCGCGATTGTCACCAGGCGGCGGGCCGGAAGCGTCGTGGCGCCGGAGCGCTCGACATTTGCTTCGACGGCGGCGCGAACGCCCACGTCCAAATCGGTCGTGGTAAACCGGAGCACGCCATCGGCTACTTGCAGCAACACATTGGAGAGAATCGGCAGAGTGGTCCGGGTACTGACCACGTTCTGAACGGTTTGGAGGCCTTCGAGGAGCTTCTCTTTGCTGACGCTGAACTTCATAAAAGGTAATATAAATCGACTCGGGGGGCGGACAATTTTGTCGCGCACACGTTCCGATGGATCATGGCAATGGTTGCCCGCGTGTCAAGAAGTCGCCTCGGTTTTCAGCCCGCCAACGCGAATTTTTTCCGCCACAGGTCTAAAATCCTTAAGTTTCGACTGATTTCCAGACGCGATCCGCAGACGCTGAGGGGGTCAGTCTGTGAATTTTGCGCATCCCTGGAGCGCATTCGGTCGTTGTGACCTTTCAAAATTCACAGACTGACCCCTCGCTCCCGCTTTTAATTGCCCCCCTTAAAACGGTCTCAAAGGAAAAAACCGTTGACGCGTTGCGCACCCCGCCGCTAGGTTCCGGGAAAGTTTCGAAAAAAACACTGCCTACGCTGAGTTTTACCTGAAAATGACCGTTTTCAGGAGGGTCGGCGCAGGCAATTTTCATCTATGGCCGAAGAACTCTCATACGTATTGGTGACTCCCTACTCGATCCGCAAGTCGCGGACCGGGGGTATAATTTCACGTCTCATCTCCCGGACGGGACTCAATTTGATCCGGGCTCGAATGTTCGCCCCGAGCAAGGAACTGGTCGAGGCTTACGCTTCCACGTTGGTCACCGATTCCCAGCCCGAAAAGCGGGAGAAGCAAGAGTTGATCCGGAGCTATGTCCTGAATCATTTCGTCAATGACGAAGCCGGGAACCGCCCCCGGGTGCTGCTTTTGGCATTCCAAGGCGAGGACGCCGTGGCGAAAATCCGTGCGGCAGTCGGTCACATTGCCCAGGAACGCACCAGCGGTGAATCGATCCGCGACACCTACGGCGATTACATCACCGACGCGACCGGGAAGGTTGTCTATTTTGAACCGGCGGTGCTCGCCGCGCACGATGAGGAATCGGCCGAACGCGACCTGAAGCTCTGGGCGCGGTATTCCGACAGCGATGGCGGCGTCCTTGAAGGGGCGGTCTCCTTTCCTGCCGGCAGCAACGTCGAGAAGACGCTGGTGCTCATCAAACCCGACAATTTCCGCTTCCCGAACGCTCGTCCGGGCGGCGTGATCGACGTCTTCTCCCGCACCGGCCTGACGATCGTGGGAGTGAAAGTCCACTTCATGAGCGTCGCGCAAGCGTGCGAATTCTACGGCCCGGTATTGGACGTTCTGAAGAATATCTTCCGGGAACGCACCGGCACCATGGCCCGGCTCGCCATCGAGCAGGAACTCGGAGTCATGCTCAACGAAGAGGTCCAGCGCCAACTCGGCGATATTCTCGGCCCGATCAACGGCGAGCAGAACTGGGAGTCGATCGTGCAATTCATGTCCGGTTCCAAGCCGAGCGATTGCCCGGCGGAAAAGCGGGATGAACCCGGCAGCGAAAAATGCATCGCCCTGGTCTATGAAGGCGTGGATGCCGTCCGCAAGATCCGCGAGGTCCTCGGACCAACCGACCCCTCCAAAGCGCCTCCGGGATCGATCCGCAAGGAATTCGGGCAGACCATCATGGTCAATGCCGCGCATGCGTCCGACTCGGCCGAAAACGCCAAACGCGAATTGGGGATCATTAAGATCGACAAAAACAACTTCAAGCCGTTCGTCGAATCGTTCTACGGCAGCTTATAATCCACTTCGGGCAACCCTCAGAAATTCAATCCAACAATCGAAAATCCAAAAACTATGGACCTTGCTTCACGCGCCACCATTCTCACCCCGTCGCTCACCCTCTCCATCGACAGCAAAGCCAAAGCGATGAAGGCCGAAGGCATCGATATCTGCAGCTTCGGCGCCGGCGAACCGGACTTCGATACGCCCGAGCACATCAAAGCGGCCGCCATGGCTTCTTTGGATGGCGGGTTCACCAAGTACACCCCCAGCTCGGGGATCCCGGAACTGCGCCAGGCAATTTCCGAGAAGTTTCTTAAGGACAACAACCTCGATTACAAGCCGCACCAGGTCATCGTCTCCAATGGCGCCAAGCACTCGTGCTTCAACGCCATCCTCGCCACCGTGCAACCCGGCGACGAAGTGATCATCCCCGCCCCTTACTGGCTCAGCTATCCGGAAATGGTGCGCCTGGCTGGCGGCGAACCCGTGTTCGTGCAGACGACGGAAGAAACCGGCTGGAAAATGACCGCCGAGCAGTTCGAAGACGCGATGACACCCCGCACCAAGATGGTGATCATCAACACCCCCGGCAACCCGACCGGCGCGGTTTATACCCGCGAGGAACTGACGGCCATCGTTGCCGTTGCCGAAGAGGAAGGGATCATCATTCTCTCGGACGAAATTTACGAGAAGCTCACTTACGATGGCGTCCAGCACGTCTCCATCGCTTCGATCTCACCCGAAGCTTACGACCTGACGATCACCGTCAACGGGTTCTCCAAAGCTTATGCGATGACCGGTTGGCGCTTGGGCTATCTCGGCGCTCCTGAATCCATCGCGAAGGCGATCGACTCCATTCAGAGCCATAGCACTTCAAACCCGTGCTCGTTCGCCCAAAAAGGCGGGCTCGCGGCCATCAAAGGCGACCAGCAGCAGATCACCGACATGCGTGAAGAGTTCGAAATGCGCCGCAACTACATGTTCCAACGCCTCTCGAGCATCCCCAACATCAGCATCGTCAAGCCGCAGGGCGCTTTCTACATGCTGGCGAACATCTCGAAGCTCTCGCTAACCTCGCAGAACTTCTCCGACCGCCTGCTCAGCAAGGCGAGCGTGGCCGTGGTCCCCGGAATCGCCTTTGGCGACGATCGCACCATCCGCTTCAGCTATGCCACCAGCATGGACGTGATCAAGAAGGGCCTCGACCGGTTCGAAGAATTCTGCCGCACCGTGTAAGCGGACCCGAATAGGTTTTGGAAGCCCTCGCGGGGAAACTCGCGAGGGCTTTTTGTTTTCAGAGATGGGAATTTTTGGGAGTTAAGTATCCTAAAAACGTGAATGGAAGTCTACCCGCCAAGATTGGTGACGGTTTTCGGTGCGATCAATCTGCAAGGGGAGCACTCGTTTCACCCCGAGGCGCTTAGGGGATCACATTAGGGCCCTTGAGATTGAATGTCAGCTTCCTCCATCGCCCAGGCCTTTGCGCCACAAACGTTCTTATTGCCCCGGCCAAAGCGGACACTCCAATCGTTCCCATGAGTATGAACACTGTATTAGAGCGTCCCGGACGCCTCGCGTCGAAAATGGAGAAATTGACCCTCTCGAAGGAGCAAATGTACACGGCGTCGGATGTTGCGCTGGGACTCGGATTTATCTCCATCCTCGCCTCCATCATCAGCTGGTTTTTCACCAGCGCCCGCGACAGGTCGCACTCGGAACGCTTCGGCATTTTCGTCGGCTTATGGGTTCCTTCCTTCTTTATTCTGGCCAATCACTTGGCGCGCAGAGCCGAGTCGCGGTTAAGCTAAGCGCTTTCCACGTCACCGCCTGTCCCGACGGGCTGCTGGCGATCCGGGTTACTGAAGGGCCGCCGCGAAAAACGACGGAGTCTCGAAAAAGCCTCAGAGCTGGAGCACCTTCAAATCGGGATCGGATTTGGCATGATCCTTCAGTTTTAAATCCATGCCGAAGCTGGTGTCAAGATAAGCCCTGGCAATCTCCAAATTGCCCAATGCGCATTCGTAACAGGCCAGGTTGTAATGATAGGTGGCCTCTTTGACCAGGGACGCAGGACCTTCGAGCAGCAACTCCCTGGCTTCGCGCGTGCAGCCCAGTTCGTGCAGGCAAAACGCCGCGTGAATGAACCCGATCGCCACTTCCGGCGCGATCGCGCAGAGCTTCTCGCTTTCAATAAGAGCTTCCTTCCAGCACCGCGCTTTCATGAAGATCAGGACCCGCATCTCCAGCACGTCAGCGCGAATCAACTCACTCAACGGGAGCATATTCAGCTCTTCGATTGCCTCCTGGAGCATGCCGAGCTCAGAATAGCCCTGCGCAGCGGTAATGGTGCGTTGCGAAGAATTCATGGAGTGTAGGTTTGGAGTTGGTGGAATCAATACCTCAATCATGAGCCGAAAATCCCCTCTTTGCATGGGATTTTTTTCCAAACCGGCGTGGGCTTTTCCCTTTAGCCACGTCGCTGTGCGACAATCGAGCCGTGACGCGATTCCAGTATGCGCCCCCCAGACGGCCCACAGGGCCGTGGCTACAGGGCTCTATTCGTTCCGGAGCGAATCGAGCAGCGGGCCGCGCAGAGCAAACCAGGCGGCAAGCCAACTCCAGGCAATGCCTCCGGCGGCGAGCAGCAGGACTGTAGCTGCGAAACCCACTCCGGGACCGTGACCTCCCGGTCCAGCCAATGACGGTGCAATGCTGACCGCAGCGGCAACAGATCCAATCCCAGTGCCCAAAATAATGAGAGCCCCGTGCTCGCTAACCACCAGCCAACGCAAGCGACGCTTCGAATAACCAATGGCCTGCAAGAGCGCCAGTTCGTTTCTCCGCTCGCAGACATTGCGCATCACCACGATCCCGAACCCGGCACTGCCCAGCAGCAAGCCCAGCCCGCCGAGCGCCTGAAATATCGAGAGATAGCTATTCTCCACGGCTTGGAACTCAGCGAGCCGCTGCCACGCCGGCACCACTTCCATTCCCCGGTTTTGCAGCGCGCTCGAAAAAGCTTTGGCCACCTCAATAGCTTTCTCGGGGCGCGCATCGATCAAAAAGGCGCGACTGCCGCTTGCAGACGGGAACCGCTGGACGAAAGCTTTATCGGAAATCACCAGACTCCCCTGCAACACCGAGTTGGCAAGCACCCCCACGATCCGGACCGAAAATACCTGGCCACGCTCATCCGTGCATTCGATCCTCTTCCCCACCGCTTTATCCAGCGCCCAGCGAACCGTGGCTTCATCCCCAATCGCCGGGACGGCCCCGTCGGGTTCGACGCGATCGAGCAACTCCCAACCGGAATCGGTCGTAGCGCCAGCAATCCGGTCGATGAACGTGAAGGCGTTCTTGTGGCCCAAGCTTTCGGGACGAACCCCAAGGAATCGAGGCTGCTGTGCCCGGTTCAAATTCAGGCAACTCGCGTCGTCCCCGTCTTTGACCCGCATCGGCACCACGCCGACTCCCTGCATGGATTCAGGCGTCAGCCCAAATGCCTGCTGTCCCGCCGGGCTGTTGAGGTCTTCGTAGATTGGCAGCGTCGATTGACCGATGAACGCAAACCCGCCCGTCCCCGAGCCTCGTTCAGAGGCATGCGCCAGAGGGTCTCCACGGAATGCCCCCACCGCAACCACCATGAACACCCCGGAAGCAAGAACCGCCAGGATCGTGAGGCTTCGCCCGCATCGCCGGGCCGCTCCGCGCAATCCAACTATGGCGAGCTTCTCCGCCGTTTTGATTGTCTGGCCGAGTTTCAGCAACCCTGCATGGCTGGCCGCGATTCCAGCAATCAAGAGAAGCGCTCCGGCTCCAAAAAAAGCTTCCGCCGAGCGGCCTCCAAAGATGACTGGAATCAGCGCAATAAGGAGAGATGCCAGGGCCAGGCTGACACTTCGTCTGGCATTCCCCGAAGCGCCCCTCAGTTCGAGTTCCGCGCCGCTGGCAAGGAGATTGGCAACAGGGCGTCGTACGTGCCCGCGTCCGGCAATCCACGTCGCCACCCAGCCGGCAAGGAGGCTTGAGAACCCGCCGATAACCAGCGTTATCGGTTCCTGATGAAATTCGAACTGAGGCAAATGAACCGCCGCCTGCCAGACTGTGGAAAGGCCGTGCAACGCCGCCTTGGTGTAGAGGGCGCCAGCGACGACTCCCACCCCGGCACCGAAGGTTGCAATGGCATAACCTTCAATGAGCAAAAGGCCTCGCACCCGACCCGGCGTAAACCCGAGCGCCAACAGCACCCCCGCCTCGGTCGTCCTTTGTTCAAGGTTAAAGACGAAGAGCATGGCCATCAGCAGCAATGCCGCGACGATCAGGAAAAAACTGAACCCGATGAATAGCTGGCCGAAATCTTGCGACTCGCTACTGGCTTTAAGCGCCGCATCGCGAACCGGCTGGAATACCAGCCCCGCCTTGACCGGATCGATCGAGGCGCGCACGGAACGCTCCACTTCCTCCGCGCTTCTATCCGGGAACCGGATCGCCGTCAGGTTACCGAATCGATTGCCCCAAATCGCCTGTCCGGCACCAAGGCTGATAAAGGCTTTCGGCGTGCCACGGTAGATCTTCCAGTATTCCTCGTCCTTTGGTCGAATCCGGCTGGTTTCAACCGGAATCCCCGGCTGCCAGTCCCGACAGTTTTCAACGTCAGCCAGCCCCGGATAAGGAGGCATCCAGCTTGGATCGGGGCGTTCCAGTGGGAAAATCGAGCGCACCCGGAAACGACTAGTCTTCTCTGAGAGCTGCCGGCCACCCGCGACAACATAGTAACGAAGAGACAGTTCATCTCCAACCTTCGCTCCAAGATCCTCAGCCAGCCACGAATTGATCGCAATTTCATCGTCGGCGAGTTTGGGAATCGAGAGTGACACAGGCGTCTCGCCAATAGTGTTCGGCGTGAACATTGCTTGTTCGCGAACGTGTAATTTCAGGGCCAACGGCGCGACCCCATACCAGCCTGGGGCATCGCCCCAGGTTTTCGATTTAGAAACATCAAGGGCTGAAGGCCCGAACCATCGCATCGCGCCCGGAATAGTGCGGGCCTTCAGCCCTAATTCGCCTTCCCAATTTTCCCGGGGCGTTGCCCCAGGCTGGTATGGGACGGACCTTTGGTCCTCATCAAAAGCGATGCCGAACACGATTGGTATCTTGCCTGTGCCGCGCGCGCCCTCACAGGCGAGACGCCTGTGCCACTCCTGGGCCGCAACCATCGAGTAAGGAGTGGCATGTTCCCCAAACCGAATCTCATTCACCAGATAGGTCAAAACGCCCTGTGCCTGAGGGGCCGCTTTCATCGCCGCACTAGCAATACCCGGTTCCAGGAAAACCCGCTCCGTCCGAAGCTCCACCGAATGATCATCCGGAAGGGCACGCACCTGAAGATTCAAGTCATCGAGCGACCAGGTCTCCCGCAGCCGCGCGGTCGCGCTTGGCGCATCCAGGCTGGTGAGAAGCACATTGGCCCGCGAGGGTTTCTTGAGCGCCTCTTGCAACTGATGCAGGGGCAAAAAGAGGGTCAACGGCGGAACCTGATTTGATTGCAGGCTAAAATGCCCAAGTCGATCCGCTCCAATAATCGCTCTCATGCGAGAGCGGATGGCTATTGATGCATCCGAGGCGCCCGAGAGCGGGGCGTCGCGCGAGAGCAAGCTGGGCTCCTCGACACGAATCACCACGGCGTCACCGGGCTTCAACCCAAGCCTGCCGACGAGCCTGTCGTTTGCCAGGAAACCATCGGGATCGATTGCTTTCGGCATTGCCGCTTCCGGACTGCTTTTCGGTCGCAGTTTCCAAAACCGTTCATCCACCCCGACGATTTGGACCCCGTTCGCGCGGGCGCTGCCGTCCGGCAAGGCGACCGTCCCCCGGAGCAGCAGCGCTGGCGCGGTCTTCGCATTGATTTGCGAGGCTAGTTGTTCGCGGAAAAAGCCCTCGGAAGAGATCAATGCGGCACGAGTATCGCCAAGGCGCGCCAGGGCAATTTGCGTGAGGCTGTATTTAACGGAATCCCCCACCAACAACGATCCGGTAAGGATCATCGAGGCAAGCAACGAACCGAGCAGGACGCCCAAGTTCGTGCGCCAATAGCAGAGCATGCCGCGCAGAATAAACCGGGCGATCGTCATGACCGGCGAAGCACTAGCGATTCCAGGCGGGCATCGCGAATTTCACATACGCGAGACATCCTCGACGCGAGTTCTCGCGAATGCGTAACTACGATCAGCGTTAGGTTCTCTTCGCGATTCAAGCCTGCCAGCAGTTCGCTCAGGCTCTCGGCGGAAGCGTGATCGAGCGAACCGGTCGGCTCATCGGCCAGCAGCAGCAAGGGCCGGTTGATCAACGCGCGAACGACGGCGGTCCGCTGGCGCTCCCCGCCCGATAATTGGCCGGGACGATGGAACCGGCGGTCGGCGAGGCCCACCCGTTCGAGCAGATGCAGCGCACGGTCCGAAATCTCCGCTCCGGGTCGCGAATTGGGAGTTGCCAGCGTGGGAATGAGCACGTTTTCGAGCACGGTGCATTGGGGCAACAGATGATGAAGTTGGAAGATGAATCCGATCTGCCGGTTGCGGGTCCGGGCAAGTTCTCGATCATCGAGCAAGGCAAGGTCCTTGCCATCCAAGAGCACCTGGCCCGAAGTGGGGCGGTCGAGGGTTCCGATGATGTTCAAAAAGGTGCTTTTTCCGCAACCCGATGGGCCCAGGATCGCCAGCGATTCACCGCGCGCAAGCGAGAGGTCGATCCCGTGCAGAATTTCGAGGCTGCCGCCGGGTGCGTCGTAGGTTTTGCACACGGATCGGAGTTCCAGCAGCGGCGGACCGGAGAGGTTCATAGCGCGGAATCTAACGCTTGGATTCCATTATTGCGAGCTTCGTAGTGAGACGACTTCTTGCTTTTTCGGACGCGCCTTTTAGAGTCGTTTCCCTGAAACGATGGAAGATGACAAACTGATCCCGAAGCATGGTGGTTATCGGAAGCTCAAGAGCTTTCAAGTCGCGCAGCTTTGCTACGACCTTACCGCCCTCTTCTGTGATCGGTTCATCGAAAAGCGCAGCCGCACCCACGACCAGATGGTGCAGGCCGCACGCAGCGGCGTCCAAAACATCGCTGAGGGGAGCCAGGCCAGCGGCACCTCGAAAAAAATGGAGGTGAAGCTGACCAACGTCGCCCGGGCCAGCTTGGAAGAGCTTCGCCTCGATTATGAAGACTATCTGAGGCAACGCGGTCTGCCCCAGTGGGAGCCGGACCACCCGGCCTTGCTCCGGCTGAAACAAAAGCGTTGCTCCACTGTGGACGAAGTTCGGGCTTGGGTCAGAGCTGAGCGCGTTTTGGCGAGGAAAGAGATGGACGAAGTGGACGAACACGGACGGACACAGACATCCGAGGCGCCTTCGTCCGAAGTCCGTGACCGTCCGTGTTCGTCCACTTCGTCCATTCCTGGTTCCGCCACCCTCGCCGCCAATGCGGCGCTCTCGTTGTTGAACCTCGCCTGCTATCTCCTGGATCGCCAGATCGCCTCTCAGGCTACGGCCTTCACCGAAGAAGGCGGCTTTACTGAGCGCCTCTACCGGGTTCGCTCCCGGCACCGCTAAAAGCATAAACGCTCCCATCTTCCGAACCGATGACCACCAGGTTGTCGGCAACCGCCGGGGAAGCCGTCAACGGCTTGCCGATTTCATAAGACCAAAGCTGTTTGCCGTCGGTGAGCGCAACCATGTAAAGTCGCCCATCGCTGGAGCCGAATATCACCCGATCCCCACAAATCACCGGCGAGCTATCCACCATGCCCTTGGTTTGAAACGCCCATACGCCCTTTCCTGTCTGGCGATCGAGGCAGTGCAGTTTCCGGTTCCGACCGCCAATCAGCACGCGGGTCTCGTTGACGGCGGGCGTTGAAAAGAACGGCTCTTCGCCATCCTGAAAGCTCCAGACAATCTCACCGGCATCGAGATTTACGCACACCACTTTGTTGCCATAATGTCCGGCGTAAGCTTGGTTGCCCTTGATCGCACACGAGCCTGCGATGTAAGCGGTGACCTCGACTTCCTTCAACAATTTGCCGTTCGCCTCGTTCAGGGAATGAATCTTGGCGTCGCATCCCCCAAATACCACCCGCCCTTCCGCGACCGCCGGAGCGCCGTTGACGTAGTTCTCGGTGTCGTAGCTCCAAACGACTTTTCCCGTGGCCGCGTCGATGCAATGCACTTTATTGTCATAGCTTCCGACCACAATCCAGTCGCCCGTGGCGCGATGAATCCAGTTCGGCGCACCGAGAATTTTCTCGCCGGTCGCGTACCGCCACTTGAGCGCACCGGTCAACGCGTCGAGTGCATACAAATGCGAATCGCTCGATCCGGCATAGACGATCCCATTCAAAACCAACGGAGAGGATTCGACGGCGCCGCCCGTCTTGAACGCCCAAAGTTGTTTTCCCGTGGCGGCATCCAGCGCGTAAATATAGCCATCGTTCGAGCCAACGAACACCCGCCCAGCGCCAATGGCTGCCGAGGATTTTACGGGGCCGCTGGTTTTAAAGGTCCATTGAAGCTGCAACGGTTCGATGAGGGAGCCTTGCGCGATCCCGGCGAGATCTTGGGAACCGTGAAACATCGGCCAGGAGACCGCAATGGCTCCTTGGGTCCAGATAAACAGCGCCAAAACAGCAGAGAGCCGCGGCCAGCATTGCAACCTTGAATAGAGTCGGGAGTTCACACTCCTCAGAGCGTCTAATAAACGCCCGCATTGCGCAAGGCCCGCGAAAATGGTTTCTTGTCGGGCTCGCAGGAATTCTCATGGCACTTAATGATTCAATGGAAAGATCCGCTCGCTCGGTCGTTCAACGGCTGCACGATGCGGGCTACGTCGCATATTATGCCGGCGGCTGCGTCCGCGACGCGCTCCTGGGAATCGAGCCCAAGGACTACGACATCGCCACCAACGCCCACCCGGAGCAGGTCCAAAGCCTCTTCCGCCGCACGATCGCAGTTGGCGCGCATTTCGGGGTAATTTGCGTGCTTGAGGGGAACTGCGAATTCCAAGTTGCCACGTTCCGCTCCGACGACATCTACCTCGACGGACGCCATCCCGTAGCCGTCACTTTTTCCAGCCCGCAGCAGGATGCGGAACGGCGTGACTTTACGATTAATGGGATGTTTTTCGACCCGATCAAAGAAAGGATGATCGACTTTGTCAACGGCCGGGCGGACTTGGAGGCCCGCGTGATTCGGGCCATTGGCGATCCCGAGGCGCGCTTCCGCGAAGACCGGTTACGGCTGCTCAGGGCGGTTCGATTTTCGGCAACGCTCGGATTTGAAATCGAGCCGACCACCTGGCAGGCGATCATCGAAAACGCGCCGGCCATCCACGAAGTCAGCGCCGAACGGATTCGCGAAGAACTGGGCCGGATCTTCACCTCGCCGGGGCGCGTCCGAGGCTTTGACTTGCTCGATGCGAGCGGGCTGATGGCGCAGGTTCTGCCTGAAATCGAGACCCTTAAGGGGTGCGAACAACCCCCGCAGTTCCATCCTGAGGGCGACGTATTCGTCCACACCCGGCGGATGCTTGAACTGCTGCCTTCGGAACCGCTGCCTGCCCCACTCGTCTTCTCGATCCTGCTTCATGACATCGGCAAACCGCCCACCTATTCCTTCGATCCCGCGGAAAACCGGATTCGATTTAGCGGCCACGATAAAGTGGGGGCCGGGATGGCTGAGTTGGTGATGGAACGGCTGCGGTTTTCGCGCGAAGAAACGGATGCCGTTGTGGAGGCTGTTGCCAATCACATGGTGTTCAAGGACGTGCAATCCATGCGCGTCGCCAAGCTCAAGCGATTCATGGCCCGCCCTCATTTCGAATTGGAAATGGAACTGCATCGGGTGGACTGCGCAAGCAGTCACGGGATGCTGGATAACTACGAGTTCCTGCTTCAAAAGCGCGCCGAATGCGCCAACGAACCGCTAATCCCCCCTCCCCTGATCAACGGTCGGGATGTTCTCGCGCTGGGCTGGAAACCGGGCCCGATCGTTGGCGAAATCCTCGAAGCGGTTCAGACCCGGCAACTCGAAGGAACGCTCACCGGACGCGAGGACGCGCTGGAATTTGTGAAGAAGGAATACCCGCTGCCAGTGTAGCTGCGGCACCCATGGAGGAGCGGCTGGAAGCCGCTTCTACTAAGGAGGACCCACCGTGCCTGGGCATCCGTAGTAGAAGCGGCATCTTGCCGCTTCGGTCCTAAGGCAAGCGGTTGCACCCGAACTCCGAAGCCTTCTCCGAAAACAACACACAATTTGGTGCAGGGTCTGGCGTTTTGTAGCCGCCCCGCTCAG
>JBAXSN010000007.1:0-39909 GCA_037130675.1 Verrucomicrobiota bacterium
CGCCGCCTGTGTATCAGGGAATTTCACACCCTGTAACTTTCCGGTCCTGCACCCAGTCAACTCGCTCTCCTGTAGCCACCCCGCTCAGTCGGGGTGGCGATGTGGACCTATCGTCAATGCGAACCGCCGCGCCACCCCGGCGGCGACAGAGCGCCGCAACTACAGGTTCTCCCTCCCCTCGTCTTCCTTCATTCTCCACTTTTCATCCACGGCCAAGGCTGCTTTAACAGAGATCCATGCAAAATCCAGAGATTGGAGCCAGTATCGGCATCATCGGCGGCAGCGGACTCTACCAGATCGAGGGGCTGACCAACGCCACGGAACTGCGCATCGACACGCCCTGGGGCGCTCCCAGCGACGTGATCGTTCGCGGCGAACTCGCGGGCCGCACGGTCTTTTTCCTTCCCAGGCACGGTCGCGGCCATCGGATCCTGCCCACGGAAATCAATCACCGGGCCAATATCTATGCCCTCAAATCGCTGGGGGTCCGCTGGATCATCTCGGTTTCCGCCGTCGGCAGCCTTCGGCAGGAGTTGGAACCCCGGCATATCGTGCTCCCGGACCAATTTTTCGACCGGACCAGCCGCCGCACGGAGCACACCTTTTTCGGCGGAGGCATCGTCGCGCATCTGACGTTTGCCGATCCGACCAGCGCCCAGTTGCGCGCCTTGATCGCGAAGGCAGCCGCTGAAGAGGGCGCCGTGGTCCATAACGGCGGAACGTATGTCAACATGGACGGCCCGGCGTTCTCGACCCGTGCGGAAAGTGAGGCCAACCGTAAACTCGGCTTCGATGTGATCGGGATGACCAACCTTGGGGAAGCCAAACTGGCGCGGGAAGCGGAGATCGCCTTTGCGACCATGTCGATGGTGACCGATTACGATTGCTGGAAAGTCGAAGAGCAACCCGTGACGGCCCAAACGGTGATGGACCACCTGCTCCACAACGCCGAACGGGCGAAGCAAATCGTTGCCCGGGTTATTCCGTGCATCCCGACCGTTCCGAACTGGCCGGAGCACCGCGCCCTCGACACGGCTTTGGTCACCGACAAATCGATCTGGCCCGCGACAACCGTCGAAAAAATGCAAGTGATTCTCGACCGTTTTCTCTAATTCCGATTCTTTATAACCATGGTCCGTTGCATTCTTTCCGCTTTTATTTTCGCAGCTTCCACCGCCCTGGCGCAATACGGCGGCGCCGCACCCACGACCGGCCCTGCCCCTAAGGCAGGGGAACCCAGGATCACGTTCAGTTCCGTCAACACAGATGGCCCATATATCGCCCTTACGTTTGACGACGGACCGGGCGCGGCCACCACGCCGCGCCTTCTGGACATGCTCGCCAAGCGGAACATCAAAGTGACCTTCTTCGTTTTGGGCGAGTGCGTTCAGGCGAATCCGGCCATTCTCAAGCGCGAGGTGGCCGAAGGCCACGAAATCGGCAACCATTCCTGGTCGCACCCTGACCTTTCCAAAATGTCCGAAGAGGGAGTTCGCGGTCAGTTGCAGCGAACCCAGGATGCGGTTTCCCAAGCCGGTGGAGTCACGCCGAAAGTGATGCGCCCCCCCTACGGCGCCTTGCATGAGAAACAGCGCAAATGGGTTCACGACCAACTCGGCTTGAAGGTCATTCTTTGGGAAGTCGATCCCAACGACTGGAGGCGCCCCGGCCCTTCAGTGATTGCCCGCCGCATTTTGGAGGGCACCCGGAACGGAAGCATCATTCTGGCGCATGACATCCACGCCCAGACGATCGACGCCATGCCGCAGGTTCTCGACGGGTTGCTCGCCAAAGGGTTCAAGTTTGTGACCGTCAGCGAACTGCTCGCGATGGATCGCCCCAAGGCCAAACCCACGGCCAAACCCACGGCCAAGCCGTCCGCCTCGGCTGCGATTTCTGCCGCTCCCAGTGCGTCCGCAACCGCCACCGCTGTTCCTTCCGCGACGACGTCCCCCGCAGTGCCAACCAAAAAGGCGGACGCCCTGCCGGATTCGTTGTAAACCCTCCGACTCGTCCTGCCCCTTTCGCTCCACGGGAGTTACCCCGCTTCGCCTCTACTACGAGGGCTCTGTCACCTTCCGGGAGGCTCTTCGGACCGACCCCGGTCATGAACACCTTCCTTTCCCCGGATCGTGATCCCTGATTCACGTCGGTCTAAACCCGAACTCCCGAAGTTGGGGTTTGCTGTGGCTGCGGCGCTCTGTCGCCGCCGGGGTGGCGCGTCGAGCGCAAACAAGAGGCAAGAGGCTCAGGTCCACATCGCCGCCCCGACTGAGCGGGGCGGCTACAAAAAGAGGCGGCGCACCTCGTTGGAGATGCGCCGCTCAGATTATCAGTTGGACGGGTTATCGACTAACCCACGCCAACGGTGTCCTTAACCAAGCCAAACGCGTATTCGCGGTTGAGCATGGCGATGACCGACGTCTTGATCGCAGCCGGGCAAACGGCTTCGCACTCGTAGAAATTGGTGCAGTTGCCGAAGCCAGCTTCGTCCATCGTGCGGACCATCTTGAGGACGCGGCTGGTGCGTTCGGGCTGGCCTTGCGGCAGCAGCGCGAGATGCGACACCTTCGCACCGACGAACAACATGGCCGAAGAGTTCGGGCAGGCTGCCACGCACGCTCCGCAGCCGATGCAGGCGGCGGCGTCCATGGCGGCGTCGGCGTTCTGTTTAGGAATCGGGACCGAGTTGGCGTCGGGCGCGGAACCGGCACGGGCGGTGATGTAGCCGCCGGCTTGCTGGATGCGTTCGAACGCGGAGCGGTCCACAATCAAATCCTTGATGACGGGGAAAGCCCCCGCGCGCCATGGTTCGATGTAGATCGTCTCGCCGTCCTTGAAGTGCCGCATGTGGAGCTGGCACGTCGTGGTGGCGCGTTCGGGGCCGTGCGCCACGCCGTTGATGACGAGCGAACACATGCCGCAAATGCCTTCGCGGCAATCGTGGTCGAAGGCAATCGGCTCTTCGTTTTTCTGAACGAGGGTCTCGTTCACGATATCGAGCATTTCCAGGAAGGAACAATCCGTCGGGATGTTCTTCGCAGGATACTCGGCGAATTTGCCGGGTGTTTTGGCGTTACGTTGACGCCAGACTCGCAGGGTAAGATTCAACACGTTCGACATGGTTATTTGTAGCTGCGGACAGCCAGTTTGATGTTCTCGTATTCGAGCGGTTCTACGTGCCGGACAGACTTCGAAATGTCTCCGGTGTATTCCCACGCGGCGACATGCGCGAACTGCGCGTCGTCACGAAGGGCTTCGCCGTCCGGGGTTTGGAATTCTTCGCGGAAGTGGCCGCCGCACGATTCGCGGCGTTCGAGTGCGTCGAGGCACATGAGTTCGCCAAATTCCAGGAAGTCGGCCACGCGGCCGGCCATTTCCAAGGATTGGTTCAGGTTGTCGCCTTCGCCGAGGACGTTCACGTTCTTCCAGAATTCCTCGCGGATTTTCGGGATGGCGGCGAGCGCTTCCTTCAAGCTGGCGTCGGTGCGGCCCATGCCGCATTTCTCCCAGAGGAGCAGGCCGAGTTCGCGGTGGAAGGAATCGACCGAGCGTTTGCCCTTGATGGAGAGCAGTTTCTCGGTGCGGGCCTTGACCTCGTCGACCGCCTTCTTGAATTCCGGATGATCGGTGGTGACTTTCTTGCCGGCGTTGGCCGCGAGATAGTTGCCGATGGTGTAAGGAATGACGAAGTAACCGTCGGCCAGACCCTGCATCAACGCGCTGGCGCCAAGGCGGTTCGCGCCGTGGTCGCTGAAGTTCGCTTCGCCGAGCACATGCAGGCCGGGCAGGTTGGACATCAGGTTGTAGTCAACCCAGAGGCCGCCCATCGTGTAGTGAACGGCGGGGAAGATGCGCATCGGCACCTTGTAAGCGTCTTCGCCAGTGATCTTGTGATACATGTCGAAGAGGTTGCCATAGCGTTCGCGGACGACATCCTCGCCGAGGCGCTTGATGGCGTCGGCGAAGTCGAGGTAAACGCCCAGCTTGGTGGAGCCGATGCCGCGGCCTTCGTCGCACACCTGCTTGGCGGCACGCGAGGAAATGTCGCGGGGGGCCAAGTTGCCGAAGCTCGGGTATTTGCGTTCGAGATAGTAGTCGCGGTCTTCCTCGGCGATCTGGCCGGGAGGCTTGCCGCAGTCTTCCTTGCGCTTGGGAACCCAGACGCGTCCGTCATTGCGGAGCGACTCGGACATGAGCGTCAGTTTCGACTGGAAGTCGCCGTGAACCGGAATGCAGGTCGGATGGATCTGCGTGTAGCACGGGTTGGCGAAGTAAGCGCCCTTCTTGTGAGCTCTCCAGGTCGCCGTGACGTTGCAGCCCTTGGCGTTGGTGGAAAGATAGAAGACGTTGCCGTAACCGCCGGTAGCCAGCAAGACGGTGTCGCCGGCGTGGGAACTGATCTCGCCAGTGACCATGTTGCGGACCACGATGCCTTTGGCGTGGCCGTCAACGACCACCACGTCGAGCATCTCGGTGCGGGAGAACATTTCCACGTTGCCTGCGGCGATCTGCGCGCAGAGGCCGGAGTAAGCGCCGATAAGGAGCTGCTGGCCGGTCTGGCCGCGTGCGTAAAACGTGCGGGAAACCTGGGCGCCGCCGAAGGAGCGGTTGGCCAGGAGGCCGCCGTATTCACGGGCGAACGGAACGCCGAGCGCGGTGCATTGATCGATGATCGCGGCACTCACCTGGGCCAGACGATAGACGTTGGCTTCGCGGGCGCGGAAGTCGCCGCCTTTGATCGTGTCGTAGAAGAGGCGGTAAGTGGAATCGCCGTCGTTCTGGTAGTTCTTCGCGGCATTGATGCCGCCCTGCGCCGCAATCGAGTGGGCGCGGCGGGGGCTGTCCTGATAGCAGAAGCACTTCACCTTGTAGCCCATCTCGCCGAGACTGGCTGCGGCGGAAGCGCCCGCGAGGCCGGAACCGACAACGAGGATGGTGTATTTACGACGGTTTGCCGGGTTGATCAGCTTGGATTCAAACTGATGCTTTTCCCACTTCTTCTCAAGCGGGCCGGATGGAATTTTGGAGTCGAGCGTGGCCATGGTTAGTGTCCGATCGGGTTGAGAATGTGAAGGAAGGATGCCACCGGAATGGAGGCGTAACCGAGGAAGAGCAGCCATGCAACGAACGGGCTGATCGTGGAGATCGGCTCCGCAAGCTTGCGGGTCCGGCCGCCGAGGGTCTGAATGAAGCTTTGAATCCCGTGGCTCAAGTGCATGCAGAGCAGGAAGATGCCGACCAGGTAGAACCCAGTGGCGAGCGGGTCACGGAACCCGGCGATCACGAGCGAGTAAACGTCGTGCCGGCCTTCGGCGTCATGCCAGCCTTTCCATTCGGGATGGATGCTCTGGGCGGTGAAGTGCAGCAGATGGAACACCAGGAACGCAATGACGATGGTTCCGCTGATGATCATCGTCTTGGCCGCGACGGTTGCCGCGACGTCCTTTTTCACCGCATATTTCTGCGGACGCGCTGCGGCATTCTGAATGGTCAGAAGCGCTGTGGTGACGATGTGCAGGCCAATGCAAGCAAACAGGACTCCCCGGATGACCCAGAGGAGGTCGCCGAGTCCCTGAAGGAATTCAGCGTATTTGTTGAGCATTTCCTGGCCGATAAAGATCTGGAGGTTGCCGACAAGATGACCGGCAACGAAGCCAACCAACACCAGTCCGGTGAGGGCGACTATCCATTTCTTTCCGATTGATGACTGGTAGAAGGATATAAGGGCTTTCACGGTTGTGACAATCAGGCCAGCATTGGGCCGACCGAATTTACGCGAAGTGTTTAGGCGGTCACTCCGGGTGGAGCACTCCGTTTTTTGCGGAATTCTCTCCGCCAATTGCGGCGAAGAGCCGTCCGCCTAACCACGGGACGTTTTGCGTTGTTGCGAATACAGGAAAACCCGGCTTCGGGCAAAGTCAAATCTCGGATTTCGGTAAAAAATGCGGCAGAACGATGGACTGAATGGACGGAATGGACGAGATGGACTAAATGGACTGTCCACTTCGTCCATCAAGTCCACTTCGTCCATCTCTTATGAACAACCCCGAAGCCGACGCCGCCCAGTTCCGGGAGGCTTTTTCCCGAATCGCGTCCGAACTCCAAAAGCGGATCGTCGGCCAGGCCGAGATTATCGAAGGCATTTTGGTCGCGCTCTTTGCCGGAGGCCATGTGCTCTTGGAAGGGGTTCCCGGCCTTGGGAAAACGATGCTGGTACGCACCCTGGCCGAAGTGACCGGCCTGCATTTCTCGCGGATCCAGTTTACGCCCGATCTCATGCCAGCCGACATCATCGGCACCAATTTGATCGCCGGAGAAAGCCGCACTTTCCAGTTCCAGCCCGGCCCGGTGTTCGCCAACCTCGTGCTGGCCGATGAAATCAACCGCGCCACCCCGAAGACCCAGAGCGCGATGCTGGAGGCGATGCAGGAGCACCACGTGACGGTGGGGGGTAAGCAGCACCCGCTCGCAGAGCCGTTCCTGGTGCTGGCCACCCAAAACCCACTGGAAATGGAGGGGACCTATCCCCTGCCGGAAGCGCAGCTTGACCGGTTTCTCTTCAAGTTGAAGGTGGAATATCCGAGCGCGGACGAACTCCACACCATCCTCGACCGGACGACCGCCGCCACGGAGCCTGTGCTCTCCAAGGCCTGCGGCGACGCGGCGGAACTGCTCCGCTGGCGCGCATTTGTCCGCGAAGTCCCCCTCGCCCGCGACGTGCAGGATCGGGCGGTCCAGATGGTGCTCGCCACGCATCCGGATAATCCGGCTGCGGGACCCAAGGCCAAACGCTACGTGCGGTACGGCGCCAGTCCCCGCGGCGCCCAAGCCCTGATCCTGGCGGGCAAAATTTTCGCCCTGATGGATCACCGTTTCCACGTCTCGCGGGCGGACATCGAAAAGGCAGCGCTCCCGGCACTGCGCCACCGGGTGATTTTAAACTTCGAGGCGGAGGCCGAAGGGATCACCCCCGACGAAGTATTGCGGGAGATTCTGGGCAAATCATAAGCCCCATAGGCCCCTAACTCCGATTCTGTTCAAACCTCTCTGCCCCCGAGAGTCGTTATTTATTTAAGTGACAGCACGCGGCCTTTAGCCTATCACGCGGAACATGAACGTGATCGACGCCACCGAAATCTACTACTTCATTTTGGGAGGCTTAACGATCTTGGGCGGAATCATCGGGTATGTGAAGGCCAAGAGCGTGCCTTCGATCATTGCCGGAACGCTCTTCGGCTTGATTTTGGCGGGCGCGGGCGCGCTGATGGTCTTTGGAAATACGCAGCCGGGCTTGATTCTCGGAATTTTGGCGACCGTGGCCATGGCCGGGCAGTTCATTCCCAAAGTGATGGGCAGTCGGGCTGCTCCCCATGTGATCGTCATGGCAATCCTGAGCGCCATAGGGGTGATTCTTACGCTGATTTCATTTGCCAAAAAGTAGCGGTTGAAACCTGCGGCCGGACGGGCAACGATGTTGGCCATGTTTGGCCGCGCTCAGTCCACTGATTCGCTCGTTCCCAATCTCAAGATTGGGAACGCACTTGGCTTTCGAATCTCCGATTCGCAAACTGTTGACAGCAGAAGGCGCGTGAACCGAAAAGCCAAGCCTCCATTCGTAGTTTGCGCTCCGGTTTTTAGCGCCGAAGGCGCGGAAGCATACCAACCTGGGGCATCGCCCCAGGAGGTGCGATGTAATAATTCAGGGCTGAAGGCCCGCAGCATAAACCCGGCAGAAAGGTGCTTCGGGCCTTCAGCCCTGATTCCTATTTTGCGCGAAAACCTAGGCCGTTGGCCTAGGCTGGTATGCGGTCGGGCCTTTGGCCCTGAGGCGCATTGCAGAAAGCCTTGGCGATCGTTCCTCTTTGGGACCCTCCTGAGTCTACTGCTGCTTGCCACCGGGTGCAAGCGCCCCCGGCTGGTTTGGGAAGCCCCTGACAATGTTCCTACCCCGGCGCCTTCCGCCACGCCGACTCCCAAACCGACGCCGACTTACATTCCGCAAAAGCGGATGGAACTCTCGAAGCTCTTCAACGGCATGCAGGTGAAAACCGTGTTGCAGAGCGAACCGGGAAAAACCGCCACGCAAGAGCGGGAGAACGACGCGAGCTACGAGTTGGAACTGAACGTCAAAGTGAAGGTTCCAAAGGCGAACCAGAGCCTGAACGAACTCTCCCGGCTCAATGAAGCGCTGCCAAAAGTGCTCCCCGGGCTTGCCGCCATGCTGCCGCAGGCGCGGGTGGCCCCCAGCTACGAAGCGCTCTACCAGCGCAAACTCGGCGAACTCCAACGGGACATGTCACGGCTGGACCAACTCCTTTCCAGGCACAATTTCTTCGATTGCGAGACGATTCTCGAACTACGCAATCCGCAAACCAAGCGGGCCGCGGTGCTCCTCCAGGCGGATATGGATGTCGATATGGACGGCTCCGATGCCGACCGGTTGCCGCCCGTGGATGGGAGTTCCAGCACGTTTCAGCCGATGACCAGCTACCGCTGGCCGAAAGTCACCGAGCTTTTGAATCCATTCCTGCCAAGCCGGCAGGCGCGGCTGCTTTCCCTTGAGTCGGAGTTGCAACAGGCCAAAGGCATGGGCGCCTCCCGTCTCCATGCGATCCGGGACCGCGTCGGGGCTGCCCAGTATGAGGTGACGCAGCTCAAAAAGAACAGTTTTCTGCTGGCGGCAACGGACCCGTATGTGGTTTTGCCGGGGGCAATGGCCAATGCCGCCGAAAATGAGACCGATCCCGCATTCACCCCGCACGTTGGTGATTATTGCGTGGTGATTTACGGAGACACGATTTATCCGGCCATCGTGGGCGATGTGGGGCCAAGTGGATTAGTGGGGGAGGCGTCCTATCGGCTGGCGAAGGAACTCAATGCAAAAGCCAATGCAGACAGCCGCTCGGTGAGCACGTTGAAAGTCACTTACTTGTTTTTCCCAAACAGCGCCGACAAGCCGTTTGGCCCTCCGAATCTAGTCAAGTGGCATGATCGCGCGGCCGAACTGCTTAAAGAGTTCGGCGGCTACGGCGGCACCCTGCACTTATGGGAAGAGCTTTCCAGGCCGGCGCCCACCCCGACGCCAACGCCAGTCCCGACTCCGACACCCACGATGGATCTCACGGACGAGCTTTTGGGGGCATAATCTTCAAGGCTTTCGGGCAGAAGCAGGCCCTGCTCGCGATCAGTGCCGGTTACGAAATTCGTCGCGACGAGTAACAGCAACACCGCTGTGTCACATCGGGAACGGTCGAGCCGAACCATTCCGGGTATTTTCGGAGTCGGGGGCGACGGGGAGGAGGTTCAATGCGCCCGAATGGCCCAGCGCAGCTTGGCCGGAGTGGAGCGCGTGTTTGAGCGGCATTCTTCGGGGCTGGGCCGGATGACCTCACGGGAAATCTCCGCGTAAAGTTCGTCGCGCAGGCCGGCTTCGAACGCTTTTTTTACCCGGCGATCTTCCCCGGAGTGAAACGTCAGCACGGCTGCCCGACCGCCGGGGTTCAGGCACGAGGGGAGGTTTCGCAGGAAGGTTTCCAGAGCGGTGAATTCCTCATTGACCGCAATCCGCAAAGCTTGAAAGACCCGGCGCATCGTGGAAGCCATTTCGTCTTCGGATTGCTTCGGCAGCGCCTGTCGAATGGCCAGCGCCAAAGCCGAGGTGGTAGCAAACCCGCGTCCCGCCAGCGCATTGGCTAGGATTCCGGCGCGCGGTTCGTCGGCATTTTCGGTGAGCAACAATGAGAGCGCATCGGCTTTGATGGCTTCGAGCAGCGAGGAGGCAGGCCGCCCCCGGTGCGGGTTCATCCGCATGTCGAGCGGGCCGTCGGCTTTGACCGAGAATCCCCGGGCCGGATCGTCGATCTGCATGGAAGAAACTCCCAAATCGGCGAGAACGAGATCAACGCCCGCCATGCCTTCGGTCGCAAGGACTTTAGGCAGGCCGGCAAAATTGCTCCGGTGCGCCGTGAAGAGTTCCGGTCCGAAACCGAGTTCGCGGAGCCGGCGCTCGGTCCGGGGCAGTTCCAAAGGATCGGCGTCGAGTCCGATCATTCGGCCTCCCGCCTGGATGCGAGCGAGGATCTCCCGGGTGTGTCCGCCGTAGCCGAGCGTGCAATCGGCCGCAGTTTCCCCAGGCTTGGGATCGAGCGCCCGGAGGATTTCCCGGACCATGATGGGCCGATGCGTGCCTGCCGGCGTCTTGCCGGACGCCATCACCTTGGCGATGGTCTCCGGGTAGACCTCCGGATTGCGTTCCTTGTATTTCTCATCAAATCGGCGCGGGTTCTTTCCCGAATAGCGCGGACGCCGCCGGTGGACGGGTTCCGGGGAGGACTCGACGGATTGAGGCATTGGTTCGGGCTCGCTCATGATTGGGCTTTTCGACTGGTTCTATCTACAATGCAGCGACGTGGAGGAAAAAACAATGCCGACAGCCGACGGGGGCTGACACGTTATGATTGGGAGGGATGCCGCTATGAAAATCGCACCGTTTGATCCATGTAGAGCCTATATTGCAGCGCAAGGCCGCAGTGGCATACCCCAGCGAAAAAAGCTGCGCCCGGTGATCACGATTTCCCGCGAGGCGGGAGCCGGCGGAGTGACGATCGCGGGGCTGATCGCGAAATTGTTGAACCAGGAGGTAGAGCGGGAAGAAGCACCCCCTTGGACGGTCTTTGATCGCAACCTCGTTGAGCGGGTGATTGAGGATCACGATCTGCCGAAGACGCTGCAACGGTTTATGCCTGAAGACGTAAAGCCCGACATCAAAGATGCCGTGGAAGAACTCCTCGGGCTGCACCCTTCCTCGTGGACGCTGGTTCAGCACACCACCCAGACTATTCTCAACCTGGCGCGGCTCGGAAACGTGATCCTCGTGGGAAGGGGCGCCAACATTATTACCGCCAGGTTTCCGCATGCCGTTCATGTTCGTTTGGTGGCACCCAAGGAGGCGAGGGTGCGCGAGATGGAATCCCTCCACGGGATGGACCACGGGGCCGCGCTTGAGTTCGTGGGCAAAACCGACCGGGCCAGAAGGCGGTACGTGCAACGGTATTTCGACACCGCGATCGACGACCCGCTCAATTATAGTCTGATCCTCAACACCGGCCGCATCGACTTCCAGACCGCAGCCCATTTGGTTGTCGAGGCGGTTAGGGAGCGAACGCTCGTCGCATGGGCGTTAACTTAAGGTTTTGAGAAACTTGGGTTTGCGGTGACTCGCGAACTGCTGGTTTCTGCGGAGCGTTCTCAAAGGCGCGAGCATACAGGTTGCGCGCGTCCCATAGCGCGGCAGTCCTCTGCGGCCCTCGGCGGCGCTTCCGATTCTATTACTGCCAAAACGGGACAGCCGAAAGGCAAGGCGGGAACCGAATACAAGTCGGCCAGGAATGGCGGAAAGTCCCTGCGTCCTCCAATAGGGCGTAGGGATTGGCGCGCGCGGTCTGACCGAGCCCCCCATGCTTGTGCCAACGAAGGTATGAACCTCCTTATTGTCACAGGAATTTTTCCGCCGGACCGGGGCGGCCCGGCCAGCTATGTTCCGCGGATCGCCTCGGCGCTTGTGGAACGCGGGCACCGGGTCGAGGTCATTTGCCTGAGCGATCGCGTGGATCACCCCGATATCGATTACCCCTTTCGCGTGACTCGGATTCGCCGGGGCCTCTTTTGGCCGTGGCGCGTTTTGAAAACGGTCGCGGCGATTTGGAGCGGCGCCCGCCGCAACGAGCTGATTTACGTGAACGGGCTCGGGGCGGAATCGGCGCTCGCAGCCCTCCTCGCGGGGCGGCCCGCTGTTCACAAGATCGTCGGGGACTACGCTTGGGAGCGCGCGGTCGGACGCGGCTGGTTCCGGGGCACCATCGACGAGTATCAGACCTGCGCAAAACGACCGCTCTTGCATCTTATTGATGCGATCCGAAGCGTGCCGCTGAAGCTTGCCACCCAGGTCATCGTTCCAAGCCGATATTTGCAGAAACTCGTGAGCGGCTGGGGAATCGATGCTCAGCGCGTCGCGGTGATTTACAACGCGGTGGTGCCGGGGAATTCCGCCGAGCCGATGGTGGAGCAACTTCCACCCTGGAGCGGGAAGACGCTGATCACCGTTTGCCGACTTGTGCCATGGAAAGGGTTGGACGGGTTGATTCAACTTTTGGCCAGGTGCCCGGAGACACGCCTGGTGATTGCCGGAGACGGCTCGATGCGGAGGGAATTGGAGCTGATTGCCCAGTCTTGCGGCGTGGCAGATCGCTTGCGGCTCCTTGGCGACGTGCCGCATGCGTCGGTTCGGGGATACCTGCAACAGGCCGATGCGTTTGTTTTGAATTCGTCTTATGAAGGGTTGCCCCATGTCGTGCTCGAAGCGATGTCCGCCTGCTTGCCGGTGATCGCCACTGCCGTGGGCGGCACCCCCGAGGTGGTTGAAGATGGATCAAGTGGCCTGCTCGTGCCTGCTGGGGATACAGAAGCGCTCCGGGTCGCCGTAAATCGGCTTTGGAACGAGCCGGGCCTTGCGAAGAGACTGGTCGCGGGCGCCTCGGCGAAATTGACCGGCCCATTCGGATTCGATTCCATGGTTGGAGCGACCGAAGCGATTCTGCTTGGCGCCATTCATCCAGCCCGGCAGTCGTTGCCGATAACAAGGGGGAATCTGCAATGAACGGACTTTCAGTGCTTTCGTTTGGCTCGACCCGCAGCTTGTGGGAAGGGAAAGGGGCCGAGGATTATCAACGGATGATGAGTTATTCCGAGCACCTCGATGACTATATCGTGGTCACGAGTTCCTACCGGCAGCACCGCCTCAAGCCGCTTCAGTTGACGCCTCATTTCAAGGTGATCCCGGCCAATGCGTTCTGTTTTGCCGACTGCTTTTTCCGGATGCTGCACATTGGCCGCTCCATTTTGCGCAAGCGGAAGGTCAGTCTCATTCAGGCACAAGATCCGTTCTTCACCGGGGCCGTTGCGGTGCTCTTGGGGAAAATGTTTCGGGTGCCCGTAAACATCTGTGTGTTTGGCCCGAACCCGCTGGATGAGCACTGGATGGCTAGTCATTGGTCCCACCGGTTTTATGCTCCGCTGGGGCGCTGGGTATTCCGAAATTGCCACTCAATCCAGGTGGATGGACAGATGACGGCCAGGCGGTTTGTCGAGGCGGGCTATCCGCCCGAGCGCATCGAGCTAAAGCCGAATATCCCCGCCTGCCTTGACCAGTTCCTGGCGATGGAACGCAAAGAGCCCTCTTCGCCGCGTGAGGTGCGGCTGTTGTTCGTTGGCCGGCTCGTCTCGCAGAAAAACCTCCCCTTGCTCATTGAAGTTGCGCGGCGACTGAGGGACCGCTGCGCGACGCCGTTTCGGCTGATCATCGTCGGGGCGGGGCCGGACGCGGAAATGGTGCGCGCCACTATCAAGCGGTTGGGGCTTGAGTCTTGCGTTGAGCTTCGTGGGCCGGTAGGGCGCGAGAAGATCGGATCGGTCTATTGCGATGCCGATATTTTCGTGCTCACCTCGGATTACGAAGGCTATCCGCGGGTGCTGATGGAAGCCGGAGCCGCGGGACTGCCCGTGGTGACGACGGCGGTGAGCGGTTCCGACGAGGCGGTGATCGAGGGCAAGACCGGCTACATCGTGCCGGTCCGCGACACCGAGGCATTGGTTGAGAAACTCAGCGTGCTTCTGGGCAGTCCAGAGCGACGGCAGCGAATGGGCGCCGCCGCGCGCGAGCACATCCGGAGCAATCTGGATGCGCGCACCAACGCTCCCAAACAGGCGGCCATCTGGATCCGGGTCACGGAGCGTTACTCGCGGCCCGATTTGTATCCGCACCGGCTCCTGTTGTTCAATCTAGCCACCGATTCGAAGCACCCGATCCTCGGATTCACCACGCAATGGATTCGCGAAATCGCCGAGCGCGTGGAATGCGTTCACGTCATTACCATGCAGGCGGGCGAGATCGATCTCCCTTCCAATGTCTCGGTTTACACCGTGGGCCGGGAGCTCGGCTACTCGGAGCCGCGGCGCTTGTTCGAATTCTATCGGCTGCTATTTTACATCCTGCGGAATGAGCGAATCGACGGCTGCTTCTCGCACATGATCACCATTTTCTCGGTGCTTGCGGGACCGGTGCTGCGGGTGATGGGCATTCCGCTGGTCACTTGGTATGCGCACCCCAGCCTGACGCCAACGCTGAAGCTGGCACACTATGCTTCCAACCGCATGGTCACGAGTTTGCCGAAAGCTTATCCCTACAAGACGGATAAGCTTTCGGTGATTGGCCAGGGGATCGATACGTCGATCTTTTCGCCGGGTGCCGGAACGGCGGCAGAGCAGATGATCCTCTGTGTGGGCCGCATCTCGCGGGTGAAGAATCATCCCACGCTCCTGCGCGCCTTCGCGATGATTTCAACTCCGTTTCCGTTGGTCATATTGGGTGCGACGGCGGGACCTGAGGATGAAGAGTATCTCGACGAATTGTGGGGGCTAATCAGGGAATTGAAACTCGATGATCGGGTGCGGATTGAGAAGCCGGTGCCCCCTGCGGAATTGCCCGCGCACTTCCGGCGTTGCGTCATCCATGTGAACCTCACGCCCGCCGGATTCGGAGACAAAGTCGCCTGGGAAGCGATGGCTTGCGGACGGCCTTGCTTGGTGGCCAACGACGATTTTCGGGAAACGCTGGGCCGCTGCCAGGATGAACTGCTTTTTAACTGTTCGGACCCGGTCGACCTGGCTGCCAAAATGCAGAAACTCCTGGCCAATACGCCGGCGGAGCGCGAGGAGATCGGCCTATACTTGCGCTCGCAGGTTGAGCGCCTGCACTCGCTGCCACGGCTGGCCGACCAGGTTCTTGAACAACTGCGCCAGTGTCGGCGTTGAACCTATGGGCTCAAACTTCAAAGCCTTCTCTGAAAGCCGGGCACAACTCGGCGCTGGTGGCTTGCGCAGGAGAGTGGCCATCTTGGCCGCTCCGGCGGCGGGCGGGACGCCCACGCTCCTTTCTTTGATCGCCGCCCCGGCAGAGCGGGGCGGCTACAGGCGGCGGGCGGGACACCAAGCGTGTTCGGAATGGAAATTGCCCGTTATGACATGCGACTTTCAGCGCCAACGGCGCGGCCCCATACCAGCCTGGGGCGAAGGCTTTGCGCAGCCCCAGGAGCCCAGTCTCTATGTGACTAGGGCTGAAAGCCCGACCTATCTTCCCGGAATGGAACGGGCCTTCAGCCCTAAGGCGTTGTGGCGCAAAGGCCTGGGGCGTTGCCCCAGGCTGGTATGGGACGGACCTTTGGTCCTAAACAAAACTGATGCCGAACACGATTGGCGGGACTCCCAAGCTCCTTTCCTATACCGGCAATCCAACTTCGAACTTTAGGATGAGTTCACACAAAATCATCCGGGCGTTGCATGCAAACCTGTGGCTGAATGCCGCGGGACTGGTCATCTCATTTGCAGCCACCGTCGTGCTGGTCCGAACGATGGCTCCGGCTCTCTTCGCGGAATATTCAGCCGTGATAGGAATCGTGACTTTGGCCACTCTGGTTTTTGAGGCCGGTGCCAACAGTGGGCTCACGCGCTATATGAGCGAAGCGGAGAGGGCGCATGCTCGTGGGACCTTTTTCCGGCGGATGCTGTTCAGGCGATGGCTCGCGGCGTTCGCGTGCGGAGTGGCGCTGATTGTTTTTGGCCCGATGTATGCCCGTTCGACGCAGTTTTCCGGCCTGGCGGCGCAACCCTGGATCTTTGTATGCGTGGCGGCAATCGTCGCGGCGGGATTGGTTCGCCTGCTCGCTTATTACGGCCTGCTGGCACTTTTTGAAACGAAGACCGCCCTGCTGATCCAGCAAGGCTTTGTCGTCCTAAAGGCGGTGTCGCTTGCGGCAATCGCGCTTGCGGGCGGCGGCTTGGTTTGGCTGGTCTCCGCTGTGCTGGTGCTTGCCGTGGTGGAAGCGGGCTGGGTGAATTTCCGGCTTTGGCAGCATATCGGAGCCGAGCGCAAGCCGATTTCCAAAGCATTTGTAAATCGGGCCCAGGCATTCGGATTGCTGACTATATTCGACAAGACCTGCGCCATGCTCGGAAGCGGGACGGTATTGATGCTGGTCCTGGCGCCGCGCCATCCAGCCGCACTCATTGCGTTGCTGGCCCTGGCCATCGATTTGGTCGGCAAACTCGTCAGCCTCACCGTGATGCCGATGGGAAACCTGGTTGCGCCCTATTTTAGCCAGACTAATGACGATCCGGCAGCCCAGGGGCTGGCCATTGCCAGGGTGGTGAAATTCTCAAGCCTGCTCTATAGTTTCAGCGTCGCGGCGGGCCTGCTGATCTTTCCTTGGTTCATCCCGACTGTGTATGGCGGCCGGTACAGCGGGGCGGTTGTGATCGCGATCCTGTTGCTGATTCCCACCGCGTTCGAGAACTGGATTCGCGGGTGCTGTTCACCGGCGCTATTGCGCAATGCGCGGTACCGGCAATTAATGAGCGTCAATGTTTTACAGGCAGTCGCCACGCTCGCCACCCTGGTCTTGATCTATAACCAGCGGATCGAAATCGTCATCGCCGCTGTGGGCTGCGTGCGCGCCTGCGTGGCTGCGCTAAATCTGGTGGCGCTGCTTCCCTTGGTTCCGCCGCAGACCTTTCGCATTCCCTGGCAGGGCGCTGCCATTGGATTGGGGGGGTGCGCCTTTGCTTACGCAGCGGGATGGGGGCTGCCGCTCCCGCCGCTGCCGCGCTTGCTGATAGAGGGGGCGCTTTTTGCGGGGCTGTTTTACGCCGGCTTGCGTTGTTTGATTTTCCGCGATCCCGACATGTTGCGGATTGCCCAACGCATCCTCGGCACGCGAATCAAATTCCTGGGCCGGATATTACCTACTCCTCACATTGCGAGCTTATGATCGTAACCATTTACATCGTCTTGATCCTGGTTGGCCTCCTGCTTCCGGGCCGCTACGCAGCCGCAGGAATGCCGGCGTTGTGGGTTCTGTTCAATATGGGAGTCCCCCCGGATGAAGCGCTGGCTTCGGCAGGGTTGATGAATATCCGAGGGATGGATTTGATGACCATGATCCTCTTTGGAAAGTTCATATTGCGGGTGCTCCGGGAAAGGGAGATGCCGTATGACAGGCTCCTCTATTCGGCGATCTGCATTTTCCTGGCAGTGAACCTGACGGCGTCCCTTGCTGCCGGGCTCAAGCTTGGCGATGCCCAACTGATGCGTGGGCTGACTTCCCTGATGCGCTTCAGTTCTGAAATTATGATCCTACCGATCATTGCCCAGTTCATTCGAACCGAAGCTGAGGCCAGGACTTGCGTCTGGATCGTGCTCGGATTGCTCATCGCGCTGGCCTTGATTCAGTTTATCGATTTTTTCGGCGTGAACCACGGAATCACGATTGGCGAGGTCCAGGGGCTTGAGCGCAAGCCGCCACGGTTTTTCGGGCCGGTGGGCGATTCGATCGGGACCATCCTCCTGCTCGGCTATGTGACCTCGCTCTGCTTCGGAAGGTGGGTTGGCGCGGCTCTGTTCTGTGGGGGAATTTTGCTCACCCTCGGGCTGAACGCGGTTTTTATAACCTTCATGGGAACGCTATTCTTTCTCCCGTTCGCGATGAGATCGGCTCTCTTCAAAGAGTCGATCCGGCGAAATCTGTGGGCTTTGCCTCTGGTCGGAACCGCCGTGATTATTTTCGGGGTGCTCTTCGTTGGGCCGATGACGGGTCCCTTAAGGAATCGGTTGAGTTCCGGTAGCGCGGCCTCAAGCGGCATCCAGCGCATGGCGTCTGCGACCATGGCCGGGCGGATTATCGCCGACAATCCCGTGCTCGGTGTCGGCTACATGGGGTTTCAGTCGGCGCTGGAGCACTATGGGGGCGGGGAGTATTTCAATTTGAACCGTCAGGATGGCGCCACTGCGAATACCAATAACCAGTTGCTCCAGATTCTCACCGACAGCGGGATTGCGGGATTGGCTGCCTACCTGTTTCTAATGTTTGCCGCAGCGCGCTTGTTCTGGTCGATCGCAACGCGCTGGGAGGACCCGTTCCTGAAGACGTTCTATCTCGGTGCGTTCATCTGGCTTATTACCCAGGTGTTTGGAAATCAAGCGGCGGTCTGGCTCGTGCCCTCTTCCTACTTCTCGCGCATCCTCTGGATTCTCCTCGGGATAGCCATCGCGATCGAACAGCGAGTGCCCAAAAAAGCGTCGACCGAAACCGGAGTCCCGCAAGCGGCGACCTTATGATCCTAAATCCGGCAAGGAGGACTCGCGCAGAGGCGCTGAGGCGCAGAGATTTTTCCAAAACCAGACTCTCTGCGTCTCCTCGCCTCTGCGCGAGAATGATTTTTTTTAAGTATGAAAATCCTGCACGTCATTACGACGATCAATCGCGGCGGGGCTGAAAACCACCTGCTCGAACTGGCCAGAGGACAGCGCTCTAGCGGATTGGATGTGAGCGTTGCCTATTTGCGAGGGGGAGGCTACTGGGCCGATACCTACCGGGAATTGGGCGTGGAGGTGCATGATCTCGGGCTCAGGTATTATGGGCAGTTGGCGCCTCTCTCCAAGCTCATGCGGGTCATTCGCGGATCGGATTTCGATCTTATTCACGCACATCTTCCGCCGGCTGAACTCTATACCCGACTGGCCTTGCTTGGCACGTGGCGTTGGTCCGTGCCGTTCGTCATCAGCAAGCACAATGACGAAGGGTTCTACCGCGGGCCCGGCGAGCGCTTCATGGGACGCTGGGTGGCGCGCCGTTCTGCCCGCGTGATTTGCATTTCGCAGGCGGTAAACCGATTCATGGCCGGTCCGGGACTCGGTCTCGCCCCGGAAAAGCTCCGACTTATCTATTACGGCATCGATGAACATTTCGCGAAAAGCTCATGCGCGAAACGGGAAGGAATTCGAACCGAATGGGGCATTCCAGAGGGCACGCTGGCCATTGGGTTTACGGGTCGCCTCGTGCCGCAAAAAGATCTCCCGACCTTAATCCGCGGCTTTGCTCTCTTTGCCTCGCAAATTGAACACGCGAAGCTGGTCATGGTCGGTATCGGGGAACTTGAGGCGGAGTTGAAGCGGCTGGCGGAAGAAATCGGAATTGCGGATCGGATAGTGTGGGCGGGGTTCCGGGAGGACATCCCGGAGGTGATGAGCGCGTTCGACGTGTTCGCGCTGACTTCGCACTACGAAGGATTTGGCCTGGTATTACTTGAGGCGATGATCTCCCGCTTGCCGGTGGTTGCCACCCGAGTCAGCGCCATCCCCGAAATCGTGGTCGATGGCGAAACCGGATTGCTGATCAACCCGCATACGCCGGAGGCACTCGCCTCGGCCTTATGCAAACTGTGTGACACGTCATTGCGGACCCTGTTGGGCGACGCGGGCCGGCAGCGGGTGCTCCGCGAGTTCACCATTCAGCGAATGGTGGAGCAAACGATTGAACTCTACGATCAGTGCGTCAACGGAAGAGAAGCAAGGAGGGCGCCTTGAAAATCCTCATCGTCGTTCCGAACATCGTCAGCTATGTGGCGTTTCTGACGGGCTTGGGCGCAACTCTGGAAAGAAAAGGGGTGGAAGTTCATCTCGCCTGTTCAATGGACGGAGCAGGGCCATGCGAGATCCCGCCGGAACTTCCCGGCTGCTTACATCCGATCGATTTTCCGCGCGGCATGAATCCAGTCGCGCATCTGGCGTCTGCGCGCGAACTCAACCGCGTGGTCGAACAGGTTCGACCAGACCTCGTTCACGCGCATTTCTCGGCCGCGATTTTCACCACCGCGATCGCCCGCACAAAAAACTGGCCTGTAACTTATGGCACGTTTCACGGCGTTCATTTCGCGCTCACCAGCGGTTGGAAAAGCTCTCTGGTTAAGCGAGCCGAGACATGGGCCGCTGGTAAAATGGATGCCGTTTGGGTCCTGAGCGAGGACGACAAAGAATGTCTCAGTGCCGCAGCCCCAAGGGCGACGGTGCATACCCAGAATTCATGCGGGATCGGATGTGAACTGGACCGGTTCGATCCGGCGGCGATTTCCGAAGCGGCGCGGTCCTCATTGCGCGCGGAGTATGGGTTTACCCCAGAGCATTGCGTCTTCGCTTTTGTCGGGCGTTTTGTGCATTTCAAAGGCTTTGCCGGGGTTGTCAAAGCGTTTTTGAAACTGGCCGGGAGCCATCCCGAGGTGCGACTTTTGCTTATCGGCGTTCGGGATGCATTGCATCCCACCGGGCTTACTCCGGAAGAGGAAGCCGAGCTTGCGAACTCGCCTCAGGTCATCCAGGCCGGGTATCAGAGCCAAGTGCAGAATTACCTGCCCATCGCCGACGCAGTGGTGTTTCCCAGCGAACGCGAAGGGATGCCGGTGTGCCTCATGGAAGCGCTGGCCATGGGAGTGCCGGTGATCACGCGGGATGCCAGGGGATGCCGCGACGTGGTGCGAGACCAGATCGACGGTCTGGCGATCCGGGAGTTCTCGGTCGAGAGCCTGGTGGCCGCCATGGCGCAACTCGCAGAGGACGCCGAGCTGCGCCGCCGGCTTTCAGCGGCGGCTCTCGCTGGCCGGGAACGGTTTAGCCGGGAGGCGTATATCTCAGAGCAGATCGAGATCTATCGGCGGGGCGTGGCCTGCTGAAATGGGACAGATGGGACAGATGGGACGGATGGGGCTTATATAGGTCCCATCTGTCCCATCCGTCCCATAAGTCCCATCTCTTCCTAGTCCCCGTAGCCGCCGGGGTTCTTTACATGCCAGGCCCAGGCGCTCTCGACGATTTTCTCGATCGACTGGTATTTCGGCGCCCAGCCTAACTGGCTCTTGATCTTGTCCGACGCCGCGATCAACAGCGGGGGATCGCCGGCGCGGCGCGGTTTTTCGATCACCGGGATGCTCTTGCCGGTGACCTTTTCGCAGGTGGCGATCACTTCGCGCACACTGGTTCCGCCGCCGGTGCCGAGGTTATAGTAGCCGCTTTCCGCCACGCCAAGCGCCAGGATGTGGGCCTGGGCGAGATCGACGATGTGGATGTAATCGCGGATGCAGGTGCCGTCCGGAGTTTCGTAATCGGTGCCGAAAATCTCCACATGGCTCTTCTGCCCGAGCGCGACTTTAAGAATGTTCGGAATGAGATGGGATTCGATCCGGTGATCTTCCCCATACTGCTCGGTGGCTCCCGCCGCATTGAAATAGCGGAGCGCGACGAACTTGATCCCGTGGATTTCATCATACCAGCGCAGGATTTTTTCGAAAATGAGCTTCGACTCGCCGTAGGGGTTGATCGGGCGCTGGGGCAGCGTCTCGTCGATGGGATTGCGTTCCGGTGGGCCGAACGTGGCGCAGGTCGAGGAAAAGACAAACTTCTTCACGCCGGCGGCGACCATGCCATCAAGGAGATTGATGCCGCCATAGACGTTGTTGCGGAAATACTTGGAGGGATTCACCATCGACTCGCCCACCAGCGCGTTAGCGGCGAAGTGCATCACCGCTTCCGGCTTCACTTCGAGAAGAGCCGCTGCGATCTGCTCCGGTTGCTGCAAATCCCCAGTGATCAGTTTGGCGCGGGGATCGACCGCCTTGGCGTGGCCTTCCGTCAGGTTGTCGAAGACCGTGACTTCATGCCCGAGATTGAGCAGTTGTTCCACACAGATACTTCCGATATAGCCTGCGCCGCCAGTAACGAAGATTTTCATGTTGAAATAATATTTTCGCGTTCATCAAAGCAGGTCTGTGCCCCCAGAAAAGGCAAATCTGACGATCTCCGGCCTTCCTCTCAATCGAAACGCCACCCCGGCAGGGTGGGGGCAATTTCAGCCCACTGCCAAAAGGCAACCCGGCCCCGAAACTATCTTTAGCGATGTTATTTGCGGATCGAGTTGAAGCGGGACAGTTGCTTGCTCGAGCCATAAAGGAGCAAGATCCGTGGCTGGAGGGCGCTGAAGATGTGCTCGTGCTGGCAATCCCGCGCGGTGGAGTGGTCGTCGGGGCGGAAATCGCCCGGGAACTGCACGCTCCGCTGGACGTGTGGCTGGCCCACAAACTGGGGGCTCCTGCCAACCCCGAGTTCGCCATCGGGTCGGTTTCTGTGCATGGCGAAGTATTGCTCGATCGTAACACTATCCAAGCGCTTGGAGTTGGGGCGGACTACATTCAAAGGGAAATCGCCGCTCAGCAGCAGGCGCTCCGGCAGCGGATGCTGGCATTCCGGGGGCACGATCAACCCGTGGTGGTGGAGGGGAAAAACGTCGTGCTCGTCGACGACGGCGTGGCCACTGGAGCCACCGCGTTTTCGGCACTCTCGTCTTTAAAGCGTGCGGGTGCGTCTCAAAGGATCTTTGCCGCGCCGGTCGCGCCCCTCGATATCATGCCCCGATTGAGGGCCGCCGCGGACCGGGTGATTATCCTGGATGCCTCCCCGAATTTTGCTGCCGTGGGACAGTTTTATTCGCGCTTCGAGCAGGTCTCGGACGAGGAGGTCGTGCGGTATCTGGCTGAAGGCGTGGAGAAGGGAAGACGCGGTGACGCGGAGAGAGGGGCATAAGTTCACGCCAACCCTTGTTCCCAAGTTGCATTTGGGAACATACCTGCCCGCGAAGTTGCACTTCGCTCGTTTCGACCGCCAAACACGCTTTGGCTGTCGCCGCCGGGGTACAATGCCGAAGTGGGTTAATGATCAATGCCTAAGCGGTGAAAATATGAATCCCGGACCGAGGATGCCCTTTCCAAAGCGAAGCCACAACGCGGAACGCCGAAGGCGATAATCTCCGGATTCGCAAACCGCTCGAAGGCAATTTACCCTGTCCCGAAATTGCACTTCGCCGCCGTTGGAGTCGTCCAGAAAATCTCCCTTTTCGGAACCCGTCGGTTCTGAAAAACTACATCCATTCATCCATTCATCCATTCATCCATGCCTGCCTACTACGTTCATCATTTCAGTCCGTTCATCGTGGAGTTTTGGCACGGGGTGGGCATCCGCTGGTATGGGACGGCTTACGTCCTCGGATTCATCTTCGGCTACCAGTTGTTTGCCTGGCTGGCGCGGCACGGCTACTCCGAACTGCCGGTTTCCAAAGTGGCCGACTTCATCACCGGGGCGTGCCTTTGGGGGGTGCTGGTAGGTGGCCGGCTTGGCTACGCGCTTTTCTACGATTTCGATGGCGTGCTCCACGATCCGCTCCGGATCTTCCGCGTATGGGAAGGCGGCATGGCCAGCCACGGCGGCGTGCTGGGGATTGTATTCTACCTCCTCTGGTATTCCCGGAGGCATAAGGTCTCGATGCTGGGCCTCGGCGACAACATCACTGTCGTGGCGACCATTGGCGTCTTCTTCGGGCGCATCGCAAACTTCATCAACGGCGAATTGTTCGGCCGGATCACCCAGGTGCCTTGGGCCATTCAATTTCCGAAGGAGCTTTATCAGGACGACGGACTGGCGAAAAAAGCGGTCGAGGCGTGTAGCGCGATCGACCCCAAACTGATCACGCCGGAAGCCATCGTGGACGCGACCCAGAAGAGCGAACCTGTAAGGCAAGCGCTCTCGGAGATTTTGAATCCGCGCCATCCCTCGCAACTTTACGAGGCGGGATTGGAGGGCCTCTTCTTGTTTGTGTCGCTCTGGCTGCTGCGAACCAAAACGCGGGTGCCCGAAGGGGTGGTCACCGGCACATTTTTCATCTTGTATGCCTGCGTCCGCATCTTCGGCGAAATGTTCCGCGAGCCCGACGCCGCGACCGCCATGCTCTTTGGTATCGAACTGACCCGGGGCCAGTTTCTCTCGCTCTTCATGATCCTGCTCGGCATCGGCTTTGTCGTGGTCGCCTATAAGCGCGGCAAACCCTCGCCGAGACCAGCGGCGACGGCGGCGAAATAGGAGGGGACAAATGCGCCAGAACTGCAACGTCTCTCGATTGCCTGCGATCACCAACTCGCTGCGTGCGTGCCAGTTGTTTGGAGGCGTCTCGGCGGAGGATCTGGAAAGCATCGCTTCCTTTGTCGTGCTCAAGTCCTTGGAAAAGGGCGATTACCTTTTTCACGAAGGCGCGCCGGCGGAAGGTTTTTATGTGGTGAGGAACGGGGCAATCAACGTGCATAGAGTCAGCCCGGCAGGCCGGGAACAGGTGATCAGCGTGTTTCGAGCCGGGCAATCGTTCGCCGAGGCTGCCGTCGCCAGCCAGGAAGGTTACCCGGCTGACGCCCGCGCAACCGAACCGTCCAATGTATTGCTGGTGCCAAAGGCCGACTTTGTAGAACTTCTGCGCAAACGACCGGAACTGGCGTTGCGGATGCTCGCTTCGATGAGCCTGCATTTGCGGGTGATCGTCGGTCTTCTCGACGATATGACGTTAAAGGACGTGGAGACGCGACTGGCCAACTGGCTCTTGAAGCGTCGCAAAAAACCTCCGGGAACCGCCAGCGAGCTCATTCAACTGGACGGCACCAAGCGCGTGCTCGCAGCAGAACTCGGTACGACCAGCGAAACCCTTTCGCGGACCCTTGCGAAATTCCGCGATGACGGATTGCTGAGGGTTTCAGGCAAATCGATTACTTTGCTCAAACCTGCCGGTATTGAGAATCTCTTGCGCCGAAATCTCGGCGAGGCCTGAGCCAGAACACAGCCTAGGGGCAATAGGCCCTGCCTCTGTTAGGAACCGACAGCTGCCCTTTCTCCGTTCGAATAAGAAAATTGCGTTTCCCGACCGATCCAGTAAATTCCAAGCATGAAACGCCAAAGAGAATTCAGCGTGGTGATCGAGCGGGATTCGGAAGGCTATTTTGTCGCGTCTGTGCCATCCCTGCCCGGATGCCACACTCAGGCCAAGACGCTGGATGCCCTCATGAAGCGCATCAAGGAAGCCATTGAGCTTTGCCTGGAAGTCGAAGATGAATTTGAAACTGGCGTGGAATTCGTTGGCGTTCAACGTGTTCTGGTTTAGCCATGCCCAAGCTTCCACGACTCCGTGGCAAGGAACTGACGCGCAGCCTCATCAAGCTCGGCTTTGAGGTGATTCGAGTTCGAGGCAGCCATCATTTCCTTCACCATCCGGACGGACGAAGAACGGTTGCTCCTGTCCATGCCGGAGAGGTCATCGGTCCCGGCCTGCTTTCAAAAATCCTGAAGGATGCAAAAGTTGAAGCGGACGATTTGTAGCAGAAAAGTTCCGCTTAACGATACAATTCGCCAAAGGTGGCGTTGCTTTAATATCGCGCATGCGACTAAGCAAGGCGGCTACACGGGCGCGATTCCCGCCTTGGTCTCGACCCAGCGGCCCAGAGCCAGCAGAGGTCGCAGAGGCGGTTATCTGTGGCGATTCTGAGGGCGCGCGCTTTCGAAAAGTAATTCGATGGACACACCGAGAGCTTTGGCTATGGCAACAATTTCGTAATCCCGAATAAATCTCAACCCGGCCTCCATTCTGGAAATGGCCGACCTGTCAAAGTATACGCCCCTCACGGCCAGACGCGCAGCCAAGTCTTCTTGAGAGACAGGTGGCTTGCAGGCTTTGCGTAATTTTCGGATACGCGGGCCGATTACATTTCGTTCGCCTGCCGGTTGTGAGGATGAAGTGTGCACTTTTCGCACGCTTGACCTTCCCAAAACCCGTCCCTACAATTGTGCAATTATCCCACATTTTCATGAAGAAGTTTCTCGACTTGTTGCCGCATTGACGCGTATTTGGTCTGGTCGGCTCATATTTCAAACAATCCAAATGAAGAAAAACATCCTCACCTCACTACTTTTGGCCAGCGCCATTGCGATCATCCTTCCAGCTTGCGCGATGGTAACCCAAAACCTCGCCACGCCGGAACGCATAGCGAAACTACCGGAACCGATCCGCAGCCAGGTCCAGCAGTTGGTTCGGCAGCAACAAGTGCTTGCCCACCATTTCACTGCCGGCACCCGCAAGATGATCGAGGGTTATGCAACGATTGCCGAGGCCATCGATATGAAAATTGAGGCCGCCAAACTTCGGGCCGAATCCAAGGCGCTAAATGCCGGTTCATCCTTGGATGACACCCGCAAGGCACTTTCCCGATCGGCTCCCTTAATCAAGGAAGTCCGTTCCAAGCTGAGTGCATCCAAGGGCGTTACCCTACAAAGCAAGGCCAAGTTTGTTGAAGGTCACAGAATCAAAAACGAGGCATATGTCCTGGAATTGCAGCTTGCTGAGCAGGCGAGCGTTCAAGCAGTCGTGGGCATAAACGCCATGCGTAAAGCATCAACGATGGATAAGGTATTGCTTACCGCAACCCTCGACCCCATGTTCTTTTTTGCTAAGGATGTCCCAAATTTCTTGGCGGAGGAACGCAATTTTGAAGGAATCTGTCAGCAGTTTGCCAAGAATTACAACATCAGCATTCCCAAGCAGTCCCTGCCCACACCCAAACTTAGTAACATTGCGTTCTAATACGCAGGACGCTTTCAATGCCTGACTGAGGGAGGCGCTTCTCTCTCAGTCAGGTTGTAAATCCCAGCATGGAGTTGATGTAAAGGAACTAATGAAACTGCAACTCTTATCCCACCCCCGCAAATTAAGGTTCATTGTTGGATACCTGCGGTTTCGTTTCCTATTTTTGAGTCTCGTGCCTTTGGCTGCCTATTCCCAGAATGCATCTTCGGCCTTTAATGTGAAAGACGGGGGTGCTTTCCAACACCAGAATCAAAACGAAATCAGCTCTGCGCAGCCGAAACGGTTTGGACTCATCAAATACTCTGGGATTTGGCTTTCCGGAAAATATTCTGATGCGGATCGGCTGTTCCCTATTGGGAAAGGGTTCGCAATGCAGTTCAACGATAAAGGAGATGCGACCCTAAGCCAGGCCCTCTTGAGGGATCTAAGAGCCCACGCCAACCCCGAAGGCAGCCGTATCATTGATGTCGTGGCACCTGACGACTATACGCCGGATGCTTCCACGGGGGAGGCGTTGGTCATGGCTTGCGCAATCAATTACGAACATGTGGATGGTATCGAAATCGGTGGGATCAAGAAGGTGATCGCGGAGGTCGGGTTTGATTTGATCGTGTGCAATTTCGCTGATCGTTCCGTTGTAATTTCATTGCCGGGACGGGTGACTCGCACCGACGTCTCAAAAGCTGACAACATCACTCCTGAGAAGAAAACTGAACTCTTAAAAAAACTGTATCAAGAGGAACTTGTTAAACAATTTTGCAAACTAGCGCAATCACACGGGCCAGAGCTTTTGGGAATCAAGACCGCAGCCGTAACAAATATCACCCTCTTTCCCGAAGCAAAATCGATCTGCCCGGACTGGCTGCAAAGCAGGGTTGAGGAATACTTTGCCGGTGTTGCGGCAGGCAATTTTTATGAAGGCTCGGGGATCCCGCTCCTGCCGTTCTCCAGAGGCAATGAGGTTTCGTTTTGCGCCATGCGGGAGCAGCTTTCAGATGCGAACCGAGTGGTTGCACTGAGCGAAAGCGAGGCTGGAGCATCCGGTATGAGCTTTGTTCTTAAGAAACCAGACTACGAGATCGAGTTCGTAATCCCAGCATTCAAAACCGTGACGGCTACCTCGGGACCGGCAGGGAATCTTGTTCAGAATTGCGCCTATTCAAGAATAACCATCAAACACGGAGATCGTGTCATTTACTCTACTCAGCACGACGGCAATGTGCAGAACCTCATTCCCTCCGGGTCTTCACGGAAAACACCGTGGCTCGCATATTCGGACGCCATCAACACCCTGTTCTATAAAGGCTCCAGGCAAATCCTCAAGGATCATTGCGCAGGCGAAACTGTCGATCAACTCAAGCCAGTAAAAATTATAATTCCATCCGAAATCCGGCGCTTTTTTCTGGATTGCGCACCGTGGAGCATTCTTTCCAAACAACAATAGTCGCGTTTAACCATGAGAAAACTTATCCTTTCCCTGTTGCTTTTAGCAATCACGTCATTGACTGGCTATTCGCAGCAGATAAAGATCAATGGACAGGGGGCTGCGCTATACATAGCAACAGGAAATCCTGAACCAGACGCTGTCATTCAATCCAAGGAGCAGGCCGTCAAGGATGCCATTGGGAGAGCTTTGGCCAATGAGTCCGATTCGTTAAGGCAACAATTTAATAACCGGGCTGCTGGTCTTTTAAAGATTGCCGATTATGAATCCAGACACGTCTTGGGAAACCTCGAATATCGATTCGATACCAACTCGCCCAAAAAGATTGTTACCGCCTTTGTGAGCGGAAATCTGGATCTGGCCATTCTCCGCGACGTTCTAAACGGACTGCAAGGAGGAGAGGCTCAAGTCAACCGGTCAAAGTCGAAAATTGCCATCTTCTTTACAGTGCGCGAAACAACACAGGCCAGCGTCGATGCTGGAAGCTTCAGCTACAGCAATCAAGGAGAAACCAACAAGCAGACCCAGGCTAACTCTCAGGCGCAAAGCAATGGAAGCGCTACAAACAGCAACAAATCTGCGGCAACAACAAGCGGGACTTACAATTCGAAGGACGCATCAAACCAGCAGGCCGAAGGAACTCTTCACGCTAGTGAATCAGGCGTTGCAAAAGACGAAACAACTCTGACGCAACAAAAGGGGGGCGGAAGCAATTCAAAGGATGCTTTATCTAATGAGACGCGGAGGGAATCAACTTCGGAAAGGAAGGATGTTTTGTCTGACGAACAATCAGCAACAAACCAGAAGGGAAGTGTTGCAACCACACTCGACAAGAAGGCCGACTCGCTTAGATACAAGCTTGATGCTACCGCAAGAGAGTCGTTCGGCGCGTCCGTTCTCGGTCGTTTTACAGACAAAGGTTTCAAAAGGGTGACAGATGGGGGAATGTTCGAATCGGCTTCACTTCTCGATGAGGCATTTGGGGCTGGAAATGTCGTTCCTGCAAAAGTTTACAAGTCACTGATTGCGGAAGTTCAAAGCACAAAGCCGTCTTTGAAATTTTTGGTGGTGGGAACGCTAGATTTTTCGTTTCCAGTCAAAGACGATCTGACCGGAATGCAAAAAATCTCGGCCACCGTCACCGGAAAAGTTTATGAAATGAGTGAAGGCGAGATCGAGCTTGTAGCAGCCTTGGCCCCCATAACAAAATCTGCATCAGCCATGACCCAGCAAGACGCAAAAAAGCGAGTTTTGGAATCGCTGCCAGAGTTTGCCGTTGATGAAATTTTGACCAAAATGCGAAATAACATTGGCGAACTATGAATTACGCGAGAATAGTTTTGGCGCTGGTAGTCCTACTAGGATTTTTGTGCCTGCCCCCTATATTGGCTGAAGATGGGAACTCTGGGCAAATCAAGATGGACTCAGTTGGCACCGGAGAAACTAGAGATGCTGCCTTGATCGATGCCTGCCGCCTTGCTGTAGCCAAAGTGCATGGGACACGGATCGCGGGCAAATTGATCAATCACGGAAGCGCCGGTTTCAAAGTAGCGACTTCCAGCGACCACGGTTTGTTGGACAAAACAACAGGAAAGACGGAAGTCGAAACCTTTGCCACTTCCGACAACACATCAATGACTTTTGATGGACTTTTGCCGCGCTATAGTGTCGATTCTGAACAGAAAACACAGGATGATCGGTGGTCCGTAAAAATCACGGCGGATGTATTAAAAACACTTCCTGACCGCTTTGCCGGCAGGCAGGCTGTTGTGATCCCTACGGTGGATAGCATCGAAGAAAGCATTCGGAAAGCATCCGGCGACACTCACGGTGTTGGAGTTCGTGAGATTGCATCGTTCATTACAAAGGGGTTATCGGAGGCTTTCGCCAACCATCCTCAATTTGTTATTCTCGAACGGGATAGCGAAGATGCAGTCAACGGCGAATTAGCACGGGCGGAATCGTCAGATGCTGCCGTTAGGGAGCGATCAAAGCTTCAAGGGCAAAAAACTGCCGATTTGGTTTTGGAGTTCCAATCTGATCCGCTCGTGGTTGATGTTCAGACCACCACATTCAGCAACACCCCCCCGCTTCAGAAGATATGCATGCGGTTTACCGCAAACGTCCGCTTGATTGATGTGACGACCAAGGGGGAGGTGTGCCGATCTCAGGTCGAGGTGGTAAATGACAAACCCACTATTACCGCGGGTGCTGTGACCGATGCGGTTCAAACGGCAACAACAAACTTTAATCATGCTCTCCAGCGGTCAATCCGCGTGATGAAATGCGACATGTTGTCAAAGCTGGGTATGACTAATCTCGTGGTCACTGCCGATGGCGGGTTGGAATATTTAGGTGGGCTGAATGGCGGTTTGCTGGAAACTGGAGATTCGGTCACCCTTTGGAAAACAGTTTTCAATAAACAGGTTCGACTTTTTGAAACCACGGTCCGGGTTGAAGGAAATTCCATACGCCCAGAGATCAGCGCCCCGCTCACAACAGGCGAGGTAATTTCGTTCCGAATGACGAGTGCCAGATCTAACGAAAACAACTCTAAGGCGGATGCAACCAAGTCCCGCCCACCCAAGCAATCGCTCAAGGAAAGCCTCGGGTTCTGACTTCCACAGTGAAAGCGGCATCCCTGCCGCTTCGATCCTAAGGCGCGATTCCCGCATCGGTCTCGACCCAGCGGGCCCAGAGCCAGCAGAGGTCGGAGAGGCGGTTGAGATAGCGCAGAATCTCGGGACTCAAGGTGGCGTCGCTCTCGTGTACGGCGACGGCGATGCGCTCCGCCCTGCGGCAGACGCTCCGGGCAAAATCCAAGGCGGCGCTCCCGATGGTTTCCCCAGGGGTGGCCCAGCCGTGAAAGCTGATTTTGTGGTTCTGCTCCAGATCGGTCACGCGGGCGGTCAACGCCTCGACCATCTCCGGGGTGACGGCGCCAAAACTTGAGTGCGCATGGCGATCGCGGTCACTGGCTGCGACGGCGACCTCGCCCATCAGCGTGATGAGCTGTTTCTGGATGCCGTAAATCGGCTCGGTGATGAACGGTTCCCCCGAAGTTCCTTTGAGGCTGGCCCGCGCCATCCCGAGGGCGCTGTTGAGTTCGTCAATCGCCCCATTGCACTCGATGCGCAGGTCGGTCTTGGAGACGCGCCTTCCGAAAAGGAGGCTGGTGGAGCCGCTGTCGCCAGTTTTGGTTGCGATGGTCATAAGATGGTGACGTGACTTTATCAGGAGCTTCGAATTTTTGGAGTGGGAAATTTTGCAGAGATCGCCTGTTTACATTAAGCACGCCCCCGCGCAGTCTGAGTCAATTCCATTTAAAAAACTTGCGTCAAAGCCGTAATGAAGCGATTAATTAGACGCGACCAAGACAGCCGCGAGTGTGCGACTGGCAAGGCTTAGGCCTTCTTGGCCGCCTTTTTTTACACCGGCCAAACCTTGATTCCATTCCCTTGGATACGGTTCCGTTTTCGCCAAAAACGGGCTTGCATCGCGTTAAACTCTGGATTCGCCACTCCTTTTTTAGAGAGTTGGTGGTAAAATACATTCGAGCAAAAGTCCGCCACTTGGAGCAAGTTCGACGTGTGGGATTTCGCAAAAAACGTCCCCTCGACGATGTGCGAGTTCCGGAAATGTTCGTCCTTTTGAAGAAGATACGATTGGAAGTATCTGAGATTGTCGTCCTTCGTCTCCTCGCAGGCATCCAAAATCACGACTCCGGCTTTGTCGCGTTCGTTTTCGAGAAAATCGTCATAACGCTCCAGCAGCAACTCCAGCGAGCGAACTTCCGGGCGTGCGATTCGATCCCGGCTCGCCAGTGCAACCTTCTGTTTGTCAATCCCAACCCCGATCAACGTAATTTCGTTCGAAAACCCGATGAGCTTTGCCAAATCCTGGCGGAAAAGGAGCCGCCGATTCTCGTCCCATCCCGCGAAGTCTCCTTTTCCCTGTTTCAGATGATTCGCCTTGATCTCCTGGCTCCACATCAGCCCGCGCTGTTTTTTAAAATTATGCATCCGTTCGTGCCACCCTTTCCACCTCCAGCCGTGAATGATCACGCCAACCCGAACGAAAAACTTGCTCCCGCCAAACTTGCTCCAGTTACCGTCCGCGGGAAAACCCGGATCGCCCGATTCATCGACAAACATCAAGTGCATCGTGATTTCTCCTACCTCGAAGGATTCAGCGCGATAGCACCACAACAAAACATTCGATGCGAGCGGAAATTTTTTCTGCTTAAGGCTTGATCTTGTGAGCCGAAAACGAAGCGGCGGCACCTTTGCAAGTGCCGCCGCTCGGATGGGGATATCTTTTAGGCGCTACGCGAGCACGGGCTCGAGGCTCTCCGGAGCGACGGGCTCGGGAAGGGCTTCGCCTATTCCAACAACGCGGATGTTCCGATGGATGTCAAACCCGGTTCCCGCAGGAATGAGGTGACCCATGATGACGTTCTCCTTGAAGCCGCGGAGACGATCGATCCGGCCGAGGGTGGCCGCTTCGGTCAGCACGCGGGTGGTGTCCTGGAAGGACGCCGCGGAGATGAACGAGTCGGTTTCCAACGAGGCCTTGGTGATGCCGAGGAGCACCGGCACGGCTTCCGCCGGCTTGCCGCCCTTCTCCACCACTGCGAGGTTCTCGCGCTCGAATTCGAGCTTGTCGATCTGGTCGCCCCAGAGGAGCGCCGTATCGCCGGGATCGGTGATCTTCACCTTGCGCAGCATCTGGCGAATGATGATCTCGATGTGCTTGTCGCTGATTTCCACGCCTTGCAGACGATAGACTTCCTGCACTTCGTTGACCAAGTGCTCCTGGAGTTCCTGAGGTCCGCAAACGTCGAGGATTTCGTGCGGCACCACCGGACCTTCGGTGAGTTGCTGGCCCTTCTTCACGAGATCGCCCTTGAAGACGATGATGTGCTTGTTGAGCGGAATGAGATGCTCTTCTTCGCTGCCGGTCGTCGGATCCTTGAGGACCAAACGGCGCTTGCCGCGAACCGAGCCGCCGATTTCCACCACGCCCTCGATCTTCGCGATCTCGGCAGCGTCCTTCGGACGGCGAGCTTCGAAGAGTTCGGCCACACGCGGCAGACCGCCGGTGATGTCCTTGGTCTTCGCGATTTTACGCGGGGTCTTGGCGAGCAACTGGCCGGCCTGGGCCTTCTTGCCTTCCTGAACGGTGATGTGAGCGCCTGCCGGAATCGAGTAGCTGGCAAGAACCTCGCCCTTGTCGTCGACAACGACGATCTGGGGATGGAGGTCTTCCTTATGCTCGATAACGACCGCACCGAGCACGCCGGTGGTTTCGTCCACCTCGCGCTTGACGGTGACGCCGGTGATCATGTCGCGGAACTCGATCTTACCGGCTTTCTCGGTGAGAATCGGCACGTTGTACGGATCCCACTGGACGAAGGCCTGGCCTTTCTTGACCATTTCTCCGTCGGCACAAGCGATGACCGAACCGATGACGACCGTGTAGCTTTCCAGCTCGCGTCCGTCCTTGCCATGCACGGTAACGGTGCCGTTCTTGTTAAGAACGATCCAGGTGCCGTCGAGGGCCTGCACGACGCGGAGTTCGTTGAAGCGAACCACACCGTCGTTCTTGGCCTTGATGATCGGCTGTTTGAAGGTCTGCGATGCCGTGCCACCGATGTGGAACGTACGCATGGTGAGCTGCGTGCCGGGTTCGCCGATGGACTGGGCGGCAATGATGCCGACCGCCTCGCCAAGCTTGACGGGGAGTCCGTTCGCCAGGTTGCGGCCGTAGCAACGGACGCAAACGCCGCGCTTGGATTCGCAGGTGAGCACCGAACGAATCTTGAGCTGTTCCACGCCGATTTTCACGACTTGGTTGGCGGTGATTTCGTCGATGAGTTGGTTCGGCTTGACGAGCTTGGTGTTGGTGACCGGATCGAGAATCGATTCGCAGCTTACGCGGCCAACGATACGCTGGCCGAGATCGACCACTTCTTCGTCGCCTTCGTAGATGGAACGAACCACGATGCCGTTGACCGTGCCGCAATCTTCTTCGGTGATGATCACGTCCTGAGCGCAATCGACCAGCTTGCGGGTCAGGTAACCCGAGTCAGCGGTCTTGAGTGCGGTGTCGGCCAGACCCTTACGGGCGCCGTGCGTGGAGATGAAGTATTCGAGAACGGTGAGGCCTTCGCGGAAGTTCGACGTAATCGGGCGTTCGATGATTTCGCCCGAGGGCTTGGCCATCAAACCGCGCATACCGGCCAACTGCTTGACCTGCTGGCGGTTACCACGAGCGCCGGAATCGACCATGACGTAAACCGGGTTGAGATCCTTTCGGCCCTCGTTGTGTTCGAGGGTCTGGAACATGACGTTCGAGATCTGTTCGCCGGCGTGGGTCCAAATGTCGATGACCTTGTTGTAGCGTTCGCCGTCGGTGATGATACCGCTGCGATACTGCTTCTCAACGACGGCGATTTCCTTGTAAGCGCGTTCAAGTTCAACCTTCTTCTCGGAAGGAATGATCATGTCGCAAATACCAATGGAGATCCCCGCCTTGGTCGCCCACTTGAAGCCGAGTTCCTTGAGCAAATCGAGGGTCTCGACGGTCTTGGCTTGGCCGCCCACCTGATAACAGCGCCAGATGATGTCCGAGAGCTGCTTCTTGCCGGCAGCTTTGTTGAAGAAGCCGAGGTTTTTTGGCCAGATCGCGTTGAAAAGAACGCGGCCCGCCGTGGTCTCGATGATCTTGAGATCCTTGTTGCCGTAATGGGTCGTGTTGCCGAAGTCGGGATTCACATAGCGAATCCGGTCGGCAATCTGCAACTTGCCCGCGGACTGCGCAAACTCGACCTCGGAGACTTCGCTGAAGAGCGGGAGTCTCGAAGGGACGGTGGTCTTGCGCGGGTTCTGCGTCAGGTAGTAGCACCCGAGGGTGATGTCCTGTGAAGGCGTGGTGATCGGCTTCCCGCTCGATGGCGAGAAGATGTTGTTGGGCGCCATCATGAGCATGCGCGTTTCCATTTGTGCTTCAATGGAGAGCGGCACGTGAACGGCCATCTGGTCGCCGTCGAAGTCCGCGTTGTAAGCGGTACAAACCAGCGGATGAACGCGAATGGCTTCGCCTTCGATCAACTGCGGTTCGAAAGCCTGGATGGACAAGCGGTGCAGCGTGGGCGCACGGTTGAGGAGCACTGGATGCCCGCGGGTTACCTCGTCGAGAATGTCCCAAACCTCCGGGGTCTGGCGCTCGATCATCTTCTTGGCCGAGCGCACGGTGTGCACGTAGCCGAGTTCCTTGAGGCGGCGAATGATAAAGGGCTCGAACAGAACGAGCGCCATCTTCTTGGGAAGACCGCACTGGTTGAGCTTGAGTTCCGGTCCGATAACGATGACCGAACGGCCCGAGTAATCGACGCGCTTGCCGAGCAAGTTCTGACGGAAGCGTCCGCCCTTGCCCTTGAGCATGTCGGAGAGGGATTTGAGCGGGCGATTGCCTGCCCCCGTCACGGCGCGGCCATGGCGGCCGTTGTCGAACAAAGCGTCCACGGCTTCCTGCAACATGCGCTTTTCATTCCGGATAATGACTTCCGGAGTCTTGAGCTGGAGCAGGTTTTTGAGACGGTTGTTGCGGTTGATGACGCGACGGTAAAGGTCGTTCAAATCCGAAGTCGCGAACCGACCGCCTTCGAGCGGAACCAGCGGGCGAAGATCGGGAGGAATGACGGGAAGCACGTCGAGGATCATCCATTCCGGGCGGCTGTGCGAAGTCATGAAGCCCTGGACGAGCTTCAGGCGCTTGGCCAGCTTCTTGCGGATCTGCTTGGAACGGGTGGTACCCATCTGCTCTTCCAGCTCTTTGTTGAGCGTGGCGAGATCGGTCTGGGAAAGGAGAAGGCGGATGCCTTCGGCGCCCATTCCCGCGTTGAAAGCGCCGTCGCCGTACTGGTCGAGCGCTTCGCGGTATTCGTTCTCGGTGAGGAGCTGGCAGCGGGTCAACGGAGTGTTGCCCGGATCGATCACGATGTAATCCTCGTAATAGATCACGCGCTCAAGCTGGCGGCTGGACATATCCAGCATCAAGCCGATGCGCGAAGGCATGCACTTGTAGAACCAGATGTGCGAAACGGGCACGGCCAGTTCGATGTGGCCCATGCGCTCGCGGCGCACGCGGGAGAGCGTCACTTCGACGCCGCAGCGATCGCAGATAACGCCCTTGTGCTTGATGCGCTTGTACTTGCCGCAGGAGCACTCCCAGTCCCGGGTGGGACCGAAGATGCGCTCGCAGAAAAGGCCGCCCTTTTCCGGCTTGAACGTCCGGTAGTTGATGGTTTCAGGATTTTTGACCTCGCCGCTGCTCCAACTCCGGATCGAGTCCGGAGAGGCTACGCTGATGGCAACCTGGTCAAAGCCGGTTCCGCGACCGGCGGTGAAAAGTTCACGAAAGTTTGAATCACTCATACGAATTGCGTGGTGCGAATTCTAATCGGTTGCGCTGGTTAATTACACGAGGCCTTCGGGAAGCACCGGCGTTTGGGAGCCGACGCGCACATCGAGGCAAAGACTTTGCATTTCCTTGATAAGAACGTTGAACGATTCCGGCGTGCCGGCTTCGAGCGAGTTGTCACCTTTGACGATCGACTCGTAGATCCGGGTGCGGCCTTGCACGTCGTCGGACTTGACGGTGAGAAGTTCCTGCAAGGTATAGGCTGCGCCGTAAGCTTCGAGCGCCCACACCTCCATTTCGCCGAAGCGCTGGCCACCATACTGCGCCTTGCCACCCAGCGGCTGCTGGGTAACCAACGAGTAAGGTCCAACCGCACGGGCGTGGATCTTGTCGGCAACCAAGTGGCCCAGTTTCAGCATGTAGATGTAGCCGACCACGACCTGCTGGTCGAAGGCATCCCCGGTGCGCCCGTCGAAGAGCTGCGCCTTGCCGGCGATGGTTCCGTCCTGGCCGTCGCCGATCCAGGTGTAACCGTCCACTTTCTTGGCTTGCTTGAGATAGTCGAAGATGCGGCCTTCGTCGATACCGTCGAACACCGGCGTGGCGACCTTGAACCCGAGCGCCTTGGCGGCTACGCCGAGGTGGGTTTCAAGAACCTGGCCGACGTTCATACGCGAAGGCACGCCCAGCGGGTTGAGCACGATCTCAACCGGGGTGCCGTCCGCGAGGAACGGCATGTCCTCTTCGGGAACGATCCGGGCGACAACGCCCTTGTTCCCGTGGCGGCCTGCCATCTTGTCACCAACGGAGAGTTTCCGCTTGCTGGCGATATAGACTTTGACCTGCTTGATGATGCCGGGGTCGATTTCGTCGCCGGCTTCGATGCGGTCCATCGAACGCTCGGTTTCCATCTCGAGCTCCTGGAAGCGGTGCTCGAACTGGCCGATGATCTCGCGGATCTTGTTGCGGATCGGGCTCGGGTCGATTTCGACATGATCATAAACGCTCGCGAGCTTGCGCAGCAGCGTCTTGGTGATCTTGCGGTTGGCCGGAATGATGATCTCGCCGGTTTGGGCGTTGACCACGTCGAGCGGGATCTTTTCACCCAGAAGGATGTTCGAGAGCGCTTCGGTCAACTGCTCGTGGAGTTCGTCCCGGCGGCGGGTCAACTCTTCGGAAGCGGCCTTCATCTGGCGCTTGGTCTCGGCGGGAGTCAGTTTCGACTTCGCGATTTCTTTGCGCGAGGAGACTTTGACGTCCATCACGATGCCGTAGGTGCCGGAGGGCACGGTCAGCGAAGTGTCCTTAACGTCCGCGGCTTTCTCGCCGAAGATGGCGCGCAGGAGGCGCTCTTCAGGAGCCAGCTCGGTCTCGCTCTTGGGAGTGATCTTGCCGACGAGAATGTCGCCGGGTTTGACTTCCGCACCGATGCGAATGACGCCGTCCGGTCCGAGGTTGCGGAGCGCTTCCTCAGAGACATTCGGGATGTCCCGCGTGATTTCTTCAGGCCCGAGCTTGGTGTCGCGGGCGCCGATTTCGAATTCGTCGATGTGAATGGAGGTGTAGATGTCCTCCTTCACGATCTTCTCGGAAATCAGAATAGCGTCTTCGAAGTTGTACCCGTTCCAAGGCGTGAACGCGACGAGCACGTTGCGGCCCAGGGCGAGTTCGCCCAACTGGGTGTTCGGGCCGTCTGCAATGACCTGGCCCTTGGTGATCTTTTCACCCTTTTTGATGATCGGCTTCTGATTGACGCACGTTCCGGCGTTCGAACGCATGAACTTGCGCAGTTCATAGACGTAAATGCCTTCGGACGGGTCCTGCTTGATCTTCTTTTTGCCTTCGGGCATCGAGCCGTCCTTCGTGACCACGATCAGGTCGGCCGTCACCGAGGCGGCAATGCCGTCGGCTTCAGCCAAAATCACGGCCTTCGAGTCGCGGGCCACTTTGCCTTCCATGCCGGTGCCGACGAGCGGCGACTCGGAAACGAGAAGCGGCACGCCCTGGCGTTGCATGTTCGAACCCATCAAGGCGCGGTTGGCGTCATCGTGTTCGAGGAACGGAATCAAGCCGGCGGCCACGGAGACCAACTGCTTGGGCGAGATGTCCATGTAGTGAACCTTCGAGGGTTCCACTTCAAGGAAGTCGCCCCGGTAACGGATCGCCACTTTCTCGGTGAGGAAGTTGCCCTTGTCGTCGATCGGCACGTTGGCCTGGGCGACAAGGTAATTCTCTTCGCGATCCGCGGTGAGGAAATCGATCTTCTCGGTAACCCGTGAGTTCTCAACCCGGCGATACGGCGTCTCGATGAAGCCGAAATCGTTGATGCGGGCGAAAGTGGACATCGAGCTGATCAGACCGATGTTCGGTCCTTCAGGAGTCTCAATCGGACAAATACGGCCGTAGTGCGACGGATGAACGTCACGGACTTCGAAGCCGGCGCGATCCCGGGAGAGACCGCCTGGCCCGAGGGCCGACAGACGGCGCTTGTGGGTCAGTTCGGCGAGCGGGTTCGTCTGATCCATGAACTGCGAGAGCTGGGAGCGACCGAAGAAGTCACGAATCACGGCGCTGAGCGCCTTCGGATTGATGAGCTTCTGCGGGGTCATCCCCTCGATGTTCACGTCGAACAAAGTCATGCGCTCCTTGACGAGGCGCTCGGTGCGGGCCAGACCGACCCGGCACTGGTTGGCGAGCAATTCACCCACGGTCCGCACGCGGCGGCTGCCGAGATGATCGATGTCGTCGAGCATGCCGTCGCCGGAACGCAGGCCGATGAGGTACTTCATCGCGCCGATGAAGTCTTCCTTCGTCATGACGCGCTCGTTGAGGTTCACCTCGAGGCCGAGCTTCTGGTTGAGCTTGTACCGTCCGACACGTCCGAGATCGTACTTCTTCGGATCGAAGAAGAGCCGCTTGAGCAGGCCGCGGGCGTTCGGCACCGTGGGTGGGTCCCCAGGGCGCAGACGGCGATAGATGTCCTTCAGGGCCTCTTCTTCGTCGTGGGCCGGATCTTTCTTAAGAGCCTTGATGATCGTGTCGTCGAGCTTGGTATCGACCACCTGCACCTTGCCGATGCCGAGGGCGATCACCTGGCGGATGGTCGCTTTGGTCAGCGGTTCAAACGCGCGGGCCACGGTGATTTCCCCATCGCGGATGTCGCGGATGAGCACCTTGCTGGCGATCTCGTCTTCCTCGAGCTTCTCGCTGAGGGTGAGGTCTTCGATCGTGTAGAAAAGCTTGATGATCTCCTCGTCGCTGCCGTAGCCGATGGCGCGCAGGAACGTGGTGGCGAGGAACTTCCGACGGCGCTTGCGGCGGTCGAGGTAAATGTAAAGCAGGTCGTTCGTGTCGAACTGAACTTCCAACCAGGAACCGCGATCGGGAATGATGCGGAAGCTGAAGAGCACCTTGCCGTTGAGGTGGATCGACGATTCAAACGCAATACCGGGCGAACGGTGCAACTGGCTAACCACGACGCGTTCCGCGCCGTTGATCACGAAAGTCCCCTGCGGGGTCATGAGCGGAATTTCGCCCATGTAAACTTTCTCTTCCTTGGTCCCCTTTTCGTCGGCGAGCCGGAAGGTGATGTGGAGCGGCGCGCTGAAGGTCTGGCCTTCGCGCTGGCACTCCAGGGCGCTCATTTTGGGATCG
>JBAXSN010000070.1:0-17798 GCA_037130675.1 Verrucomicrobiota bacterium
TTCAGCTGTGTCAAAGCGACGAGTCCAGTACGTTCGCTTCTATTCATCAGGCACAGCACTCCCCCAGGTTGCCTCAGTCGCATCCGCCCCTTCACTCCCCGCAGCTCCACCGATCCTGCCACCTATGTCAGTCCAATAGGTCCCATCAGTCCCATCAGTCCCATCAGTCCCATTCTCCCTAGCGGCTTCTCGGGTTAATAACTCGCCGAATCGAGCTTCACTTTCCCACGGAAAATCCGGTAGATGCAGACGGTATAGGTGAGCACGATCGGCACGCCGATGACCGCGATCGTCAGCATGATCGAGAGGGTCTTCTGCGAGGAGGCCGCGTTGACGATATTGAGGCTGTTCTCCGGGCTCGGATTGGAAAAGACCATGTTCGGAAACATGCCGATCCCGAAGAGGGTCATCAGCGCAATCATGCTGGCGCAGGATGAGAAGAACGCGTTGAAGTCGCGCCCGTGGTGGATCTCCCTCGGGATGTTGGCGATGGCCAGCATGTTGAGGATCGCAATGCCAAACATCCACGGATGCGCCTTGATGGTTACAGTCATGTGCGGCACGTAGAGGAGCGTGGCGATGGTGGCCATGGCGTAGCAGATGATGAACACGATGATGCAGCGATTAACCCAGCCGCGGATCTTGTCATGGAGTTCGCCCTCGGTTTTCATCACGACATAGATGGCGCCGTGCATGGCAAAGAGCGCCACGGTGGTGACCCCCAGGATCAACGCATAAGGATGAAGCATCGTCAGCAGGTTGCCGGTGAATTCATGGTCGGCGTCCAGGGGAACGCCATAGGCGATGTTTCCAAGCGCCACCCCAATGAGCAGGCTGGAGAGAAAGCTGCCGGTGCTAAAGCCGATGTCCCACATCTTGCGCCACCAACCCATCGGTTGTTTGCTCCGGAACTCGATGGCGACCGCGCGGAAGATCAGCGCCGCCAGCAAGAGCATGAACGCCAGGTAAAACCCCGAGAAGACCGTGGCATAGACCATCGGGAACGCCGCGAAGAGCGCGCCGCCGCCGGTGACGAGCCAGACTTCGTTGCCGTCCCAGACGGGGCCGATCGAGTTGATCATGATCCGCCGTTCCTTGTCGGTCTTGGTGAAGAGATGCAGGATACCGACCCCGAGATCGAAGCCGTCGAGCATGGCGTACCCGGTCAGGAGCACCCCGACCAGGACGAACCAGACAATATTGAGAATAGGTAGATCAGGCATCGGCGCGGGGTTCGTGAAGGATTTTGGCGAGCGGTCCGGGCGGATTCAGATCGGCTTCGTCCGGCCCGTGTTGGATTTTGTGGTTCAGGAGATAAACGAAAACGGCAAAGAGCAGACTGTAAATGAAGGTGAACATCACAAGCGAAGCGACGATCGCCTCGGCCTTTACGAGCTTCGAGAGCCCATCGGAAGTGCGCAGCAACCCATAGACGATCCACGGCTGCCGGCCGACCTCAGCCGAGAACCAGCCGAGTTGATTGGCCAGTTGCGGCCCGAGCACCGCCACGACGAGCAGCCCCAAAAGCCAGCGTTGCCGCCAGAGCTTGCCCCGCCACGCCTGCGCCACCGAGAATACCGCCAGGGCGATGAGCCCCATCCCGATCGCCACCATGGCGTGGTAGGTCTGGAACACGAAATTCACCGGGGGCCGATCCTCCACTTTGAATTCGTTGAGGCCGGTCACCGGCTTCTCTGTTTCGCCATGGATGAGATAGCTCAGCAAGCGCGGAATGCCGAGGCCGAAGCGGACCTGCTGGCCCTTGTCGTCGACCCAGCCGAACAGATAGAGCGGAGCGGGGGCGGTCGCATAATGGCCCTCGAAGGCGGCGAGCTTGGCGGGCTGATTCTTCGCCACGCCCACTGCGCTGTCATGCCCGGTATCGAGCTGAAGAATGGAAGCCAGGAGCGCCACCGCCAGCCCGATTTTGAGCGAGCGTTTGGCAAATTCGATGTGCTTGTTCTTGAGCAGATACCACGCGCTGACGCTCACCACCATCCACGCGCCCGCCTGCCAGGCGCCGCAAACCGTGTGCGTCAGCCGGTCCATGGACGACGGATTGAAGACCAGCGCCCAGAAATCGGTGATCTCCGCGCGGGCTTTCAGCCCCTCGCCGACAATGTGATAGCCGGCCGGGGTCTGCTGCCAGGAGTTTGCCACGATGATCCAGACTGCGCTGAAGTGCGCCCCGAGGCAGACCATGCAGGTGGAGAAAAAGTGGAGCTTGGGGCCGACCTTGTCCCAGCCAAAGAGCAGGACCGCGAGAAAGCCCGACTCCAGGAAGAAGGCGAAGATGCCCTCGGCCGCCAGGGCGCTTCCAAACACGTCGCCGACGTAGCGCGAGTAAGTCGCCCAATTCGTTCCAAACTCAAATTCCATCACGATGCCAGTGGCGACTCCGATGGCGAAGGTGAGGGCGAAGACCTTCGTCCAGAACTTGGCCATTTGATGATAAATGGGCTGTTCGGTCGCCAGCCATAGGCCTTCAATGGCCACGAGGATCAGGCCAAGCCCGATGGAAAGCGGCGGATAAATATAGTGAAACGCGATGGTAAACGCGAATTGCGCTCGGGCGAGAATAGAGACATCCATAAGAATGTGGACTGGGGATTTTAGCTAAAGAGGAGTGTAAAAGGGGAGAGCGAACTTAGGCTACAACTTATTGGGCGAACTGCGGTCATTTCGTGGCGTGAGTGTCGCATGCCTCGAACGCGCCCGCAGCAAGAATAAACGGATAAAGCCGCTCAAAATACCAGAGCCGGGCAAAGTAAAATCCAATGGGCGCAGGCTCCTGCCATTGACCCGACTCCACGCGCTCCACCAGCCAGGAGATGCCGCGTCCAAGGGCAAGCTCCCTTGCGTTCGCATGGAATTCGTTCCCCATGCGGGAGCGGCTGGAAGCCGCTGCCACAGTAGAAGCGGCATCCCTGCCGCTTCGATCCGTATTCGCTCGTTCCCAGTCTCCCGATTCGCATGTGTTTGGCGCCTTAGGGCCAAAGGCCTGACCGCATACCAGCCTAGGCCAGCGGCCTAGGTTTTTCCGTAAAATACGAACCAGGGCTGAAGGCCCGATGCACATTTTTTCCCGGTCGATGCTTCGGGCCTTCAGCCCTGAATCATTCTTTAAATGTAATTCCTGGGGCGATGCCCCAAGCTGGTATGCTTCCGCGCCACCGGCGCTCAGACCCGAAGCGTTAGCTGGCGCTTCCACTCGCCAAGTCCTGCCCCCCTTCGCGCCTTCGCGTCTTCGCGTGAGTCCTTTTGTGTCACGCGAAGACGCGAAGGCGCGAAGGTCGCATTCAGCACCGGCCAGCGCTCCGATCGCCAATGCCGTTTCCTCGACCGTCGAGGCCGCCCCCGGCGCTCCGGCCCAGCCGCCATCCGGATTCTGGTTTACCAACAGCCAGCGCTCCGCTTTGGCGGCCAGTTCAATCGCCACGGGCCACCGTCCCTTCGCCGCCACCACCCACAGCGCCGTCAACACTCGCGCCGTTCCGTAGAGCGGATTTTCATCGTCCGCCGATTCCTGATGCCCGAACCAAAGCGGAATCCAGGAACCGTCCGCTTTCTGGCTGCCGGCAAGAAACCGCAATGCCCGCGAAATCGCTGGCTCCAAAATACTGGGGCACTCATCCATCCACTCTACCCACGCCCGGAGCGCATGAGCGGTGATATCGGGGCTGCTCCGGTCGAAAGGGAGAGCGCCCCAACCCTTGCAAAAGGTCGGAATCCCGCCATCGCGATTCTGCAAATCCATCAGCCAGCGCGCTCCATCGGCGATCGCCCTGCGGGTCGCCTCATCCGCTGGCCCGAGCCGTCGAAGCGCCAGCAGTGCCCCGGCCGTGTCGTCGGCGTCCGGCACGCCGCCCGGCAGGCTCGTCCAAGCCCAGCCTCCGGGCGCGGCGTTGGTGTACGGATGAACCTGCCGATATTGCTGAGCGAGCAGCCAATCGCGAATCGTGCCCGCCTCCCCTTGGCTGAACCGCTTTTCCCCCAGCGCATTGACCGCGAGCGTCGTAACCCAGGTGTTCAGGTTCGAATCGATCGCCCAGCTCCCATCTGAGCGGACCGATTTGACGAGAAAATCGGTCCCGCGGACCGCCACCGAGCGCTCGCTCAGCCCCATCGCCGCAAGGCTCATGGTCACAAAAGCGGTGAGCGGCGTCGCTTCCAGAAATCCGCCATTCTTAGGCTGGATCGACGCAAGGATCCGCAACGTGCGCTTGCGAGCGGCCTCGCGAAAAAGCCGCGTCAGCGGATTTCGGGTTGGCCGGAAATGATGGCGCACCTGCCCGATGGCAATCAACGCCGGCAACGCGTAACTGACCACCGGCAGTCGAATCGCCCCGAACCACTGTGCCGGAAGCGCCGCCAGTTCGAACGGCAATTGGATGACGTGACGCCATGCCGACTTATCTTCCCCCAAGCGGCCCGAAATGGCGCACATGGTCAGAATCGGAATTGAAAAAGTGCGGTCTTTTCCATAACGGGCGGCGATTTGTCGGGCGAGCCGGGCCGGGCAAATCCGCGCACCGCGGAATGTTCCCGATGCAGAGGATTCTGCGGTGCAGCAGCCGTTGGTTACCAACCACTTCTCAGCGACCCCTACCGTGTCAAGGTAGTGCTCTGCCGCTTCCCGCGCCGCTCCGAACGCAGCCCATACCAGGGTGGTCGTGCTGATGTTGCTAAAGCTACGCACGGTATCGCCCCAGCCGCCATCGGCATTGACGTGGGCAGCCAGCCAGGCGAGCCCGCCACGAATCAATGGCCCGAGTTCCGGGCGTGGCCTCGCCGAATTCCGCGCAACCATTGCCAGGGCGCAAACCGCCGTCGCGGTCGCTAGCGCACTGCTGGAAAGCTCCCCCGTCCAGTGTCCCGCCGGGTCGCGCTCCTCCAAAAGCGCGGCAACCGCCTGATCGCGCGCGGCAGCGAATCTCTCCCCTAGGTTTCGATCGAGAGTTTGCATTTTGGGAATGCCCGGAGCATCGCGCCAAAGGGGAGTGCAGCGCAATCCGGGATTTTGAGATGCAGGCAGATGCCGTCTCGTCCGCTATTCGTAGATATTTTTCCGATTGTCAACGGCAACCACGACCACCAGCAACTGGCCGTCGACAATCTGGCAAAGGATACGGTAATTGCCAATGCGGTAACGCCAAAGGCCAGCCAGATTCGCCTTCAGTGGCTTGTCAAACCGTCGCGGGCTTTCGGTTCCAGCGACTCGCTCGTCAAGATAGGAAATGATCTGCCTTTGGGCTTGGCGATCAAGCTTTTTGAGTTCCTTCAGAGCCCGATCGTCAAACCTATAAACCCAATTCACGCTACCTTCACCGCCATCCCGGAACTCAGAGCGGAGGTGTTATAGCCGACTCGATACCCCGGCTACAATATCGCCAACGCCCCGGTGGGGCAATGCTTCACGCACTCCTGAGCGACCTTCCGCAGCCCTTCCTCGATGGTGTGGTTGAACGGCGTTGCGAGTCGGACTTCAAAACCGCGCCCGATGAAGGTGAGTCCCAACGGCTCGCCTGCCATCTCGGTCAGCTTCACGCAGATGCCGCAAAGGATACATTTCCCCGGCTCGAAAATCACCCCGCCGGGCTGAACTTGCTGCTCGAATGCCGCCCGCTTTGAGCGGAACCGGTTTGCATCCGCTCCGTAGGTTTGGGCGTAATGCTGGAGCGCGCAATTTCCCGCAGAGCGGCAATCGCAATGCAGGCAGCGAGCCGCTTCTGCCGCCGCATCTTGCGGCGTGGGCGGTTGCTTGGAAGCGAGTTGGCTGCCAATCGTAAGCCCGCGCAGAAAAACCTGCAATTCACCGGGCTCGATCCGCCCCATCACGCTCGAGAACGGCTTTTCAGCGCGCCGGATTTCCTGGCCGAGCAGAAAACGGTACATGCACTCCGCTGCGCTTTTTCCGTCGGCCATGGCGCGGATAAGTTGCTTGGCCAGCTTGACGGCGCTGCCTGCGGCAAAGACGGACGGCAGACTGGTTTGGAAAGTATTGGGATCGACTTTGATGCCGGTGGGACTGGCGGCAACGCCAAGCTTGTCGCGTTCGGGAACGGCCACTTCGCCAACGGTCAGCAAGACGGCATCGAACTCGCGGGTCAGGTCTTGGATGCTCAGCGCCAACGGCGCGGCCCCATACCAGCCTGGGGCAGCGCCCCAGGTTTTCGAGGGAGAAACCTCAAGGGCTGAAGGCCCGACCCATTGTTCCGCGCCCGAAATGGGGCGGGCCTTCAGCCCTGCTTCGTTTTGCGGATTTTCCTGGGGCGATGCCCCAGGCTGGTATGGGACGGACCTTTGGTCCTCAGCACATATCAACCCGAACACACTTGGCGGGACGCCCACGCTCCTTTCAATAAGAGAGTGGCCATCTTGGCCGCTTTCCGGCGCTGGCGGGACGCCCACGCTCCTTTCAATAGGAGAGTGGCCATCTTGGCCGCTCGCCGGCGCGGGCGGGACGCCCACGCTCCTTTCTTCAACACTAAGCTCGGTCCCGAGCCGAAAGGTGATTCCGAGCCGCTCAAGCTGCGCGATTTCGTTGTCCAACACCGCACTTGGGAGCTGCGTTTCCGAAACCCCGCGCAGAGAGCCTCCGGCGCGTTCCCTCCGGTCGATCACCGTGACCGCGTGCCCCTGCCGGGCAAGATGGTACGCGGCTGATAATCCAGCCGGCCCCGCGCCAACAATGGCCACCGATTTCCCCGTGGAAGGTTTTCGGGAAGGGAGCTGGGACTCGGGCTGTGCCAGATCGTGGTCTGCCGCGAAGCGTTCCATCTCGCGGATGGCCGCGGAACCGTCGGCGGGCGCGCGTCGGCAACCTTGTTCGCAAGGGTGATGACAAAGCCGACCCAAAACCGCAGCGAGTGGGAGCGATTGCCGGATGGTCGCCGCAGCCGCATCCAGAGTTCCCGACTCGATCTGCCGGATCATCACCGGGATGTTGAGTTGCAACGGGCAAAGCCGGTGGCAGGGCGAGAGGCAGTCGCCGACGTGATCGCTAAAGAGAAGTTCGAGCGCGGTGCGGCGGGCCTCATGGACTTCGTCGATCTCGCTCTCGACAATCATTCCCTCGACCGCTTGGGTCCCGCACGATGGAATGAGCCGCCCATTCACCTTCACAAGGCAAACAAGACACGTCGTGAGCGACCCGCATTTCTCCAAATGACAGAGCGTCGGGATGTCGATGCCGAGTTTGCGCGCACCCTCCAGCACGCTTTGACCGTGCTCAAGTTCCACTTCCTGGCCGTCGATGGTGATCCTCATTTGACCTCGATTGCTTGATGCGGACAGACTTTGCGGCACGTATCGCAGCGCGTGCAGAGGTCCAGATTGATCGTGTGCCGGGCGTAAGGCGTCATCGCGATGGCGTCCACGGGACAATGTTGAGCGCAAAGGGTGCAGCCGGTGCATTCTTCCGTGACCAAGTAGCTTACCAAGGCGGAACACTTGCCCGCCGGGCACTCGCCCCGGAGATGCGCTTCGTATTCGTCACGGTAATAGCGAAGCGTGGTGAGCACCGGATTCGGCGCCGTCTTGCCGAGCCCGCAAAGGCTTCCCGCGCCGACTTGGGCGGCGAGCCGCTCCAGTTCTTCCAAATGCTGGCGTTGCGCTTTTCCGGCGCAGAGCCGTTCAAGGATGTCCAGCATCCGCTTGGTGCCGACGCGGCAGAACGTACATTTGCCGCACGACTGCTCTTGCGTGAACTGAAGAAAATACCGGGCCATATCGACCATACAGGCCGAGCTATCGAGCACCACGAGCCCGCCCGAACCCATGATCGCGCCAACGTCTCGGAGCGATTCGTAATCGACCGGAGTATCTGCCAGCCGCGCAGGAACGCATCCGCCCGAAGGCCCGCCGATCTGCACCGCCTTGAAGTGCCGCCCCTCGGGAACGCCACCGCCGATCTCCTCTACGATTTCGCGAATGGTGGTGCCCATCGGCACCTCAATCAGGCCCCCGCGCGAAACGTGACCCGCAAGCGCGAACACCTTGGTCCCCTTGCTCTTCGCCGTGCCGATCGCCGCGAAACTCTCCGCGCCATTTCGTATGATCCAAGGCACCAGCGCCAGAGTCTCGACGTTGTTGATCAGCGTCGGCCTGCCCCACAGCCCGGATACTGCCGGAAACGGCGGCCGCAGTTTGGGCATCCCGCGTTTGCCCTCAATGGAGGCGATGAGCGCGGTCTCCTCGCCGCAGACAAACGCGCCCGCCCCCTCCATGATTGTGAGTCGCAATGGGTAGTCGCTGCCGAGCAGCTTCTCACCGATCCAGCCCCGCTTTTCGAGTTCGGCAATGGCCGCGCGCACGCGTTTGACGGCGAGCGGGTATTCGTGCCGGATGTAGAAAATGCCTTCGTGGGCGCCCACAGCGACCGCGGCAATGGCCAGTCCCTCCAGCACTCGGAACGGGAACGACTCCAAAATCATCCGATCCATGAACGCGCCGGGATCGCCCTCGTCGCCGTTGCAAATCGCGTATTTCTCAGGGCCAGGCTGGCCGTGAACGATCCGCCATTTCTGGCCGCTCGGGAACCCTGCGCCGCCGCGTCCGCGCAGGCCTGATTTCTCAATAATATCGAGGGTCGCCGCCGGTTGCAACTCGTTCAGAACCCGCCGAAGCGCGTTGAAGCCGTCTTGAGCGAGGTATTCTTCGAGGTCGAGCGGATCGACTTTTCCAAAGTGTTCGGTGGCAATGTGGACCTGCTTGCCGAGGAACGCCTTCACCGGCGCGTCGAGCCGAGTAATGGCGTTCTCTTCCACGTTTTGCTCGCTATCCAAAAGAATGGCATCGAGCGTGCGGGTCCAGAGCTGCGAGGCGCGCTTGAACACGTTGCGCGGCGGGAAATGTCTCGCGATCAGGGCGGGCGCTTCCGCCGGAGTCAGATCCGCGTAGAACAGGCTCGGCTTGCCGGGAATGAGCACCTCGATCATTGGCGTTCGATGACACATCCCGACGCAGCCGACGCGCTTGACGATCACTTCCGCGCCGGACGCTTTGGCGGAATCGTGGAGCGCGTGAAAGAGCTGGTCGCTCCCTTTGGCGATACAACAGGAACCCAGGCCTACATGAATGGCGGGCAAGGGCGTGTCATTCTCGCTGGGTTGGCCGGGCAACTCGGTGGATTTCTCCGCGCTGCTCGCGTCCTGAGCCGCTTGAAATTCACGAATCAATTCCGGCACTTTCTCGGCACTGACATGGCCAACCACCATCTCGTCGATTTTAACCACGGGCGCCAGCGTGCAGCAGCCAAGGCATGCGACCGGCTCCACCGTAAACTGGCGATCGGCATCGGTGTCATCGCCAGCCGGGATATGCAGATGGCGGCGCAGCGAGTCTTCGACGCGGTCCGCACCCGAGACATGGCACGCCGTCCCGCGGCAGACGCGCACGATCGACTTGCCCGCCGGCTTGTGGCGGAACATGTCGTAAAAGGTCGAGACGCCAGCAATCGCAGCCGGAGTGATTTCCGTTGTTTCACAGACCCGCCGCAACGCCTGTTCCGGCAGGTAGCCATATCGATCCTGCAACGTTTGCAACGTCGGGATGAGCGACTCCGGACTCCGCCCAATCCGCGCCACGGCTTCGTCGGTGAAGGTGAGGTCGAAGTCAGGCATGGTCCGATGCCCCCCTTCCTGTTTGTCCTCGTTCCCTGTTCTCGTTGCTCTCGTTTCTGCGCTCGTCCCCAAACTCCTCCGACGGAAGGAGGAGGGAACGCAATTGTCTGCGCAACTCTATTGCGCCGACGGTGTGCTCAATCGATTGGAGCTGCAAACGAGAGTCACCTCCCGCAATGGAATTGCCGTTGCAAGTGCGTTCCACCCTCGTTCCGTCGGGTGAGTTTTGGAACGAGCGCATTAATGGGGGACGAGGACTGATCGGAGGCGCAACGGATGTCGGCGTCCCCTCCCAAGGCGGCGGAGGGCCGCCGCACTCCAAGGCGCTTCGCGCGGCAGAGGACCCCTCGTTTCGCGCGCCAGCGTCTTGTAGTGCGTGCGGTGCTCCGCCGCTTTGGGGCTGGACTCCCGCGCTCTCCTTCACCCCGATGCAATATAAGAAGCCGTTTCCACGCAGATAAATCCTGCCGCCCGCAAACGCTGCGCTCGCGTAGAACTTGTCCCCGATGCTCCCTTTGCCGATTTCCTTGTATTCAGGCCCGGCGGCATCGATGACTAGCGTCTCGCCGCTGGTTCCCATGATATAGACCCGCTCCCCCGCGATCACCGGTGAGGATTGCACTTCCATCGCCACGTCGTGGTCCCACGCTTTCTTGCCGGTCTTCGCGTCAAGGCAGGTCACCTGTCCGCTGCTCGTCACGTAGAAAATGCGGTTGCCGTTGGTCGCAGGCGTGGTGACGTCAGGCAGGTTTTCTTCGCTGGTCCAGGCCACATGGGTCTTGGTCACGTCGCCGGAACCGTCCGGCCGGATCGCGATCATTTTCGAAGACGGACAGATCACGCACACCAAGCCTCCGGCATAAATCGGCGATGGGGCAATTTCGCCTTCGAGCAGTGCCGCCTTCCAGAGTTCGGCCCCGTCCGTCATGGAGTAAGCCGTCACCCACGGCACGCCAAGCGTGATGATTTGGGTTTTTCCCGCCGCTTCGATCACGATCGGCGAGGCCCACGAACTCGCCACGGGCCGCGATTTTTCCCAAACCACTTTTCCGCTCGCGCCATCGAACGCGATCAGCTTGGAATTGCCCGGCTCGCTTTCGCCCTGATCGAGCTGCACGAGGACTTTTCCCTGCCAGATGCCTAGGGATGTGGCGTGGCCATACTGGTTTTTGGGAACGCCAAGATGCTTGGACCAAGCCAGCGTGCCATCGAAGGCTACCGCTGCGAGATCGCCCGTGGCAAAGATCGCATACACGCGCCGCCCATCGGCAGCCATCGTCGGAGCCGCATAACCTGTGGAGTCTGAGATTTCCGGCGCTTTCGCCGGGCTGCCCGGCACGTTGTCAATGGCGCGCTGCCAGAGGAGCTTGCCATCAGCGGCGGCGTAGCAGAAGACCTCGCGTTTTTCCGCCGTGCCGCCGGAGATGAATACGCGATCGTTCCAGACCAAGGGCGAGTTGAAGCCGGGGGCAGGGATGGGCGATTTCCAGAGAATGCCCGAACCGGTTTTGCCATCCCAGGAAAGCGGAAGGTTTCCGTCTTTGGTGAAGCCGCTGCCATCAGGCCCGCGGAATCGGGGCCAGTTTTTTTGGAACTCGGCGAGCGGCGGCAGATCGCTAACGGGGTTCGTGGCGGAAGCAGTGGAAGGTTTTTGGAGGCCGAGGGACGTTGACGGCAAGAGAGTCGGAGTTCTGAAAGCCACAACGGCGAACGCCCCGCAGAGTCCGAGTCCGGCCATGGAAACCGCCCGGCGTGCGCTGGCGGCCTGGCGCTTGGTCTGAGCGGATGCGTCCGGATGAAGTGTCGGGGAGGGCAGCGGTTTCCGCGCGCGGGCAACCTGTTTGGCCGCGACCAGGAAAACCGCCATGCCGCCAAGCAGCAGCCATCCCGCAGTGCGGTCGGTCGCGAGCCGATGGAAGAAGCGCTGGCGGTATTTCAAATCGAGTTCGCGGATTTGCGTCTTGAGCTGCTCGTCCCTGGGGGCCGACTGGAGTTGGGCTTTGAGCGCCAGCAGTTGCGGCGATTTCCACGGATCGTTGTTGACTGCCGTGGCGTGATGGAAGACGACCGTGGCGAGGATCAGCACGCAAAAGAGCCCCGCGATGAAGGCGATAGCTAGCGCGGCGCGGAGGCGCGGGTCTGCGGTGGGATCGCTCATAACGTTGAATTGGTTGCTCTGTGTGAAATCAAAGTCTTCTCCCAAAGCGGCGGAGCACCGCACGCACTACAAGACGCTGGCGCGCGGCACATGACGCCATCCGGTTCGCGGTAGCGTCTTGTAGTGCTGTGGTGCTCCACAGCTTTGGGGTGGCGCGTGAGTTCAATCCCTATCCGCAGCAGTTCGCTCGGGCACGACTCAAAGCAGCGGGCACAGGCATAGCATGCGGCGCGATCGGGCTCGAAGTCGGTACGGTTCTGTCGCACTGAAAGCAGAATCAGCTTGGCTCCGATCACCAGCCCGACCCACGCGCCGAACAGCCATCCGGCCAGCGTGAACCGGTGACGGATTGCGAGTGCCGCCGCCAACAGTTCCTCCGGATTCTTTTCTGCCCGCTGCAGTTCGAGAGCCTCGGGCGTGGCCACCCCATTTTGGATCGGGGCTTTTTGGTTGGCCGCGTAGTGCTCGGCCAAATGCACCGTCCGGTCCACGCGGCAAGCGGCGGGACCGAGCTTCGAGCCCGCGAATCCGCCCAAGGCAATCAGCACCGGCAAGAGCAGCAGCAATCCGCCAAGTCGTTTGCGATCCGCGCCGAGTTCCCTCGGATTCGCGCTGTCGCTGGCCGGTTCGCGCATGGCCCCGTATGGACACGAGTGCTCACAAAGCCGGCACTGCGTGCAGGTGTCCGGCGTCACCCGCACCCGCCATTTTGAAAGGCTGGAAGCCATCGCCAGCAGTGCGCCGTAGGGGCAGAGGAATCGGCAGTAAGGCCGCCCCACAAACATGCCGACCGCAAGGAACGCAGCGCCCAAAGCAAGCAGCGCGGTGCTTCCGGAGAAGCGGAAGAACGGGACGAATGGGTCGAACCGGCAAATGACAAACGCGCTGCCAGTCGCAGCGAAGATCATCCCGGCCCCCAGGAAAAAATATGGGATCAAGCCCAACGCGTGCTCCAGCCAGGCGGGGACTTTGACGGGCTTGATCAAAACGAGATCCTGGATGGCGCCATGAGGGCAGACTGCGGAGCAGAAAGCGCGTCCGGCAAACAACGCGACCACAAGCGGAGCTAGAAAGAACGCTATGGCGCTCAGCGGCAGGGCATAATGCGGATCGAACAGACCGAGCGCGACGTTTTGAACCGAGCCAATGGCGCAGATGCACCCTTTCCGGCAGAACCCGAAATAGGCGACCGAGAAAATGGAAAGCGCGGTGAGCCCTTTGCGCGAGCGCGTCCGATAAATGAGCCAAAGCGCGAGGCCGAGCGCCCCGACCAGCACCGCCACATCGAGATATTGGAAGGCAATCGCCCGGGCCGCAGGCGTGGAGGTTATCGGGAGTTGATGGCCGCCCTCAAAGTCCGGCGGCGGAAACCGCTGCTCGGCAAAAGCGGTCACGCTGAACAGGAGAAGCATCGCTGCTGCTCTGACTCCCATTTTTCCCATAGCTCTCATGCTTCCCATCGGTCCAATCCTCATGAAGTCGTCGGCGCCGTCTTCAGCAGATACGGCTGGCTTGCGGGCACCCGCACAAAAGCCGCCGCCGGGCACTCCCGCGCGATGGCGCACTCGTTGCAGTTCAGACAGCGGTCATGGCGCACTTGCAGGAACAGCGAGCCGTTGCCGAATCGGTTGCACCCCTCCACGCATTTGGCGCAGCCGATGCAGAGTTTCTCGTCGATGCTGTATTCGTAATAGGGATCTTCAACAAACGTCCGCTTGATCGCCGCCGTGGGGCAGAGTTGATTTTCGGCGGCGGTGGAAAGCTCGTTTGGCTCAGGGCCGAAGTAGCCGGTGCAAAGCTGGCAATAGCCGCAGATCGCGTAGCCATGGACGCATTTCACCGCCGACTGCTCCAGCACGCAATGCGTCGCGCACTTGCCGCAACGCGTGCATTTGGAGGGATCGATTTGCCAGACGGTCGCGCTGGCCGTGTTCCCGGCAAACAGCCGGCTCAGTAATCCGCCCAGCCCCGTCATGGCGGCGACCCGCGCCGCGCCTCGGATGAATTTCCGCCGACTGAACGGCTCTTTTTTGGGGCGCTCCATCGGTCAACTCTTTGCGGTTTGTTTCTCCCGCATCATGCGGAGTTCGCCGGTGATCAAATCGAGAATCCAGATGCGCCCCTGGGAGTCGACGGTCGCATCCAGCCCGGCCAGCGAGGCGTCGGAGTCCCGCTCGCCCGCACCCACTTTCGCGTTCTCCGGAAAAGATTCGGTGCCGGCCACCACCGATTCGAATTCCCCGGCGGCACTGTAGATCTTGACCCGGGGCAGCCCCTTTTCGCAGGTCACCATCCGCCCATCCGGCAGCACGGCGAGATTGATCGGGTTGCAGCAACCGCAGAACCCCTCGATGCCCATCGACGGCTTGCCCCACGCCCCTTCGAGGTCGCCATCGAACGTGTAGGCCTCGACCCGGTGCCTGCCCGGATTATTCACCCGGAGCAGACCGTCCCCGTGGATTTTGACATTCAGATAGGGGCTCGGAAGGATCAATCCGGGCACATTGCGGTCGGCATTTTTCTCGCCGATCCGCCCCACGATTTTTCCGGATCGGTCATACCGGAGCACCACGCGGTTTCCCGAATCGGCTGCGAACAAATCGGATTCCGTCGCCGCCAGTCCCGTGAACCAGGCTTTTTTGCCAGGCGACTCCCAAGCCGCCAGCCGTTTGCCCTTGGGATCGAAGACCTCGATATGATCGCGGAGTCCCACAAAAATCGTGCCGTCTTTTGCCACCGTCACGCAACGCGCAGGGCCGCTCAAGGCGATCTCCAGGCCGCGCGTTCCCTCGGGCTTCATCGCGGTGACGGAATTCCCGGCAGCGACATAGAGCCAGCCGTCCGGCCCGGCCTCAAGATGACGCGCGGGAGTTGCGAGCGAGGGAAACCGACGGGCCTCTTCGTAGCGGATCAGCTTGGGATCGGTCTGGCTGAGTTTGCTGACATCGTAAGCGAACGGATTCCCCTCTTCCGCGAACAGCCGCTTGCCGGAAGCGAGCGCCGCACCGATGCCGAGGGCGCCCAGCGCCAGCTTGCCCACGAACTCGCGACGGGAAAGAGAACCGGATGAATCTGGAATTGGGTTGCTCACGAATGGGTTCCGTTCAGCACCTGTTTTGCCGAGAGCGCCTGCGGCAGCCCGCAATCGGTGAAGCTCTGGCATCCCCGGCAGATCCCCTGGTTCGTGCAACTCTGGCCGGAAGGCCGATTCGAGTTTGCGATCGTGCGTGCGGCCAGTGCGGCCAACCCCGCGAGCAGGGCGTAGCGCACGCCGCCGCGCAAAAACTCACGGCGGGTGGTTGATGTATCCATGGAGGGATTTTTCATAGGGCTGGCTCAGCTTGATTTCGAAAGCAACGGGAGAAATCGGCGCGCCATCCCAAAGCTGTGGAGCACCACAGCACTACAAGACGCTGGCGCGCGGTATGGAGCGCCATCTGTCGCGCCAGCGTCTTGTAGTGCGTGCGCTTCTGCGCCGCTTTGGGGGAAGGCATCGATTGGCCAATAATCATTCGATTTAGAAACTGTAAATCTGCAAACGGCATGGAGGATAATCTATTAATGTCCGCAAATTACCGCCGCGTTAGACCAAAGTTGCTCAAAGTTGCTTGTTTTTTGGCCTTTGCCTCAGTTTCCGACCTCCAGGCAGACCATCCGGGTGAAATCGCGAACGATCAGCCTTCCGCCAGCCAGGGCCATGGGCGCCCACGATTCATGGCCGTCTTTCCACACCTGAGCTTGGGCGAGCGGGGTGAATTTCGACGGCGAGGCTTCGATCAGCGTCAGCTTTCCGGAATCGTTCATGGCGAAGATCAGGCCCCCGGCCATCATGAACGGGCCGAGGCCGAATTGCGCGCCGCGCCCGCTGGTCCAGAGCGGTTTGCCATTCAGATCCAAGCATGTGAATTGGCCATCAGGCCGGATGCCGTAGATGTGCCCGTCGTAAAGAATCGGCGTTTGCTGCGTGGCCCCGAAGACCTCCGCGCCGAGCTTGAAGAGCGTTTTCACGGTTATTTTCCCGCCGTCCTCCATCAGTTGAAGCATGATGCTCCCGGCATTGTACCCGCCTGAAATGAAGAGCCGTCCGCCTTCGACCAGCACCGGAGTGGGCACCATCGCCATGCTCACCTTGAACTCGGTGGTTTCCCACAGAACGGTGCCGTCTTTGGCCGAGACCCCCACCACTCCGCCGCTGCCGCAATAGACATAGGTGCGCTGGCCGGCGAACTCCATCGGGATCACCGAGGAGTGGGTCATCGTCCAGTCGCGCGGATTCGGCGTCTTCCAGATCGGGTTGCCGGTTTGAAGATCGACGGCAACGATGAGCGCGCTGCCGCCCGGGGCGAGCACGGCGGTGGAGCCGTCGATCAACGGGCATTGGCCCGCATACCAAGGTGGAATCGTCGTGCCGAAATCGTGAACCAGGTTGATCCCCCAGCGCAATTCGCCGGTGCCTGCATCGACACAGGCCACGTTGCACTTCGGATCGATCCCCACGGCAAATTTTTCGGTAACGGCGGGAACGGTCCGGGTCATTCCATGGTTGCGCTTGACCGAGAGCGGATACCCGTAGCGCCAGATTTCTTTCCCGTCCGCCAGAGAAAGGCAACGCATGACGCTCTGGTGTTTGTCGCGTTCGTAATCCATCAGGTACACGCGCCCATTCGAAATGGCGGGCCCAGCATACCCTTCGCCCACCGGCACCGACCAGAGTTCGCGCGGCCCCGCCTCGGGCCAGGAGCGGGCAGGCGGATTCAGCTCGGAGCTGATCGCGTCATGGTTGGCTCCGCGGAATCCGGGCCACGAACCCGGCAGATTCGCAGGCTGGCCCTCGCCCTGGGTCACTTTCCCGCCGATCGCCGGGTTCATCGCGGCCGCCCCGTCGAAGCCCGGGGGTTGATCGGTCCCGGGCACGCGGAGTTTAATTTCCGCGTCCGGATGGCCGATCCAGAGCAAACCAAGCGCGGCAGCACCGGCGAGCGCGGCCAGCGTCGGAAGGGTAAATCGGGGAGTGGAGGGGGGCATCGGGAGGAGGTGTAATTTGGAGAATAGCGATTTTCGAGCAGAACTCACGCGAAGCCGCGAAGATTGAGTGCTCAAATCGGTAAAATCCTTACTCTGGAACTCGATTCATCAATGGTAAGCAGAGCGCCGTTTTCCAACGCGTCACCGTGAGCCGTTATCACGCGCAGCACCAGCGGGGCAAGATGATCGGGAGTCACGTCCTGCGCTCTCACCTGAATAACGCTTGGCCTTCCATCTTTGCTGTGCGCCAGCAGAATGCCAAAGTCCAAATCGTGCGTGAAAACAACACAGCCGTTGTCGCGTGCCCACTTCATAATTTCGGTATCGCGTGCATTATGGGCACCAATTGCAGACCAATGAGCCGCTTCAATGCCACCCTCACCCAAAGCAGCAACCCATTCGGGCGACAGATTCATGTCGATGAGGATTCTCACGCAACGGCTAGAGGAACCTCAAATTCTTCGACTCTCCAAGCAGCGTAGGAAAGCGCCTCGCGGATGTCCTCGATTTCCAAGTATGGATACAACCGCAAAATTTCCTCCTGAGAGTGGCCTTTGGCAATCAAGCCAACGATGGCGCCAACAGTGACCCGCAGGCCGCGAATGCACGGCTTCCCGCCCATAATGTTTGGATCGTGAGTGATACGCGTGAACGCAACCATTAGAGGAAGTTACCAGAAGCGAGCCGAAATGCACGCCGATTTACGGCGGCACCGAAAGGCATTCATCCTGAAGGGCGAGAACATAGCCCTCGATAGCTTCCTTGATATTCGCAATGGCAGCCTCGCGGCTCTTGCCCTGAGAAATGCAGCCGGGAAGACTTGGGCATTCCGCCACCCAAAATCCGTCTTCGCCCGGGTAAATGAATACCCGTCGCATGTCAGTAGGATACAGGAGGCACCGAAAGGCTCAACCCAAGCAGGGCAAACGCATCAAATTTCGATTTGGGACATCATTCCGAAGCGCCAACGGCGCGGCCCATACCAGCCTGGG
>JBAXSN010000071.1:0-17559 GCA_037130675.1 Verrucomicrobiota bacterium
ATTGCTCATTTTAAGCGGTTTCAACTGCCGGATTTAAGTTGATGCGTTTGCCCTGCGCACTTCTCTTGCGATTTGATTTTCGATCGGATGCGAGAGATGGCAGAGTAAGGCTCATGACGGTGGATCATCCAAAACAGGAATTACTGAGCCGGCTTCAAGCAAGCTTCGGCAGCGGTGCGTTCGTCAAGCTCACTTTGGGGCACCCCGCCAGCGCTGCCGGACTCTTGCGTAAACTGTTGTTTCGGCCGATTGTGATCCGGGGCGAGAAGCGATGCAGCGTGGTAAGTCGCTTTACCACGCGTGACGAAACCAAGAACTATACCTTCGCCGAAACGCTGGCTTTAGTGGAGGCAAGGCTCGGCGCCGAGTTCCTGAGCGCGAATCTCTTCACCGAGTCCGAAGAGGTTCAGCTCGAATTGGGAAAGAAGCCCCGACTGAAGGTCCACCAGACGCGGCGCGAACCGGCCCCGCTGGAACACGACCGATCCAAATCGCGCTGGGTCGATTCGCAGACCCGCTTCCTTAAGGCGCTCGGGGTGACCGACTCCGGCGGCAAAGTCCGCGAACGAATGGGCGACAAGTTCCGCCAGATCGAGCGCTTTGTCGATTTGCTCGCGTCAGCTTTTCGCGAAGCGGAGTTTCCGAGCGGAACCGGAACTGAGGCCAAGCCTGTCACGATGTGCGACATGGGCGCGGGCAAAGGCTATTTGACTTTTGCCGCGTATGATTTTTTGCAGCGACTTGCGAACGTGAACGCCCGAATCACCGGGGTCGAGACGCGGCCTGATTTGGTGGAATTTTGTAATCGTGTGGCGGTGGAGTGCGGATTTGACGGACTGCGTTTTGTCCAGAGCACCATCGATGCGTATCCTCTTGCCGATCTCGACGTCCTCGTGGCTCTCCACGCTTGCAACACCGCCACGGACGACGCCCTCGCCGCCGGGATTCGCGCCGGCGCGAAGATCATCCTGGCTGCCCCATGTTGCCACAAGGAAATCCGGCCGCAGGTCTTTACCGGTGGGCCATTGCACGATGTTTTGCGGCATGGCATTTTCGCCGAACGCCACGCGGAGATGGCCACCGATGCGCTCCGGGCGCTGTTATTGGAGCGGGCTGGATACCGGGTCCGCGTCAGCGAGTTCGTGGCAGCGGAACACACGGCAAAGAACGTGATGTTGATCGCCACCCAGCGCCAGGAACCGTTGACGGCAACACCCGAAGCGGACCTCGACCGTCGCATTGAAGAATTAAAGAATTTCTATGGAATCCAACACCACCGCCTCGAACAACTTCTTGTGGACGGACGTCAACTGGGATGCGCTCCGCCGCCTGCGTGCTCGGTTTCTGGAATTTGATGAGACCGAGTCGGTGCGCGCGGTCGGAAGCGCGGACTATTGGCGCTCCCATAGCGAACTCGCCAGCTACGATTTCACCTTCGGCGAGCGCATTGGGTGGAAATGGGACACCGTCATTGCCGAACTCCAAACCCGTGGTTGGGTCCCCCCGGCCGGGGCCGTGCTTGATTGGGGTTGCGGCACTGGCGTTGCCGGAAGGCGGGTTGCGGCGGCCTGGCCGGAGCAGGTCCGGGGCATTCAGTTATGGGATCGCTCCCGACCGGCCCAAAATTTCGCCCTCAATCGGGCGCGAGAAAGCTTCCCTACCCTTCCGGTTCAACTGGCGGAACCGGATCGCGCTCCGGAGTTGCTAGTCATCAGCCATGTGTTGAATGAACTGCCAGGCGAAGCGCTGGAGCGGCTGCTTGCCATAGCGGAAAGTGCACAAGCCGTGCTCTGGGTGGAACCGGGGACGGCTATTGTCAGCCGGAAACTCATCGCGGTTCGCAATCGGCTGCTCGCGCGGTTTTCGCCGGTGGCTCCCTGCACTCATTCGCTGGCCTGTGGAATGCTCACTCCCGGCAACGAACGGCACTGGTGCCATCATTTTGCCCAGGTGCCCGGCTACGTTTTTCAAGACGCGGGGTGGGGCCGATTCTCGAAAACGCTGGAAATCGATCTTCGCTCCGTGCCTTTTAGTTTTCTGGTGCTCGATCGCAGGGTGAAATCCGCTGCTACGCCTGACTCACGGCTCATCGGGCGTCCGCGCCACTACAAAGGTTTCGACAAAGTCCTGAGTTGCCAGGCAGACGGGGTCCGCGAACTGACTCTGCAAAAACGCGATGCGCCGGAACTCTTTAAAGAGCTGAAAAAAGATCCCGGCTCGCTCTACCGGTGGGAGCGCGAAGGCGACATGATTCGCGTGGGAACCAAGATTTTTTAAGTATCAGAGGATCACCCCTTTCGGAGTGATCCCCCTCAACACCACAACGGGGAATGTGGTCTAACAGGCTTTATGCCGTGGCAGCACGAAGCGCTTGGTCGATGTCTTCCTTAATATCTTCCACGTTCTCAAGCCCGACGGAGATTCGGATGAAGTCGGCTGTGACGCCGGTTTCAAGCTGTTCCCCGGCGGTCAACTGCGAATGGGTAGTCGAGGCGGGGTGAATCACCAAACTCTTCGCATCCCCAATATTGGCCAGGTGCGAGAGCAACTTCACCGAATCGATGAAGCGCTTGCCCGCTTCCAATCCGCCTTTGATCCCGAATCCAACGATGCCGCCGAACCCTCCTTTGAGATACCTAACCGCCTTCGCATGACTGGGATGCTCCTCAAGCCCCGGATAATTGACCCACTCCACGGCGGGATGAGCCTTGAGGAACCGGGCAATTGTGAGGGCGTTTTCCGAGTGTCGCTTGATGCGCAAAGGCAAAGTCTCCATCCCCTGGAGGAACTGGAACGAGTTAAACGGACTCAATGCCGCGCCGAGATCGCGCAGTAATTGCACCCGGACTTTGATGATGAAGGCGATGTTGCCTGCCCCTGGCACATTGCTGAGCGCATCCCAAAATACCAACCCATGGTAGCTCGGATCAGGCTCGGTGAACTCGGGGAATTTGCCGTTGTTCCATTGGAACTTTCCGGAATCGACAATCACCCCGCCAATCGAGGTGCCATGGCCACCGATGTATTTGGTTGCCGAAATCACCACGATGTCCGCCCCATGCTCAATGGGACGCACCAAACCGACCCCCACGGTGTTGTCGACCACCAGAGGAATGCCCGCTTCGTGAGCAATGGCCGCCAACACCTCGAAGTCGGGCACGTCGAGCTTGGGGTTCCCCACCGTCTCCGCGTAAATGGCGCGGGTGCGCGGCGTGATCGCAGAACGCAGAGCCTTTGGGTCCTGAGAATCGACAAACTTCACGCTCCGCCCGAGCTTGGGAAAAGTGTGGTGAAGGAGCGAATAAGTGCCACCATAGAGATTGTTGGCCGACACGATCTCGTCGCCGACTTGAGTGATCGCCAGCAACGCAAAGCTGATCGCCGACTGGCCCGAAGCCACGGCGAGGGCTCCTGTCCCCCCTTCGATCGCCGCCACCCTTTGTTCAAACACATCGGTCGTCGGATTCATGAGTCGCGTGTAGATGTTTCCAAATTCCTTCAAAGCAAACAGGTTTGCCGCATGTTCCGTGCTTTTGAAAACATAGGAAGTGGTCTGATAAATCGGAACCGCACGGGAGCCTGTGGTCGGGTCCGGCCTTTGCCCCGCGTGGAGGGCTGCCGTTTCAAATCTTGGGTATGACATCGAAGTAATTTTCGTTGGGTTATGTTTTGGTTTTGAAGCTTTTGAAAATGGGCACCCCTCCGGAAATGCTTCTTTCGGGGCGCTCATTCTCCAGCGGCTTAGAATTCGTACTTTGCCTGGATCGCCACCGCTTTGTTCTCGTCGGTATTCAGCACGGGACCGAAGTGCCCCCAACCGACCGTTACGGTTGCGTGAGGGTTGATCACAAAGGCGGCGCCTACCGTCCACCAGTTGTCCTCGCGTTGAATGAGATTGCCGCCTTTGACCGGATTGGTAATTTGTTGGTAAGGATTCGCCTTTCCGCGGAATTCCCCAGCGAGCCACAGCCAGTCATTGAGCCCATAAGCAATATTTCCTTCGAATGTTGGTCGATATTTGTCCCCGAATCCGAGATAGCCGAGTTGAGCCGCTTTGCTCACCCTGAGCCCGCCAGTAATGAGCAGAGGCCGTCCAAACAGATGAGGAAACGCCTTGGTGGCCGTCACTGTGTAATCGACGCCCTGATTGGAATCGTAACCGATCGTCGTGAGTGCCCCCCCGAGCTTTTGATTAATATCGGCGATGCCATCGTTGTATTTGTAACTCACTCCCACAGTGAGCGCTGGCAGAGCCAGCCCGAAGCTTCCCTCAGGCAGCGCGAGCACGCGCGCGTTCACATTATGAACGGTCACCGAGTCGGGAATTTGAATGGTGGTGAGGTCCTTCACATCATCGACGAGCGATCCGATCCCGAACCGGCTGGCACCATACCCGAGTTCCACGCGTCCGAAGAGGGTTTCCGTCAACGCCAGCGTCTCGACATTCTTTTGATTCGCTTTCACATAGGTCGCAGAGGCTGAGGGTAAACCAAAGGTCGTTCCCGCAGGGCCGGGGTTTACGAGATAGGCTACCGGCGTGATCACGATTCCGCCGACGCCCTCAATGGTATGGAGGGGAAGGGGCGGAGCTTTCTCTGCTGTCTTGACGACTTTTGTTTCCTTGGTTGATGCCTCCGAATCTCCCGCCTGTGCGGCGAATGGAAGGGTGACAATTTGCGTGGCCGCGAGCGCGGCCCAGACTAACGAGCGTTTTTTCATTTGGTTGGGTGTATTTTAGTTTGTTGCAGGACGCCAGCGAACTGGCGTGCGTCCACCTATTTACTTGGTGGGCAATTAAGGCGTCAATGATAATCGAACTTTTTTTATCGATTTTCGTAAGGCCCTCGCAGGGCGTTCACTTCAAAGCCGAAATCAGTGGCCCGAAATCTAGATCCCTGCGCCGTTAATCAGCGTCTCTTTGAATACCTCATCCCGTGTCACCGGTTCCGCTTGAAAGACCGACTCGAGCGTCGCTTCATCCATAAGCCGCGCCACGTAATTTCGAGCATCTAGGAAGAGTCGGCGAAAACGGCAAACCGGCTCCTGGGAGCAGCACTTGTAGCCGGTGGCCGAAACGCAGGCAATCGGTGCCAGGATTCCGTCGAAATGACGAATCACCTCTCCCATGGTGATTTTTCCAGGCGGCTTCCCAAGCCGATAACCGCCATGCTTGCCAGTGACGCTCTCGATCCACCCTTGGAGTTTCATCTCCGTCAATATCTGCTCCAGAAATTTTTTCGGAATGTCATTCCGCTCGGCCAGTTGGCGCGTAGACACCAGTTGATTCTCATCAGCTTCCACCAAGGTGAAGAGCGCCCGGAGAGCATAATCGGTCCGGCTTGAAAGTTTCATGGCCTACGTATCAGATAGGCGGACGCATTTGTCCACTCCATAGAATGCGCTTTAGCTTAGAAGCTAAGCCCTTCCTACGCAGCCACCACTTCACCCGGCTCGGGGTCGTCGGGCGTTTCCGTCCGGGGCAGCCATTGGGAGATCGATGAATAGGCGACATAGGTGAACCCCGCCTGGAAAAGGGCCAGGAAGGGCACCGAGAGCCAGGCGCCGGTCACGGCTGCGCCGATGACAACATAGGTGAAATAGAGAGCAAACCCGAGTTCGATAAACGGAAGCAGGGTCTTGATGGAGCTGTACTTTGTGGAGTGCCAGCGCTGCTTTTGCTTTTCGATTCCGTACTTGGGAGTGCGGGTAAATTCGCTCTGGTGATTGAACACGGCCTCCAGCACCGCACGGGCGTTGTTGACCGACATCCCGATTCCCAACGCGAGCAGGCAAGGGATGTAAAGGAGTTCCTTCCACCAAGTGTCGGGAAAAACTTCGCGTTGAGCGCATGCATAGAAAACGGCTGCCGAGAGGGAGGCCACCATGAAAACCGGGATATCGAAGAGGAGCGTCCGCCAGGGGCCGGACCAAAATTGATCGATCTGACTCGACGAGTTCACAAGCAAGCAAAGAAAAACCAGCAGCAGGTAAGCGAAATTGGAAGTCAGGTGCATCGTGGCTTCCAGCTTGATCAGCAGCGGGAGAGGGCTCCGCCAGATTGTCCCCAGGATTTTCTTGCAGGTCTGAATGGAACCTTTGGTCCAGCGGTGCTGCTGGGAACGGAAACCATTCATATCGACCGGCAACTCGGCCGGAGTGATCAAATCCCTGAGAAAAACAAATTTCCATCCGGCCAACTGCGCGCGGTAGCTCAGGTCGAGGTCTTCGGTGAGGGTGTCATGCTGCCAGCCACCCGCCTCGGCGATACAGGAGCGACGCCAAAGCCCGGCCGTTCCGTTGAAATTGAAAAAACGACCGCTGCGGCTACGTGCGGTCTGTTCGAGAACGAGATGGCCGTCCAGGAACATCGCTTGAATGCGGGTCAGCAGCGAGTAGTCGCGGTTGATGTGGCCCCAGCGACTCTGAACCATCCCGACCTTCGGATCGGTGAAGAAGTCGATCGTCTTGCGAAGCAGGTCCGGCGGGGGGACGAAATCGGCGTCCAAAATCAAAACGAATTCGCCCTCGCAACTGGCCAGCCCATTTTCCAGGGCGCCGGCTTTGAACCCCGTGCGATCGGTCCGATGGATGAACCGGGCGTTAAACCCCTGATCCCGAAGTTTTTGCACGCCGCCCTCGGCTAACGCGCAGGTTTCATCGGTGGAATCGTCGAGGACCTGAATCTCCAGCAGATCGCGCGGGTAATCGAGTTCGGCGACCGATTTCAGCAGGCGCTCAACGACGTAGAGTTCATTGAAAATGGGAAGCTGGACGGTGATCTTGGGCAACGTCTCAAATTTCCCCTGCGGCTTGGGCGGAGTATTCCGGTACTTCAGGTATAAATAGATGATGCAATAACGATGCACCCCGTACAGGGCGAGAACGCCAACAACGAGTAAGTAACAAACTGCCCAAATCAAAGCGCCGGGGATTCCGTGCATAATCAAAAAAGTGCCAAAATAAGCGGTTCTTCCGCCTGAAACGGCCCGAATCATGCCCGTTCCGCCCCCCTCGTCAAGCCGTTTCGCTCGTTCACGGGCTGGGGACGCCCATTGCCGGTCTCGTTTCAGACATGCAAGGGAGATGGCAGACCTCCGGAGCTGCTCTCCCGTGGAAAACCGAACGCCGCATTGGTGCAACCGAGCTTTTCATCTGCCGGAAATCGAGAGAGCGTCTCTTCCCGGTCGTTTGGATTTTGCGCCGAAGACCGCAACACGCAAAGACAGAGCCTTACGAAGGGATAATTCTCCCGGTAGAGGCGCTGAGGCGCAGAGCATCTCTTCCAACAGCAAAATCTCTGCGCCTCAGCGTCTCTGCGCGATCTCTTCTGCGGGATTACGGCTCACAATCCCGCAAATCGCAACCCGAACTGCACCCAGTACGGCATGGTGGCCAGTGCGAGCACGGTGGTCGCCAGGACGATCTGGACGGCAAGCCCTGGGTCACCCCCGTAGTGCTTCGAGAGCACCACCGGGAGCATGGCGGCCGGCATGGCGGCCTGAACGACGAGCACCTGCTTGAGTTCAACCGAGCACGGCAGCCACCGGGCCAAGGCCAGGAAAGCCAGCGGCAGCACCCCGAGCCGCAGGGCACAGGCGCCGGCCAAGGCTACGGCTTCCGAGCGCGAGGGATGCGCTTCCGAGAGATAGTCATCCATAGTGGCCCCGGTCAACAGCAGCGCCATCGGAATCGCGGAGGCTCCCAGCATTTGAATGGCCCCAAATATCCATGCGGGTGCGTGTTGCCGCGCGTGCAGATAGTTCAGCACCAGCGACGCCAAAATGGTCACGACGGGCGCATTGAACACCTTTCGCCAGCCAGCCGTATCGGAGCGGGCGGAAAGGATCAGGCTTGCCCCGATCCAGAAAGCGATTTCCACCCCGAGATTATGCGTAAAGAGGACGCCGACGGCCTTGGCGCCGAAAAGCGCGCCAACCACCGGGATGGCCGCATAGCCGTAGTTATAAAGCCCCGTGACATAAGTGAAAGTCCGGGTTTCCGGCCCGCGCGGCAGCCTGAGCAGGCGCGCTCCGGCATACGAGGCGAGGTAACCTGCCGCCACCGTCAAAATGCCAGTCAGCGGCGGCAACCAGACATTCACGCTCAGGCGCAAGGCGTCATTGCCAAGAATGCTGCTGACGATCAGACACGGGTAGAGCAAATTGACGCTGATCCGAAGCAGGCTGGCATCGGCCTCGGTCGACAAAACCCCGACCCGCCGGATTAAAAATCCGGCCAGAATGATGACGAAAACTGGGGCAATGGCGGCGAAAAGCATCGGGTAAAGGGTCTTTTTTAGACGAGATTTCACAGTCGCTCAATGAAGATGAAGGCTTTGTCCCCTTCCGGGTGGCTCTTCGGACTGGCTTCGGTCATGAACACCTTCCTTTCCCCGGATCGCGATCCCTGATTCGCGTCGCACCAAACCTTTCTTTAAGTTGAAGCGTGCGCCCGTCCATCCCATCCATTTCGCCCTCCCCTCTCCAATGTCTTGAAAGCCGGGACGGGGAGGCTACAGTCGGCGCAATGTCTCGCGAGCCAGAACATCGCATTTACCATGAAGTCGCCGGCCTTATCCTCCTCGGGGTGGGGACGCTGCTGTTTTTGGCACTGGTTTCCTACGACGCCAAGGACGTGCCGGCCGGATCGTGGCTGGCCTGTGGCACACAAACCAATCTGCACGTCCGCAATTTTGTCGGGCTGGTCGGGGCTTATACGGGCGGCATCTTCTATTTTCTGTTCGGGGCAGCCTCGTTCCTGATCGCGGTGACCGCCCTGGGGTTCGGCGCGGCCAAACTGATGAACCCGGGCTGGCACCTGCTCAAACGGCTGCCCTGGGCGGCAGGCTTCATTGCTTCGGCGGCCTGCCTGTTGCAGATCCAGCATCACATTTTAGGGAACTGGCAAAAGGTCATGAAAGTGCGCGGGCCAGGGGGCGAACTCGGGCTTTGGCTGGGGGGCCGGTTCTTTGAGCCGATGTTCGCGACGATCGGATCGCTGATTCTACTCTCGGTCATTTACGTTTCGTGCCTGGTGCTGATGACGGGAATCCATCCGATTCTCCTGGTTCGCAAGGCGATCGCACAGATCCCGGTGTTGCTGGAGCACTACCGGCAGTGGAAGATCGCCCGCGCAGACGAGCGGGAACGGCTGGCGATCGAGCAGGAGCGGCTCGAAAAAGAGCGCCGAAAATTGGAAAAACAGCTGAGCCGAAAGGGAATCAAACCGGCTGCCCGCGAAACGCCAGCCCCCTCGCCCGCTTCCGAACCGGAAGCCGAGGAACCCGAGGAACCGCTCTTCGACCGGGAACTGCCCGAGCCGAAGTTGATCGACAGCAGCGCGCCGAAACCCCGGATCATCGAACCGGCCAAACCTGAGAAAGGGATTGTTCCGAAAGACCCGGTGCATTTGGAAGATTACGTGTTGCCCGATCTCGATCTGCTGGACCAGATGACCCCGGCCGATCTGGCGGCGACCGACCCAGCCGAAATGCTGAAGACCCGCGAGGTGCTGGTTGAAACGCTGGCGCAGTTTGGGATCGTGGTGGCGCCGGGAGACATCACCCGCGGCCCAACCATCACGCGGTATGAGGTTTATCCCGCCAAAGGGGTGCGCGTGGACAAAATCGTCAGCCTGGAGCGGGACATCGCCCGGGCCACCCGCGCGGAGCGGATCAACATTCTCGCGCCGATCCCCGGCAAAGACACAGTCGGCATCGAGATCGCCAACAGCCGCAAACAGAAGGTGACCCTGCGCGAATTGCTGGAGAGCGACGACTGGGCCAACACCAAGGCGAAAATCCCGCTGCTGCTCGGCAAAGACGTGTATGGCAAGACCATCCTGGGCGATCTGGCTCAGATGCCGCACTTGCTGGTGGCCGGCACCACCGGTTCGGGCAAAAGCGTCTGCATCAACTCGATCATCGCGTCGATTCTCTACCGGTTCACCCCGGAACAACTCCGGTTCATCATGATCGACCCGAAGGTGGTCGAAATGCAGGCCTACAATGTGCTGCCGCATTTGATCATTCCGGTCGTCACCGATCCCAAGAAGGTATTGCTGGCCCTGCGCTGGGTGATTGACGAGATGGAGAAGCGCTACAAAATTTTTGCCAAGACGGGTGTCCGGAACATCACGTCGTTCAACGCGCGGCCCAAGCCCAAGAGCCAGAAAGAGCTCGATGAGGAGAAGGCGGCTGCGGCTCCAGAAGAAGAAACGGCCCCGTGGGACGAACCCGTGGAGGGCGAGGAAGGCGCCGAAGACGAGGATGAACAGCCAAAATTGCCGCTCCGGGTCCGGCGGGACGACGAGATCGAGATCCCCGAGGGGCCGATGGGCTACATCGTGGTGATTATCGACGAGTTGGCCGACCTGATGCAGACCGCCCCGGCCGATGTGGAAAGCGCCATCGCCCGCATCACCCAGATGGCCCGTGCGGCAGGCATCCACATGATCGTCGCCACCCAGACCCCGCGCGCGGACGTGATCACAGGCGTCATCAAGGCGAACATCCCGAGCCGGATCGCTTTCCAGGTGGCCAGCGGGCTGGATTCCCGGATTATTCTCGACGAAAAAGGGGCGGAACGGCTGCTGGGCCAGGGCGACATGATGTATTTGCCGCCGGGCACCTCGCGGTTGAGCCGGGCCCAAGGCGTCTTCGTCACCGACGAAGAAATCCACCGGGTGGTCGAGTTCGCCGCAAAGCAGGCCACCCCGGAGTTTGAGAGCGACATTCACGATCGACTCGAAGGCAACAGCGGCGAGGCCGAGGAGCTTTCGGAAGAGGACGAGGAACTGGTTCAAAAATGCATCGAGATCATGCGCCAGGAGAAGAAAGCGAGCACCTCGTTATTCCAGCGGAGATTGCGTTTGGGCTACACCCGGGCGGCACGGGTCGTTGACATTCTGGAGCAACGGAAGTACGTAGCCCCCGGCGAGGGGGCCAAGCCCCGCGAGATCCTCGTCGATCTCGACGACCTTGTTTAATTATTATGGAAGGAAGTATTGGAAATGCCCTGCGCACCGCGCGGCTCCAGAAAAAGATTACCGTTGAAGAAGCGGCCCGCGCGACCCGGATGCGTTCGGACCGCATCCTCGACCTTGAGAACGACGACTACACCAAGTTCGCCGGGCTCGCCTATGCCCGCAGTTTTCTCGTGCTTTACGCCAAGTTCCTGGAGGTGGACGTCTCCAAGTTCCACACGATGGAAGTCGGGAACTCCGCCGGCGTGGGCGACTACCAATATCTCCAGAACGAGAAAGGGGTGAACACCCTGCGGTTCGCGCATCAGGTGGCCAAAGCCAAACCGCGCTGGCTTAGGAGGGTCGTTGTGTTCACGGTCATGCTCTGCTTCGGCGCGATCGTCGGGTCGTACGTAATGAATGTCTGGCGGCTTGGAATCTTGAAGGGCGGCAGCGTGGATCACGTGGATCAGATCGTGAAACAGCACCAAAGCGGCGATCAGGAAGCGCTGACGAGCCCTGCCCCGACCCCGGTCCCAGCGGAGCGGCAGGATGCCGCTTCTACTACGGAGGCGGCGCCATCGGCTGCGCCTTCGGTGACGCTTTCCCAGGGGGATCCCGTTCCCACTGGCCTGCTTCAAGAGGGGGTGAATGCGTTGCCGGCCCAACCGTTGGCGGGCGGCACGATTGCGGCGCCGGTTCCCGCTCCCACTGAGCCAGGGGTGCGCCGGGCTGAACCGGTGGGCGTTGCAGAATCCGGAGCGCCAGTGGAGGCGCCATCGGTTGTTGAACCTCCGGCAGCAACCCCCGTTCCCGTGGCGAGCGCCATTCCGGTAAGCACACCCACGCCCATACAGCCGCTGCGCGAAGTCACGATCCGCGTCACCAAGCGGACGAAGCTGACCATCATCCGCGACGATCCCAATTCAAAGCCCATTTACGACGATAGGCGCAGTTCCGGGATGGCCCCGCTCACCTTCCGGGGCCGGCATTTTTGGATCAAGGCAGCCGACCGCAACGCGGTGAAAGTAAGCGTCGCCGGAGGAGTGCCCGAAGGCACGGAAGCCCCGGTGGAATTTGAGTAAAGAAATGGGACAGATGGGACCTATAGGACTGATGGGACTTATATCTGTCCCATAGGTCCCATCAGTCCTATAAGTCCCATGATCCCAACCCAACCCTTCTTCTGAAATGAGCAAACGACCTTTTAAATTGCACAAACCCACCAAAGTCGGGTTGATCAGCCTTGGCTGCGCCAAAAACCTCTCGGATGCCGAGGTGATGCTGGGGGGCGTGCTCAGCCGGGGGATGGAACTCACTTCCGACGCCGACGACGCCGATGTGCTGATCGTAAACACCTGCTCGTTTATCGACTCGGCCAAAGAAGAATCGATCGAGGCGATTCTCGAAGCGCACCAGCACCGCGGGCTTCGCAAAAAGGCAGGGCAGAAATTGATCGTCGCCGGGTGCATGGCCCAGCGGTTCTCAAAGGAACTCATGGGCGAAATGCCGGAAGTGGACGCCTTCATCGGTATCGACCAGGTGGCCGACACGGGAGCGATCATCGAGCAAGTGCTCGCCGCACCGACGCCATTGACCGACGAGCGATGGGAGCCGCTCAATCTCGTCACGCGCAAGCCCGTTTACATCCCGGATTACGACACCCCGCGCTTCCGCCTCACCCCCGGACACACGGCTTTCACCAAGATCGCCGAAGGATGCAACCACCCGTGCTCGTTCTGCATCATCCCGCAAATGCGCGGCAAGCATCGGAGCCGGACCATCGAATCCGTGGTCGCCGAAGTGCGCGGCCTGGTGGCGGAGGGCGTCCGCGAGATCAATTTGATCAGTCAGGACACCACCTACTTCGGGATGGATCTCTGGGAAAAACATACGCGGCCAAATCAGCCGATCGATTCCTCGCGCGGGCCGACGCTCGTGCGCCTGCTCGACGAGTTGCAGAAGATCGAGGGCGATTTCTGGATTCGCCTCCTTTACACGCACCCGGCCCACTGGAGCGACGAGCTGATCGAATGCATCGCCCGCAACGACAAGGTCGCCCGGTATATCGACATCCCGCTCCAGCACATCCACCCGGCCATGCTCGACGCCATGCGCCGCGAAACGAGCCGCGAGCACATCGAGCACTTGATTGCGCGCATCCGGGCCGGCATCCCCGGCATCGCGATCCGCACCACGTTCATCGTCGGGTTCCCCGGCGAGACCGAGGAACATTTCAAGGCGCTGCTCGACTTCATCAAGGCCACCCGATTTGAGCGCCTCGGCATCTTCACCTACTCGCAGGAGGAAGGGTCGCGCGCCGCGAAGCTGGAGGGGCAGATCGCTGCCACGACCAAGAAAGCGCGGTATCGGAAGGCGATGAAGCTCCAGCAGAAGATCGCGAAGGAAGTCGCCGCCGGGTTCACGGGGCGAACCTTACGGGTGCTGGTCGAGAAGCCGCTCATCGCCCGGACCGGAGCCGATGCGCCCGACGTCGATTGCCAGGTGCTCCTCACGCGGGAATTGCCCGTGGGGCAGTTCGCCACGGTGAAGATCACGGGCACGCAGGATTATGATTTGATTGGCGAGCCGGTCTGATTCTCCCAAATCTTCCTCTTCGAAGCTTGGCTTCGCCCCGCCCCGACAGCGCAATAACCTACCGGGATTCACTACCGCTCCCTCGCCGGGGGGCTCGGGATTGCTGGAGACGGCTTGGCGTGGCGTGAGCGGCGCGAAGCACAGCTTCGAAGATGGGTTGCTGCAAGCCGCTTCTACCGTAGAAGCGGCATCCCTGCCGCTTCGATCCCCTGCCCCCAATTTTCTCCATTCTCCCCTGTTCCACCCGCCGATTTTCCGCGTATATTCTCCTTTCTATGTCCGACTCTTTCGTTCATCTGCATCTCCACACGGAATACTCCACGCTCGATGGCGCGGTGCGCATCCCTGCCTTGATGAAGAAAGCCAAGGAGTTCGGCATGCCTGCAGTAGCTCTGACCGATCACGGGGTGATGTATGGCGCGATCGAGTTTTACCAGGAAGCCAACAAGGCCGGCATCAAGCCGATCATCGGCTGCGAGGTCTATATGGCACCCGGCTCGCTCTTCGACCGGAAGGCGACTTCGGCCCGGGATGCTTCGTTCCATTTCACGCTGCTCGCGGAGAACGAGGAGGGTTACAAGAACCTCGTGAAGCTGGTCTCGATCGGCCAGTTGGACGGCATGTATTACAAGCCGCGTATCGACCACGAACACCTCGCGAAATTCTCGAAAGGGCTGATCGGGTTGAGCGGTTGCTTGAAGGGCGAGGTGGCGATGGCGCTTCATCAGGACGACGATTACGCCAAGGCGCTCGGCATCGCGGCGAAATACCGGGACATTCTCGGCCCGGAGAATTTCTTCCTGGAGATGCACAACCATGGGCTGGAAGCGCAGCGCAAGGCGAACGCCTCCATTCCCCGCATCGCGAAGGAACTCGGGCTGGGGCTCGTGGCCGCCAATGACGTGCATTTCCTCAATCGCGAAGATTACGACGCCCACGATGTCATGATTTGCATCGGCACCGGAGCGAATGTCGCCGACGAACGCCGGATGCGGTACGTGCCGGAGATCTACTTCAAGTCGCCGGCCGAAATGCGGGCGCTCTTCGTCGATCACCCGGAGGCGTGCGACAACACGCTCCTGATCGCCGAACGTTGCGGCTTCAAGCTCGACACCACGCCCAAATATCCGAATTACGAACCGCCGGCCGGCAAGACGCAAAACGAGTATCTGCGCGAGATCACCGAGGCGGGCATCCAGCGACGCTACGGGGCCACAGCCAATTCGGCGGAGGTGCAGGACCGGTATCACCTTGAGATCAAGGTGCTCGAGAGCCAGGGGTTCGTGAACTATTTCCTGATCGTCTGGGACTTCATCAACTGGGCCAAGGAACACGGCATCCCGGTCGGCCCGGGCCGTGGATCCGCCGCCGGTTCGCTCATTGCGTTTGCGATGGGGATCACCGACATCGACCCGATCAAGTTCAAGCTGCTGTTCGAGCGCTTCCTCAATCCCGAACGCGTCAGCCCGCCCGATATCGACGTCGATTTCTGCCAGAATCGGCGCCCGGAAGTCATCGAGTATGTCCGCCAGAAATACGGCGAGCGCGCGGTTTCCCAGATCATCACGTTCGGCACGCTCGGCGCGAAGTCGGTCATCCGCGACGTCTCGCGCGTGATGGGCTGGAGCTATGGCGACGCCGATCGCGTGGCCAAGATGATCCCGACCGAGCTCAACATCACGCTGAAAGGATACGACAAGAAGAACAAGGAGACCGGGGAAATGGAGCATGTCGATGGGGCGATCGACAAGAATCCGGAGCTGAAGAAAGCGGTCGAAAACGAACCGGCCACCGCGCACATGTGGGAGGCGGCCACGAAACTTGAGGGCCTCACTCGCGGCACGGGCGTCCATGCGGCGGGCGTGGTCATCGGGGCGTGCGACCTGAGCGAATACATCCCGCTCACCCGCGCCAACGACGGCTCGATCGTCAGCCAGTACGCCATGGGACCGCTCACCGAAGTGGGCATGCTCAAGTGCGACTTCCTGGGGCTGAAGACCCTGACGGTGATTACCGATGCCCAGGCGCTCATTCGCAAGCACACGCCGGAGTTCGACATCAGCATCATCCCGCTCGATGACAAACCGACTTACGACCTCCTCAACAAGGGCGAGACCACCGCGGTGTTCCAGCTTGAGTCCGGCGGCATGGTCAATGTCTGCCGTCAATTCGACCTGAAGGACATCGAAGACATCAACGCGATTCTGGCGCTCTATCGGCCTGGCCCGATGGACCTCATTCCGGATTACATCAAGCGCAAGAAAGGCCTGGCAAAGATCAAATACGCCCACCCGCTGCTGGCGAAAGTCTGCGCGGATACCTACGGCATTTTCGTTTACCAGGAACAGGTCATGCAGGCCGTGCAGGTGCTCGCCGGCTATACGCTCGGCGGCGCCGACTTGCTCCGCCGCGCCATGGGTAAGAAGGACAAGGAGAAGATGGCCAAGGAGCGCATCACGTTTGTCGATGGCTGCGCCAAGCTCAATAACATCCCGGCCGACAAGGCGAACGAAATTTTCGATTTGCTCGAAAAATTCGCGGGCTACGGCTTCAACCGTTCCCACTCCGCCGCCTACGCTTGGGTGAGCTATCAGACGGCGTATCTGAAGGCCAACTACCCGGTCGAGTTCATGGCGGCAGTCATGAGCAACGAAATTTCCAACACGGACAAGATCAGCATCTTCGTCGCGGAATGCGACCGCATGGGGATCAAGATTCTCGCGCCCGACGTGAACAAGAGCTCGCTCAAGTTCGCGCCAGAGAAGCTCGTTGGCGATCTCCCTCCCAAAGCGGACGGGAGCAGCTACCATGGCGGAATCCGGTACGGGCTGGCGGCCATCAAGAACGTGGGCGAGGCCGCAATGGAATCGGCCATTGCAGAACGCGAAGCCAACGGGGAATTCAAATCGCTTGAGGATTTCTGTGGCCGGGTCGATTCCAAGAAGATGAACAAGAAGGCGCTGGAGTGCCTGGTGAAATGCGGCGCATTCGACTTCACCGGCGTGGAGCGCGCCCAGCTTTTCTCGGAGATTGACGCCTCCATGGCGGCAGCCGCCAGCGCGCATAAAGATCGGGCCGCCGGGCAGGTGTCGCTGTTCGAGATGTTCGAGACGGCCCCGAAACCGGCCAAGAAGAAAGCCGGATCGACCGTCCAGCCGTGGAGCCAGACCGAGAAACTCGCGTTCGAAAAAGAACTGCTCGGGTTCTACGTGACCGGGCACCCCTTGGACGATTACCGCCCAACGCTGGAGAACGGGAAGTTCATTCCGATTGGCAAACTTGCGGAGCAGGAAGACAAGAGCACGGTCACGATTGCCGGAGCGCTGGTCACGGTCGAAAAGAAGTTCACCAAGAAAGAGAGCAAACCGTTTGCCATCGTGACGCTGGAAGATTTCACCGGCCAGCTTGAAGTCATGATCTGGAGCGAGGCCTACACCAAGGCCCAAGCGCTCTTGTTGCAAGGGGCAGTCGTCTCCATCACCGGGCGGCTCGATGTGCGCGAGGAAGGCCCGCGCCTGACCGCCAACGAGGTGAAAGCGATCAAGAGACCCACCGCGAAACAGCAACCGCTGGTGCTGACGCTCGACCGGCGTTCCACCACCCAAGAGGATCTGCTCTCGATTCGCGACGCCATTTTGCAAAATCCGGGCCGCAGGAATGTGGAGCTGCGGTTTATCGGCGAGGATGCAACGCCGGTCCGGCTCCTGCCGAGCGATGATTTCCGCGTGAGCCCGGCGGCAGAGGCGGCGCTTGCGCGCTGGATCGCGGTGTAAGGGGCAAGAACTCCCCTGCAACCGCGCGTTGCTGTACGGCCCCCAGCCTGAACTGCCATTCTGAGTTCCACGATCAGGAAAATGGGTGCATGAAGACGGTAGGATTACAGCGAAGCTCCTTCCGCAGCATGCCCAAATCGAATCAACCTAGTGCCTTGTAACGAGAGAAACGGCGCATAGAGCGCAGGATTTTTGGTTCAGGGCAAGGCGGAAGCCCAAGGCGCTA
>JBAXSN010000072.1:0-17517 GCA_037130675.1 Verrucomicrobiota bacterium
CTTATGGGACTTATGGGACTTATGGGACTTATGGGACTTATGGGACTTATGGGACTTATGGGACTTATGGGACTTATGGGACTTATGGGACTTATGGGACTTATGGGACTTATGGGACTTATGGGACTTATGGGACTTATGGGACTTATGGGACTTATGGGACTTATGGGACTTATGGGACTTATGGGACTTATGGGACTTATGGGACTTATGGGACTTATGGGACTTATGGGACTTATGGGACTTATGGGACTTATGGGACTTATGCGGTGGCTCACATCAGTCTCATCCGTCCTATAAGTCCCATCTGTCCCATCCCCCAAGTTTTTCGTGGATTTCGCCCCGGCGCCGTTCAATATCCCCCGTTCACCCATGTTTAACGTCGTCCTGATCGAACCTGAAATCCCGCCCAACACGGGCAACATCGCCCGGCTGTGCCTGGCCACGGACTCGACGTTGCATCTCGTGCGCCCGCTCGGCTTTTCCATCGACGACAAGACGCTCAAGCGCGCCGGGCTCGATTATTGGCAGGAAACCAAAGTGGTGTTGTGGGATTCGTTTGCCGAACTCCAGGCAGCCAATTCAGGCGCGCACTACTGGTTTCTCACCACCAAGAGCAAGCGCCCTTATTACGACGCCCCCTTTGAAGCCGGGGACTTCCTCGTGTTTGGCCGGGAAACCAAGGGCCTGCCCGAACCGCTCCTCGAAGCGAACGCACCGCGCTCGCTCACCATCCCGATGACTGCAAAAACCCGAAGCCTCAATCTTGCCACGGCGGTCGGAATCGTGCTCTTTGATGCGATGCGCCAAATCCGTCAGAAAAACACACCATGAGCGAGTCCTCCCTTCACGAAGTGCATTTGAGCGCCAAAGACCTGAAGCGTTCGTTCAAAATCGGTTCGCGCCAGATCGAGGTGCTCCGGGGGATCTCCCTGGACGTCAAGAAGGGCGAGTCGGTGTTTCTGGTCGGCGCCTCCGGGGCTGGAAAAACCACTCTATTATATACGCTCGCCGGATTGGAACGACCGGAGTCGGGCACGGTTTCCTTCGAAGGCCACCAACTCTATACCGGGAACGCCCGCGAGCAGGCGCGGATTCGCAACGAGCGGATGGGGTTCGTTTTCCAGGGCTATTTCCTGTTGCCGGAACTGACCGCGCTGGAAAACGTGATGCTGCCGATGATGATCGACCGCAAAGCGTGCCAAAAAGCGGCCGAGGCTGCCCTGGAACGCGTGGGGTTGAGCGGACGCCAGCACCACCTCCCGGCAGAGCTTTCCGGCGGCGAACAACAGCGGGTCGCCATCGCCCGTGCGATTATCAACGATCCCTCCGTCATCTTCGCCGATGAACCGACCGGAAACCTCGACTCGAAAACCGGTGAGGTGATCGTCGATTTGCTGCTTGCGTTGGTCAGGGAAAACCAGAAAACATTACTGGTCGTTACGCACGATGCCCGGCTGGCCGAACGCGGTGACCGCAAGGTCGAAATCGTGGACGGGCTTTTAAACTCCAGCGTTCCGACAAGACCCTAACGACTTTTGACCATGAAAATTTACATCGACGGCGTTTTTTACCCCGAGGCTGACGCAAAGATTTCCGTGTTCGACCACGGGCTTCTTTACGGCGACGGCGTCTTTGAGGGGATTCGTTTTTACAATGGCCGCATCTTCAAGCTCGAGGAACACATCGACCGGCTGTTCGATTCCGCTCGCGCGATCCTGCTGACGATCCCGATGACCAAGGCCGAAATGGCCGAGGCCTTGCTGGAAAGCTGCCGCCAGAACGATCTCCGCGACGGCTACATCCGCCTGGTGGTTACCCGAGGGGTGGGGGACTTGGGGCTCAACCCGAAGAACTGCAAGCGCGCGACCGTCATCATCATCGCGGCCACCATCAAGCTCTACCCGGAAGAACTCTACCGCACCGGGCTCGATGTGGTGACCTGTGCCACCCGCCGCGTTTCGCCGGGCGCCTTCAGCCCCGCCGTGAAATCGCTCAATTACCTCAACAACATCATGGCCAAGATCGAGGCCGGAAATGCGGGCGAAGGATTGATGCTCAACGAGCAGGGGTACGTGGCCGAATGCACGGGGGATAACATTTTTGTCCTCAAGAACGGGCGCCTCATCACCCCTCCCATCTCTGCCGGCGCCCTTTGCGGGATCACCCGTTCGGTCGTGTTCGACATTGCCGCCGAGTTTGGCGTTCCGGTAACCGAGCCCGAGTTGACCCGCTACGATATCTTCACCGCCGACGAATGTTTCCTCACCGGCACGGCTGCCGAAATCATCCCTGTGGTGAAGCTCGACTTGCGTCCGATCGGCGACGGACGGCCCGGTCCGATGACGGCAAAATTTATTGGTCGATTCCGTGAGTTGACATGCTCCTCCGGTGCGCCGATCTATTAAGCAGGCAACGGCGCGGCTGGACCGCTTAATAAAAACAACTAACGGAAAACGAACATGGTCTGCGATGTCTGCAAAACCAATCAAGCCACGGTATTCCTGACGCAGATTGTGGACGGCAAGATGCAGAAGATAAACCTCTGCGAATCCTGCTCCAAAGAGAAAGGCGTCACCGATCCCACGGGCTTTGCCCTGGCGGATCTTCTGCTGGGTTTGGGAGCTGCTCAAGAAATTGAGAAAGGCGGCTCCGTGCAGCGGTGTCCCGCGTGCGGTTTTACCCAAGCGGACTTCAAGAAAACCGGACGGCTCGGCTGCGGCGCCTGCTATGACACCTTTGCCGAAGGCCTCAGCGGCCTGCTCAAGGCGATGCACAAGGGGACCTCGCATGTTGGGAAAATTCCTTCGCGGCTCATGCGCAGCATCGAATTGGGCGCGCGCAGGAAGCAACTCCAGCGCGATCTCGACAAGGCGGTCGTCGATGAAAATTACGAGACGGCGGCCGAACTCCGTGATCAATTAAAACAACTCGAACACCAGCTATGAAAATTAGCGCTCTTTTATCCAGTGGTGGCGAGTGGACGCGTAGCACCGGGCCGCACCATCAGATCGTGATCTCCAGCCGGGTCCGCCTGGCGCGGAATCTCCGGGGCTACCCGTTTCCCGGTTGGGGCAAAAAGACCGACCGCCTCCAGGTCATGGAGTTGATCAAGCCGCAGGTGGAGAGCCTGCCGGAAATGCAGGACGCCTATTCCGAGTACCTGCAGGATCTTTCCCAGCTTGAAAAACAGGTCTTGGTGGAACGCCATCTCATCAGCCGCGAGCACGCCGCCAAGGGCGTGGGAAGCGCGGTGGTGGTCAGCAAAAAACAGACGCTCAGCCTCATGATCAACGAGGAGGACCATTTGCGGATGCAGGTGATCCGGCCCGGCCTCCAGCTTCGCAACACTTTCAAGCAGATCGATAAAGTCGATAGCGCGCTCGAAGCCCGGCTCGATTACGCCTTCCATCCGCAGCTTGGCTACCTGACCGCCTGCCCGACCAACGTCGGCACCGGCATGCGCGCCTCGGCGATGATCCATCTTCCGGCGCTCGTCTTGGGCGACCAGATCAACCAGGTCATTCAGGCGGTGAACAAGATCGGCCTCGCCGTTCGCGGTCTTTATGGAGAGGGGACCGAGGCGATGGGCAACCTTTTCCAGATCTCCAACCAAACGACCCTGGGCGAACGCGAAGACGACATCATCGCCCGGCTCAACAAAGTCATTGAGCAGATCATCGAGCACGAGCAGAACGCCCGGCAGATGTTGCTCCAGAAAAAACCTGGAACGCTGCTCGATCACATCGGCCGCGGATACGGCATTCTTTGCCACGCGTATTCGATGACGTCGAAAGAAGCCTTAAATCTGCTGTCATTTTTAAAACTGGCAGTTGATTTGGGTTTATTCCCCGTCGAAAGTCAAAGCGCGGTTGACGAGCTGTTCATCCTCACGCAGCCCGCCCATTTGCAGCGCAATTCCCAGCAAAAGCTAGCGCCAGAGGAGCGCGACGCCTTGCGCGCGGAGATAATCCGCGAAAAATTGAAGGCGCTGCCTAAACCCGACAGCACCAAGGTTTCCGTTCAACGGCCCTTAACCGAAGAGAAAAACGATGAATAATTTCACACCACGCGCCCAACAGGTCCTGGCTCTCGCCCGTAAGGAAGCAGACCGGTTCAATCACAATTATGTGGGCACAGAGCATCTGCTGCTCGGCTTAATCAAGCTCGGGCAGGGAGTCGCTGTGAACGTCCTGCAGAAGATGGGGCTCGACCTCGAAACCGTCCGCATGGAAGTCGAGAAACAAGTCGGTTCCGGGCCCGAGACCAAGATGGTTGGCAACATTCCCTACACGCCGCGCGTCAAGAAAGTGCTGGCGCTCGCCGGGAAGGAAGCCAAGTCGCTCAATCACTCTTACGTCGGCACCGAGCACATCCTGCTCGGCCTGCTCCGGGAGGGGGAAGGGGTCGCCGCCCGCGTTCTCAAGAACCTGGACGTCGATATTGAGCGCACCCGCAACGAAGTCCTCAAGGAACTCGATCCCAACTTCACCCCCTCCGAAGGCGAGCAGGAAGGCCCGCAGTCGATGGGAGGCGGAGGCATCGCCGAACCCGCAGCGGGGAAGAAAGGCGACGTTAAGACGCCGGCCCTTCGTGCCTTTGGTCGCGATCTGACCGAGCTGGCCCGCAAGGCCGAACTCGATCCGGTGATCGGCCGCCGCAACGAAATCGAGCGCGTCATCCAGATCCTCTGCCGCCGCACCAAGAACAACCCGGTGCTCATCGGCGAGGCAGGCGTCGGCAAGACGGCCATCGTCGAGGGGCTCGCCCAGGAGATTTCCGCAGGGAACGTCCCGGAACTGCTGCGCGACAAGAAAGTCGTCACGCTCGATCTTGCCCTCATGGTCGCCGGCACCAAATACCGCGGCCAGTTCGAAGAGCGCATCAAGGCGGTGATGGACGAAATTCGCCGCAGCAAGAACGTGATTCTTTTCATCGACGAGTTGCACACCATTGTCGGCGCCGGTTCGGCGGAAGGGGCCATGGACGCCTCGAACATCATCAAGCCGGCGTTGAGCCGGGGCGAATTGCAGTGCGTCGGCGCGACGACCATGAACGAGTACCGCAAGTACATCGAGAAGGACGCCGCCCTCGAACGCCGGTTCCAGACCGTCAAGGTCGAGGCGCCGAACGTTGAGGACGCCATCCAGATTCTCAAAGGTCTGCGGCCCAAGTACGAAGCGCACCATCGAGCGACCTTCACCGACAGCGCCCTCGAACTCTGCGCGAAGCTTTCGGATCGCTACATCACCGGCCGGTTTCTGCCGGACAAGGCGATCGACGTCATGGACGAGGCAGGCGCCCGCGCCCGCATCGCTTCGATGACCCGGCCGCCCGACGTGAAGCACATCGAGGCCGAGATCGAGGAGATTCGCACTCAGAAAGAAGGCGCCATCAAGGCCCAGGATTTCGAGAAAGCCGCTGGACTGCGCGACACCGAGAAGCAGGCCAAGGAGAAGCTCGAACGCATTCTCACCGAATGGCGCGAACAGCGCGAAGAGAAGGAAGTCGTGGTCAGCGACGACGACATCCTGAACGTGGTTTCCAAGACCACCGGCGTGCCGCTGCACCGTATGGAGCAGGCGGAAACCGAGAAGCTCCTCGCGATGGAAGCCGAACTCCGCAAACGCGTTATCGGCCAGGACGAGGCGATCACCGCCATCTCCAAGGCGCTTCGGCGTTCTCGGGCGGACCTGAAAGATCCGCGCCGTCCGATCGGCTCGTTCATCTTCCTGGGACCGACCGGCGTTGGCAAAACCTTCCTCACCAGCACGCTGGCTGAGTTCATGTTTGGCGACCGCGACGCCCTGATCCAGATCGACATGTCCGAGTACATGGAGAAGTTCACCGCGTCGCGCCTCATCGGTTCGCCTCCCGGCTACGTCGGATACGAGGAGGGCGGTCAGCTCTCCGAAGCGGTTCGCCGCCGGCCTTACTCCGTCATTCTGTTCGACGAAGTCGAGAAAGCCCACCCGGACGTGATGCACCTCCTGCTCCAGATTCTGGAAGAGGGGAAGATCACCGACTCGCTCGGGCGCAAGATCGACTTCCGCAACACGATCATCATCATGACCACCAACGTCGGGGCGGATCTGATCAAGAAGCAGACCACTCTTGGCTTCGGCGCTCCTCGCGGAGACGACGCGGGCTACGACGTCATGCGCGACAAGATCCTGGAGGAATCCAAGCGGGTGTTCAAACCCGAGTTCCTCAATCGTCTGGACGACCTTATCGTTTTCCATACGCTGACCCGGACCGATCTCGTCCAGATCGTCGATCTCGAAGTGGCAAAAGTTACCAAGCGCCTCAAGGCCAGGGACATCCATATCGAACTCGACGAGGCCGCCCACGAGTTCCTCATCGACAAGGGGTACGATCCCGCTTACGGCGCGCGTCCGATGCGGCGCGCGGTGGAGCGGTATCTCGAAGATCCGCTCGCCGAAGAGTTGCTGCGGGGGAACATCAAGGTCGGCGAAACGATCACCGTCAGCACCGGCAACGACAAGTTGACCTTCTCCGTGCCGCACCCCGCCGAAGGCCCGCAAGGCGCTGCCGCCGGGGCATAGGCGGAACGTCGGAAAATCTCGAAGGCCGGTTCGGGGCAACCTGGGCCGGCTTTCGCATTTTTAGGAAGAGTCTCACGCGGAGACGCGGAGGGGAATGGGACGGATGGGACGGATGGGACGGATGGGACGGATGGGACTGATGGGACGGATGTCCTCGTTCCCAAGTTTCACTTGGGAATGCACCCATCTTCGAAGCTGTGCTTCGCAACCCTCGTCCCGCTAACCCGCCCTCGAACTACAATCTCCGCGTCTTCCTCTACACCTTCCCCGTCCCCCAGCGCCGGTGCAAAAACCGCTCCATCGGCGAAAACAGGATCTTATCCGCGAGCAACCCGATCACCACGATGGCGAACATGATCCCGATGACTTGGTCCATGGCGCTGAGGTCGCGGCCAAATTGCAAAAGCTGGCCCAGGCCGAACCCGGTCAGGATGGTCACAAAAATCTCCGCCGCCATCAGTGAGCGCCAGGCGAACGCCCAACCCTGTTTCATCCCGCTGACGATAAACGGCAGGGAGGCAGGAAGAATGACACGAGTCCAGGTGTAGAATTGCTTGGCACCCATGGTCCGGGCAGCACGCGCATAGATGGGCGGGACGTTGCGCATGCCGTTTTCGGTGGAGATGATGACCGACCAGAGCGTGCCCATGACCACCACGAAGAGCATGGCGGCTTCGGTCTGTCCAAACCAGACCAAGGCCAGCGGCACCCAGCAGACACTCGGCAGGGTTTGGAGCCCAAGCGCCATGACGCCCAGTGTGTCTTCCATGAACCGGAACCGGGCCGTCAGCATTCCCAGCGGGACGCCCAGGATGAGTCCAATGAGATAGCCGCTTAAGAGCCGCCTCAGGGTCACCAGCGTGGCACTCCCCAGCGTGCCGTCGCCAGCCGCTCCCTTCAAATATTCCACCACCGACCATGGGTCCGGTAACAGGATGTGCGACCAAAGTTTGGCAACGACCGCCAAGTGCCACACCCAAAGCAGCGCGAGAAAAAAGATGGCGGAGAATAGGGCCCGTTTCATTTATTCAGCCGCCTCCCCGCTGTAATAGCCTTTGAGCGCCCGGGTGATGTTGCCCGCGTGCCCGGCCAACTCGACGCTGTTGATGTCCCGCGGGTGAGGCAAATCGATCTGGAACTCCTCCCTGATTTGCCCGGGGTGCGGCGAAAACAGGACCACGCGATTGCCCAAACACGCCGCTTCGCGAACGTTGTGAGTGACGAAAACGATCGTCTTTTTGCGCTCGGCCCAGATCCGCTGGATATCCCCGTAGAGATGCTCGCGGGTGAGTGCGTCGAGCGCGGCGAACGGTTCGTCCATGAGAAGAATCCGGGGATTGGGTGCAAGCGCCCGGGCCAGCGCCACCCGTTGCTTCATCCCTCCAGACAGCTCATGGATATTGGAATGGATGGAGCGCTCAAGGCCGACCATGCGGAGGTAAAACCGCGCCACTTCATGCCGGTCTTTGTTGGTGAGATTTGGCTTCAGCCTGAGCCCGAAGAGGACATTCCCGATCACGTCCAGCCAGGGAAAGAGTGCGGATTCCTGGAACATCACCATCCGGTCCCTTCCGGGTTCTGAGACGGGCTTTCCGTCCACCAAAATCCGCCCGGTATCCGGGTGTTCGAGCCCGGCAATGATGCTCAGCAAGGTCGATTTTCCGCATCCGCTTGGCCCAACCAAACAGACGAATTCGCCTTCGCCGATCTGGAGCGAAACGTCATCCAGCGCCCTTACGGTCCCGCTCCGGGTGGTAAAGTCCTTCGTGACGCTCTCGACCACCAACTTGGCAGCGGGGAGCGCCTGGAGTTCTTCCGACAGTGTCATGGGTGAAAGGGCGGGTTGCGATGAATTCAGGGATTCTGCACCAGACGAGCGATCTCTGGAATCGTGCGCAGGAAACCGGCTTTTTGGGCGTTTCCGACAAAAACTTTCAGGCTATCGACGGAAGCGTCGTTCGTCAGTTCGATGCGCTTCCAGGCTGAGGCAATCAAGTCGGGCGAAATTTTGGATTTGGTTTCCTCGCCAAGCTCCGCCACCACCATCGCCTGGGCTTCCTCGGGATGAGCTTTGATCCAATCGGTAAGCTCTTTGTGCGCTTCGACGAGTTTCTTGAGCAACGCGCGCTGGTCCTTCATGAATTTGACGCTCGAGACCAGCACGGTCGTGACCGAGTTTTTCTCTTCCAGAAATACCTTCCCGCCCGCTTCCCGTTCCAGGCGCGAAACCCAGGGCTCCACCGTCCAGACTGCGTCCAGCTTCTTCTGTGCGAAGAGCGCAAGCTGATCCGGGTTCGAAGTGGGGAGGACTTGAGCGTCGCCACCGAGTTGCGATATTTTTAGTCCCTGCTCGGAAAGCCACGCGCGGCAGGCGACGTCCTGCGTATTGCCAAGCTGTGGAGTGGCGATTCGTTTTCCACGAAAATCCGCGCCGGTCTTGATCGCGGAATCGGGTTGGACGACCAGCGCCGCGCCGCCATTGGCGGCCCCTGCGACGATCCGGATTTCCTCCCCGTTGGACTTGCTATAAGCGTTGATGGCGGGGCTGGGGCCGACGTAGGTCACGTCGATGCTGTTGGCGAAAATGGCCTCCATCGCGCTCGGGCCGGCATTGTAGATAAACCAGTCGATCTTCACACCGGGGCCGAGGCGTTGCTCAAACCACCCTTTGCCCTGGCGTGACATGTTTTGCGCCACCAAAGCTTGAACGTGCGTCACGTTCGGAAAATGGCCGAAGCGAATCCGGGTTTCCGCCGGGGTCTGATTCACTTCCGACTTTCGGCAGGAGGCCGCGCCAAGCCCGAGAGCCACGGCAAGAATGGCCATGATGATTGGATTTTTCATCTTATGTTAATCGGAACTCCCTCGCCGCCTCGTTTGTTTGGTTCGCGTTTTCAGTGATGGACGGGATATTGGCTTGGCCGCGCGGGATTTCCGGGCTGGCTTTGCCTTCAAAATCGGCTTCTTTGGCCGCTTTTTGATGGCAGGTTTTTTCCGGGATCGCAGCGAACGTCTCACCGCATCGGCCAGAGTCACCCGGTCGAGCACGCCGGTCAGGGAGGAATGAACTTCCCTCATCACCAACCGCAGTCCGCAGCGTTCCGGATCGGGGCAGGTGCAAGGTTCGTAAGCCGTGCCGCTCAGGCACGAGACAGGCGCCAGCGGCCCATCGATCAGCCGGATGACGCGTCCGAATTTAATGGCGCTCGCGGGCATGGCTAAAAGATAGCCGCCGAATTTTCCGCGCTTGCTCTCGACGAGCCCCGCCTCCTTGAGTTGCATGAGGATTTGCTCGAGAAACTTGAGTGGAAGATTCTCGCGTTCAGCCAGATCCGCGATCTGGACCAAAGGCTGCTTCCAGTGACTCGCCCGGCCCAAGTCGATCAAAGCGCGCAACGCGTATTCGCCTCGTTTAGAGAGTTTCATGCCTACTAACCGGGTCAACATTAGGACGAGCAGGGCGTCCGGGCAATGTATTTCGGATTACCGATTCCTATCCTTCTTATCGTGTTTGTCCTTGTCCTTGTCTGAATCCTGCGACGAGGACGAAGAAGACGGAGCGGGCGTGGAACGCGCAGGTTCAACCGCGCGATGCGGTTCCGCGCGGCGCTCGGGTTCCACGATCCGCGGAGCAGGCGGTTCGGGGCGGCGTGGAGGTTCGGGACGGGGCGTTGCTAGCGATTGGACCTGACGCGCTGGCTCAGGTTGCACGGAGCGCTGGATCGGCGGCGCCGGTCTTTGGGTCCGTTGTTCCTGCGGCTGCGACTGTGCTTCGGGCGCAGTGGAACGCGGTGACTGCGGGGACTGGCCCCACGAACTCGGCTGCCGGATCGGGTTTGCCGGTTGATTGACCGGTTGTTGCAGGCCAGTTTGGCGGGCGACCGGAGTCGGAGCAACGGTCGGGGACGACACAGGCGTTGGCGTCACCCAGGGCGTGGTGGCCGGGCGGGCGGGTGTTGGCGAAAACGGCTGGTTCACCCCGGGCCGGTGCACCGGCACTGGCGAGGCCTGGCTCGTCGGGCGACTCGGCATAGGAGGGGTTGATTGCGGGGTGCTTTGCGGTTGTGCCGATCCGGCGGATTGTGGCCGCTGGGGTGCCGTCCACGCGTTTGTTTGAGGGTGCGGTGATCCGACATTTTGCGGAGTGTGGCCAGCCTTTGCAGGCGAACCGACGGGGCGCTGTTCGTTGACGCGCGCGGGGGGTGGCGTGCTCCGGTCCACTTCCGCGAGTTCGACCCGGCGCTGCGTGGCCGGGCGATGCTGCGGAGCGCGCCCGTGCTCGATGAGCGGCGCTTTGACCTCCAGCACATTTCCGCGCACTGTATGAGCTTCGCCCGGGGGGAGGTCGGCCTTGCGCGCGATTTTCAGAATGTCGATATGCTGGCGGGTGCGCCGCTGCACCACCTCGATGGACGGCCCCTGATTGATCACCACCGTGTTGTTCACAAACACATTGGTGACGTTCCGGGTTTGATTGATGAACATGACGTTCTTCTCGGGCGCCACGATTTCGGGAGCCAGTTCGCGGTTGCCAAAGCTGTCCATGGCGACAAACGAGTAGAACGAGGGGGCGATGTTGTAATCGGAATCGGCGCCCTCGCGGATGGTGACACTGGCAGCGCTTTCAGGCGGCAATGGAGCCCAGCCGACGTAGTTGTCGTTGTTGCGCCAGGAAACCCAGGCGGGCGCCCACTGGTCGCCGGGCACCCAGACCCAACCGGTCCCCACAAGTCGTGTCCAGCGGCCATAGTGATAGGTGGCCCAGCCGAAGGGTTCATCGGAAATCCACGTCCAGCCTTGTTCCGTGTAGGCCCAGTGACCGACGGAATAGGGACGCCAGCCCGGATCGGCTGCCGAAACCGCAGGCCGCCAAACCAACCCGTAGCGCGGCACTTCAAACCAATCGCCATCGCGGTCCAAAGCGTTGTAGAAAACATCGTAAGATCCTGGCGGCCTGCTGGTTGCGGGTTCGTCCACTGCGATTCCACGAACCGCGCTCCGGCCCTCGGACGCGGCGGGCGGCTCCTGGTCGGCGGCGGGCGTCGGGGTCGCGGCGGCCTGCTGCTCCCGCTGGGCGAGTTGCTGCTCGCGGGTGGCCAGGTCCTGCGCCTTTTGATCCAGCGATTGCTGCTGCTGGGCAAGCCGCTCCTCGGCCAGTTTTTGCTTCACGCGTTTCTCAACTTCCTGTTCTTGTTGCTCAGGGGTTAAAGTCGGCTTTCCCTCTTTACATCCCGTAAGAGAGAGGGCGGCCAAAAGAGTTAAACTGGCGATGGAGGGCAGGCGGGGTGATTTCATGGAAGGTAGGTGGCTGAACAGATAGACTGGATTGGATACGGAAATATTCAAGCCGCCGTGCGGAATTGGCAAGCGATTCGGCGTAGTCCGCCACGCGCTGGATCGGTCCGCGCCGATTTTCAATCGTAAGGAGAACTCTTATGTTAAAAACGGCGTCTATTATTTTCGGAATTGTGTTCCTGATTATTGGGATCTTGGGGCTTATCCCCGCAGCTGCGCCCAACGGCATGTTGCTGGGCATCTTTCACGTCAACGGCTTCCACAACGCGGTGCACCTGCTGACCGGCGTGATCGCGATCATCGCAGGCGTAACAGGGAGTGCGGCGGCACGCCTGTTCTTCCAGGTGTTCGGTATCATCTACGCCATCGTGGCGCTGCTTGGGTTCTTCTATGGCGGCTCCAACATCCTGGGCGTGCTCGCAAACAACATCCCGGATGCCTGGCTGCATGTGCTCATCGCTGTGGTGGCGCTGTACTTCGGGTTTGTCTGGGCGGAAGAGCGGCATCCGGCGGCGACCCGGTGAGGACCGGAATGGGACAGATGGGACAGATGGGACAGATGGGACTTATAGGACCGATGTGGGCAGATTTCATCTGTCCCATAGGTCCCATCCGTCCCATAAGTCCTATTTCTTAGGCCCGGCGCTCTCTGACCGCTTCCAGAATCCCGGCAATGACCTCGGCCTTCGGCTTGGCGCCGAGGTTCCCTTTTCCGTGGACCCGGACGCTGACGGCGCCGGCTTCCAAGTCGCGGTGGCCCACGACCAGCATGGTGTGGACTTTCTTCTGCTCGGCCCGGAGCACTTTGCCGTTGATCTTGTCGCTCGACGGATCGAGCTCGGCGCGGATGCCTGCCGCACGCAGTTCGGCCTGGATTGAGCGGGCGTATTCGAGCAACGGTTCTTCGTCGCCGATCGGCAATATGCGGACCTGAACCGGCGAAAGCCAGAGCGGGAAATTCCCGGCGTAATGCTCGATCAGGAAACCGATGAAGCGCTCGTGCGTTCCAAGCGGGGCGCGGTGGATGCAAAGCGGCGTCTTCTCAGTGTTGTCCCGGTCTTTATAGACCAGCCCGAACCGCGAAGGCACCGCGAAATCGACCTGATTGGTGGCGATGGTGAACTCCCGGCCGATGGCGCTCCAGACCTGCACGTCGATCTTGGGCCCGTAAAATGCGGCTTCGTTCGGCACTTCGACGAAATTGATTCCGGACTTGACCAACACGTTGCGAACCATGTCCTCGGTCTTCTTCCAGAGTTCGGGCTGATCCACGAACTTCTGGCCGAGCTTGGCGGGATCGTGCGTCGAAAACCGCATGAGATATTTCTCGATCCCGAAGATCTTGAAATACTTCAAATACATCTCGTTGACGGCGTTGAACTCGCTCTCGAATTGCGCCTCGGTGCAGTAGAGGTGCGCGTCGTTCATCTGCATGCTGCGGACGCGCATCAGGCCGAAAAGTTCGCCGGACTGCTCATACCGGTAGCACGTCCCGTATTCCGCCAGGCGCAATGGGAGATCGCGATAGCTGCGCGGCACCGCCCCGAAAATCTTGTGGTGATGCGGGCAATTCATCGCCTTGAGGTAATACTTGTCGCTGCTGGCCCCGTCGTCGGCTGCAAGTTCCATCGGCGGGAACATGCTCTCCGCGTAATACGGCAAGTGCCCGCTGGTGAGGTACATGTTTTCCCGCGCCAAATGCGGGGTGCGCACGCGATCATAGCCTGCGGCGAACTCGGTTTCTTTCGCGAGTTTTTCGAGTTCCTCGATCAGCACCGTGCCGTTGGGGAGCCAGAGCGGGAGGCCGGGGCCCACGTCTTCGTCGAAGTGGAAGAGCTCCAATTCCTTGCCCAGCTTGCGATGATCGCGCTTTTTGGCCTCCTCCAGCATGGTGAAGTAGGCTTCCATCTCGGTCTTGTTCTTGAACGCCGTCCCGTAGATCCGCTGGAGCTGCGGATTGCGCTCGTCGCCTTTGTAATAGGCGCTGGCCACATGGGTCAGCTTGAACGCGCCGATGTTGCCGGTGCGCATGACGTGTGGGCCGGCGCAGAGGTCGATGAACCCGTTGTTCTGGAAAAGCGAAATCTCTTCGTCCGCCGGGATGTTCTCCACGATATCGAGCTTGAACTTGCTCGGGACCGGGCGCTCAGTCAGCGCGCCGAGACGGCCTTTGCGCCCAAGGTCCAGCGCTTCATCGCGGCTGACGACCACGCGCTCAAACACCTGGTTCTCTTTGATGACCTTCTTCATCTCGGCCTCGATCGCCGCGAAATCCTCGGGGGTGATCCGGTGGGCGAGATCGACATCGTAGTAAAAGCCGTTTTCCACGGGTGGCCCGGCGGCAAATTGCGCCTCCGGCCAGATCCGGAGAATCGCGGTGGCCAGCACATGGGCGCAGGAGTGACGGAGCCGCTCGATATCGGTCATCTGCTGGCGTTGTTCCAAAGTTTTGCGTTCAGGTGCGTCGGCCATCGGTAATAAGGATTAGGGATTGCGATTTGTGAGGGGGAAGAACTTGAAGGTTGGAAGGACAAGAATCAAGGGGGAAGCGTGGAGCCCCTGGACGCAATGGACTTTATGGACGCGATGGACTGAATGGACGGCGCGCCAATAGTGCTCGGCATAAACATTGCTCGTTCGCGAAAGACGTATTTTGACGGGTATTTCTCAATCCGAACAATATTGGGCTGGAAGCCTGTGTCACATTACCTGCGGACAACTCCTCGCGATTCGTGTATTGATTGGCCAAAGGATGACGCACTATGAATCCTGAACTCCGTTTTTGGCTGTTGGTCGGCGGCGCGCTCGCCGGATATCTGGCGCTGATGTGGGCAAATCCGATCCGGACCAGCCTGCGAGATGGCTTCCGCTGCATGCGAAGATATCCGGCACTCTGGACCACCCTGGCGATCTTCGGCCTTTGCTACGCCGCGTTCCAATTCGGATTGAAGCTCTTGGAAATGCAGGTCCTGCCGGAAGGCGAACAACCCGTTTTTCAATGGACGCGGGCGTGGTTCCTGCCGCATGTCACGCAGGTGGAAATCGCCAGGGACTCACTGCTCAGGGCATTCGAGGGAGTGGCGGGCATTTTCAACAACGTCATCACCACATTCCCCTTTTCGGCGATTGCCGCGCTGCTCCTGCTCATCAACTGGCAGGGCCATCACCTGGTTCTCAACCGAACGTTGCGCCGCCGGTTCGGACCACGCGGCTGGCTCGTTTATGCAGCAATCACGGTCTGCGCCGTTGCCGCCCTCGCGAAGCCTTTTGTGCTTTACGCCGGGCTCCCTACCCTGGCGCGATTTCTTCCCGGAGCCGCCCTGTTGCAAGTCTCATCGATAATCGACTGGCTGTCGTTTCTCTTTGAATACCTCTTCGGCGTCTGCATTCAGGTCTATCTCATCCTTCTCGTCTATGCCTGGGTGCGGGGCGTCAATTTCACCCCTTCGCATCTGCTCGATTTCGCGATCCGGCGTTTTTCTTCGGTGGTGAAATGGGCCGCCGTGGTGCTGGCTCTGAGCACCGTTTTGATTCATTTTCCGCTGATTCTCTCCACGGTGGCCCCGTTTGACTATTATCTTACACCGCCCCGAGTCCAATATTACGTGGACCACGTTGCGCGCCCATTCCTGGCGCTGTTTCTGATTCTGTTCTCGACGCCCCAGATCACCCTCACGTTTCACAGCGAGACGCTGCCGCACGCCCTGAACGATCACCTCCATTTTGTGCGTCGGAACAGAGTCGCCCTCATTTGGTTTCTGCTAATCGCGTGGATCCACTTCTACGCCTTTCACTTTTTAAACTCGGCGCTGGAAGATGGGCTCGGTGAAGGCACCCCGCTCGGACTCCTCTGGCAAATCACCGCTCCCTTAATCAACGCTTTCATTGCCGGCTGGCTTCTGGCTAGCTGGATTTGTGTGTTCCACCGGGCCGATACCCATCACACTCAAAAAGAAAACTGGATCGCCTTTTAATCATCCTCCCCATGGACTCCACCCTCTTTGCCAGCGACGTCAGTTGCTCCCGGGTCGTCGCGGGCCAGCCCGTTCGCGTCAATGAGCTCACGTTGGGGCTGGAGCCGGGCTCGCTCAATATTCTCTTTGGACCGGTCGAGGGTGGAAGAAATCTGGTGTTGCGCCTGCTGGCCCTTATGGAACAGCCGGATCAGGGGGAAATCAGCTTTCAAGGCGAATCCACCCAAGCCTGGACGGAAGAGCAGCGGACCGATTTCCGGAGCCGAAAATTCGGGTTTGTTTTTGAAGCCCCCTTTCTGCTTCCCTCTTTCACCGTGCTGGAAAACATCGCCATGCCTCTTTTTAAACTGACCGGCGCTCCGCCTGAGGAAGCCCGCGAACAGATGGATCGCATTCTCGGATTCGTGGGATTGTCGGATTACGCCACCTCAGCGCCCACGGATCTGCCCCTCTGGGCGCAGTTGCGGGTCGCGCTGGCGCGCGCCCTGGTGACCGGGCCGGTGGCGCTGTTTGTGAAAAACCTCGACAGCTTTCTGCGCGAGGACGAACTGATCTCTTTTCTAGAACTGCTGGCGGGCGTCCGGCGCGCGTTCGGAACCTGCGTGCTCGTCAGCGCGCATCATGCCGATTTAACGAGTTTTGGAACCCGTGCCTTGGAAATGGCTGAGGGCAGGATCGTGCGCGACTGGAAGCCGGCAGGACTGTTATTATGAGCAGCGAAGCGTCATCCTCCCCCACCGCCGAAGCGATCACCCGCTCGAGCAAGAGCAATCTCGCCCTGGCGTTTGTAGCCCTCCCGAAAGAACGCCGCGAAGCGATCACGACCTTTTATGCTTTCTGCCGCGTCATCGACGACATCGCCGACGAACCCGGCTTGCCGCTGCCGGAGAAGCAGCGGCAGCTTGATGACTGGAAGCGCGCCATTCATGAGTCGTTCGAGGGCGAACCCTCCCTGTCCGGCGAGGTGCGCAAGCTGATCGCCGCTTACAAGCTGCGCGAGAACTGGCTGCTGGAGATCATCCACGGCTGCGAGATGGATCTCTCTCCCGTTCGCTACGAGACGTTTGATGCCCTGAGGCTTTACTGTTACCGCGTCGCCAGCGTGGTGGGATTGGTGAGCATCGAGATTTTCGGCTACAAGAATCCCGCCACGCGCATCTACGCGGTCGAGCTTGGATACGCGCTTCAGTTGACCAACATCATCCGCGATGTCGCCAAGGATCTGGCCAACGACGGCCGCATTTATCTCCCGCTCGATGAACTGGCACGCTTTGGGGTGACTCCCGAAGATCTGGCAGAGCGCAAAGGCGGCCCCGAGTTCCAAAAATTGATGGAGTTCCAGGCGCAACGCGCGGAGCGATTCTATGCCAGCGCGATCGCCGAGCTCGCTCCCGAAGACAGCCGCTCCATGGCCGCCGCCGAAATCATGCGCCGGGTGTATCATCGGCTTTTGCAAAAGATGAAAACCGATGGTTTCCGCGTGTTCGAGCACCAATATCGGCTAGGGAAATTGACCAAGCTCGGCATCATCGCCCGGGTTTTGTTATTTGGGCGGTAAACTGAGCCTCGCCCTCGTTATCCTTGGGGCCGGCTGTTGCGCCCTGGATCGCTTGATCGCCGCGCCCTTGGCGGTTCGGCCTCTGTAGCCGCCCCGCTCAGTCGGGGCGGCGATGTGGACCTCT
>JBAXSN010000073.1:0-17517 GCA_037130675.1 Verrucomicrobiota bacterium
CTGAACCAAAAATCCTGCGCTCTATGCGCCATTTTTCTCGTTACAAGGCACTAGGTATGTCCTCAGTGGGTGGGTGCGAGCGTGGCAGCCGCTTCTGGCTCCAGTTCATACCGGTAAAATCGCCGCCAACAGAACCCGTAAAAAGCGATAAAAGCAAAGCAGCAAAGTGGCATGGCGAACCCCACGCGCATGGAGTATTTGTCTGCGAGCCATCCCATAAGGATCGGCATCATCGCCCCGCCGACGACCGCCGTAACCATCCAGGATGCGGCTAGTTTAGTCTTCTCACCCAAGCCTCGGATACCCAACGCAAAATGGGTCGGATACATAATGGACATGAAAAAGAAGCTCAGAAAAAGCGCTGCGACCGAGATCCATCCCAACGGGAGGATCACCAGTGTCATCATGATGACATTCATCAGTGCGTAAAACCCGAGGGTCAGGTGCGGTGTGAAGTAACGCGTGATCACGCTTCCCGAGAATCGGCCCACGGTGAAAAAGATGAACGCCACTGATAGCAACACGCCCGCTCCGTATTCAGTGATCCGCCAAATCTCCTGAGACTCTGAGAACTTCATGCTCGCGGGCAGGTGGCTCGCGGCCCACAATGGGAGTGTCGGCATGTAGCGGTCGTCCTTGATGTAATTAACAAAGAAGCTGAAGATGCCGATTTGCCCTGCGCAGTAAAGGAACTGTGAGGCGATCGCCAGGACGAAGTGGAGTTCCTTGTAAAGGGGACGGTCTTGTTGGGAACCGCCGGAAATTGAGGATGGGGCCTCGGGAGCGTGGATCTCCGGGACCGGCCCCAAGCAGAAAACAATCGCCATAACGGCGACAATTCCGGCAACGCACAAATAAGGAAGGAACAGGGACGCATTGCTGGTGTTAACCTCGCCGGTTTTCGAAAGAATGAAGCTGCTGGCCAGCAGTGGCCCGAGAATCCAACCAACGGCATTGCAGCTTTGTCCTAGGTTAATCCGGGCGACTGCCGACTCAGCTGGCCCGAGCAGCGTCGCATACGGGTTGGCGATGGTTTCCAGAAAGGTAAGCCCCGCACCGACCAGGAAAAGTGTCCCGAGAAACATTGCAAAAACAAACGTCTGAGAACCATGGAGCTTGGTGACCGGCACAAAAAGGACCGATCCTATAATGACAATTACCAAGCCGGTGAGAATCCCCGTTCGGTAACCGAACCTCCGGGCGACCCAGCCCGAGGGTAACGCCATGAGGAAATAGGCCGCATACCACGCAGCTTGGACGAAGGCCGACTGGGCTTTTGAAACGCCGAGCGAATTTTGAAAGTGCTTATTGAGCACGTCGATCATGCCGTTGCACAAGGCCGCGAGCAGAAACAATGTGCAGATCAGGGCGAAGGTGAGCGCCCGGCTTTTTCCGTCCGGGGTGGTGAAAAGTTTTTTGGCCATAGTTGAAGGGGGTAACGGTCCAATCACGGCACCCAGATCAGGCCTGCAACCGCCTGTTCGCTGGCGAACTCTTTGCCCATCCCGGACCAATGATGACTGATGTAGGAGACTGGTGCGGGGGGATCGGAGATGCGGAGAGGGGGCGTGAGGAGGAACGGGTTCATTCTGAAACTCTAGTTACAGGCGGGTGCTCAATCCATGGACGTGATTGACAAAAGGATGGAAATTATTGACATAAGGATATGGGTGCAAAATCTATTCCCCACGTTTCCATGCAGGTCAGTCAGCCGCGTTATTGCCACTTGGAGAAGGCAATTATTCGTTCGCGTTCCGGGTTGCACGTGGCCTGCACGGGTTACGAAATCTGCGAGCCGGATTACCGGGTCAAACGCACCCGGTTTCCCTGCTATGGCTTGGAGTATGTCGAAAGTGGGACCGGCACGGTGAAACTGAACGACCGAAGTTTCCCGCTTCGGGCGGGGGTTCTTTTTATTTACGGCCCGACCACCCTCCATCACATCGCAAGCGATTCCAAAACTCCGTTGCGAAAGTATTTTGTCGATTTTTTCGGCCGCGAATCCAGCCGTCTGCTCGGCGCCGGTGGCGGCACCTCCGGGATGGCCGTGCAGGTGGCCGATCTGGAAGCTTTCAGAGGGCTATTCGAAATGCTCTTGACCGAGGGCGAACGGGGCTTTGGTGGGGCGCAAAAAATCTGCGCCAGCCTGCTCCGGATTATTATTTGGAAAACGGCGGGTGCAAGGAGGCCGGAGACATCGGATGAGGGGTGGACAACGGAGACTTTTCAACGCTGTCGCGACCTGATCGACGCTCGTCATTTGGAACTCCGAAATCTCGATGAGATTGCGTATGCGGCTAGTATTGACAAATCTTATTTATGCCGGCTATTTCAGTTGCATGGTTATCCTTCGCCTTATCAATACTTGATCCGCAAAAAAATCGCCCGAACCGCAGAATGGCTGCTTGTGGAGGGCTGTCTAGTCCAGGAGGCGGCCCGACGTGCCGGTTTTGTGGATCCCTACCACTTCTCGCGGATTTTCAAACGGGTGATCGGGCAGTCCCCCCGGGCCTTTTCCCAGCACCGTAAGTGATGGCTTGGCGGCAGAAAGGTTCTTCTCTGGGACGGGGCATAACGGGTCTACGGGACTAATTAGCCCCAAGGCTTGCCACCGCTTCGTCCACGGGCAGGATGCGCCCGGAAAAGCGGCTACGCAACCCCGGGGAGGGCGGTTTGATGTTTGCGATGCGCGGGGGCCCCCGGCAGAGTGCAAATGCCCTTCTCGATTCACCCAGCGTGAGCACACTCAAGGCGAATTTGCTCTCGGCGAGTGAATGCAGCCATTCGATCACGGCGGTTTGGGCGGCGCTTCCCTGGATCGTAGGTGACGGGCTTGGGCGCGCATGGCTGCAAACTGGCGCAAAGTGGTTTTCATGTCTGACACAATGTCTCGGGCAACGCACGGAGCGCAACACGGGGGCACTCACACATTGAAAACCGGACTCGCCGGACTTCGGGCGGGGTGTGTCTGAAATGAGCCAAGCCTGATCGCAATCCGCACCGCCCAAGCAAATGGCAGTGCCTGCCATTTCTGCCATTTATTCGGAATCTTGCCACCCGCGTCCATTTGTCGCCATTCGTCAAGTTTCGTTTTCATTCGTCGCCATCTCCTGTCCCAGAGCTAGCGTTTAAGCGGGTCTGGGGGCGACTTGTATTTTGAAAGAGTGCCGATGGCCGGACTCGAACCGGCACGGGAGGTGAATCCCAACGGATTTTAAGTCCGGTGCGTCTGCCATTTCGCCACATCGGCAATTCAAAGCCGTTCGTGGCAAGGCGGCGAACGGCGGGAGTCAGTTTTATCGAGTTGCCCGCACTCCGCAACGACAAATCTTGGGGTTCTGCTTGCTTCCGTCCTTCCCCTCGATTCCACTGCGGGCCGATGCGGTTCCATAAGCGTTTTTTCCTTCGGGCGGTCTCCATCTCGGTGGCGGTTGCCATGGCCACTCTCGGTGCGGGCGCCTGGCGCACCGGCAGCGGATTTGTCGAGCCTTCCCCGGCGGAGATCGGTGCGGCTCCTGTCGATCTGCATGCCGAGGAGGTCGTGATCCCCAGCGGGTCAGGCTCTACTCTCCATGGCTGGCTGGTGAATCAGCCGGGCGCGACTGCCGCCGTCGCTCTTTTCCACGGAATCCACGGAAATCGCCGGGTGCTGATCAATCGGGCGCGCCTGTTGAGGGACGCCGGTTATTCCGTGCTGCTGATCGATTTCCAGGCGCATGGCGAGAGTTCTGGAACCCGGATCACTTTTGGCTATCTCGAAGCCAAAGACACCGAGGCGGCCATCGATTATCTCCACGCCCGGTTGCCGGGGGCGCGGGTGGGTGCGATCGGCATCTCGCTTGGGGGCGCTGCGTTGGCGTTGGCCAAACACCCGCTCAAGCTGGATGCGGCGGTGTTGGAATCCACCTTTTCGACCATCGATATGGCGGTTGAGAACCGGATGAATTTCGCGCTCGGGAAAGTGGGGCCGTTTGTTACGCCGCTGCTGACGATGCAGCTTTGGCCCCGGCTCGGGATTCGGGCTCAGGCCCTGCGTCCCGTGGATCATCTGGCCGATGCCGGTTGTCCGCTGCTGATCGCCGGGGGAGCGAGCGACACGGATACGCTGATTTCCGAGACGCAGGCAATGTTCGCCGCCGCGCATACTCCGAAGGAGCTCTGGATCGTTCCGGCCGCGGGCCATGTGGACTTGGAGCGGAATGCCCCAGCGGAGTACCGGGAGCATGTTTTGGGGTTTCTGGCGCGGTATTTGAAGCGGTAGAGGAGGGGAGGGGAGGGGAAGACGCGGAGATTAAAGAGACAAAGCGGGCAGGTAGCTCGGTGTCGCTCTTTTGCATCGCGAGATTGCGAAGCACAGCTTCGAAGATGGGTGCGTTACCAAGTAAACTTAGTAACGAGATTACGAGAGTCTCTCTCGGTAGAAGCGGCTTCCAGCCGCTTTCGGGGAGAGCGCGGAGAGGGCAGGAGACGCTATTTCCCCTGGCTGTCGAGCAGGGTGAGGAAGACGCGTTCGAGGTCGCCGGTTTCCTGGGCTTGCTTTCGGAGGTCATCGACGGAGCCGCCGGCGATCAACCGGCCGTGATCGATGATGCCGATCCGGTCGGCGATCTCTTCGACAATGGAGAGCGTGTGGGTTGAGAGAAAAATGGTCGTCCCGCTTCGGCTGCGTGCTTTGAGTTCGTCTTTCACGATCCGGGCATGCTGCGGATCGAGCCCGACCATCGGTTCGTCGATGACGATGACGCGCGGCTCGTGAAGGAGCGCGGAGGCGATGACCAAGCGCTGCCGGGTGCCGTGGCTGAGGTTCTCGGTGAGTTCGTTGGAATATTCCCGCAGATTGAACCGCTCAAAGAGCTCGTCAGTGCGCCTGCGACTCAGGGCGCGATCTATATTAAAGAGATCGCCCGTGAACTGCATGAACTCCCGGCTGGTGAGCTTGTCGTAGAGGAAAGGGAAATCGGGCACGTAAGCGATCTGCTCCTTTGCCGCTTCGGGGCAGCGCTGGACATCGAAGCCGGCCACCACACAGGAACCGGCGGTGGGTCGCAATAGTCCGGCGAGCATTTTGATGGTGGTGGTCTTTCCCGCCGCATTCGGTCCCAGGAAGGCAAAGAACTCGCCCTGCCGGATGTCGAGGTCGAGGTCTGCGACAGCGCGGAGTTCCCCGAAATGTTTGGAAAGCGAGTGGGTCTGAATCATCGAAAAAGCGAGGGGTTCTCTTCTCTGTTGTCCGCGTCCATTTTGTCCATAGCGTCCATCCCGTCCATCTTCAATCTTCCAACGCCAGACTAAACCCGATGGCGGTTTTCACGCTCAGCACCTGCCCGAGTTGGCTGACGTCCACCTCAAGCAACGGCGTGGAACTCTGGCCCACAACGACATGGAAGGCATCGACGCGCTCCCCGTGAATCGTAACTGCGGACTGATGCGCGGTCATGGTCGTGACCCCGGGGCTGGAGGCGGTCCCGATCTGGCCGATTATTTCAGGGCTGATCCCGAGATCCTTGAGCACCGAGCGCGCTCCCTGTTCATCCAAGGCCAGCTTTTTCTCTGAAAAGACTTTTCCATTTCGGCTGACGGCATAGTGGGCGATTCGGCGTGGAGGATCGATCTCCAGCTTGGTCGAAGTCGCCGGATCGTGCGTGTCGATGGTGACCGTGAGATGCTGGAGCGCAAAGGCCCGGTCCATGGTCGCCGTGCCCTGCCAGCCGAAGCTCTGCTCGTCCAGCAATGGTAGCTTGAGCAGGAGATTGCCTGAAAATCCGACGATGCGCAGGCCGGCCGCATCGTCGCGCTTGGGCTGAATGAGCAGGTTGCCCGCGTTTCGATCGTTCTGATAAATTTTGAGAGCCGAGGGTTGCTCATGCAAAAAGAGCAGCTTCGACACATGCCCGACCGGAACCGTCAGAATCTCGGACGATTGCGGGTAAAGCCAGAGCTTCACCAGCGCGCCGTTCATCAACATCCAGAAGAAAACAATCCCCGCGATGGTGAGTCGGCGCAGCATCGAGAATTAGCGCCTCTGCTCGCCCCCTTTTTCCACGAGAGCGTAGGCGTTGTGGTTGTGGATCGACTCGAAATTCTCCGCTTCGACCCGATACCATTTGATGTTTGGCTCCAGATCGGACTTTGCGGCGACGTTGCGGACGAGATCTTCCACGAAAACCGGATGCTGGTAAGCGCGCTCGGTGACGACCTTCTCGTCGGGGCGCTTGAGCAGGGAATAGAGCTCCGAACTGGCGCAACTCTCGACCAGTTGGATGAGGTCTTCGATCCAGATCGGCTTGTGGAACCGGACGGAATAGGTGACCTGCCCGCGCTGATTATGCGCGCCAAACTGGCTGATTGCCTTCGAGCATGGACAAAGGGTGGTAACGGGGACGATCACGGTTACCACGAAATCGTTGGTTTGCCCTTCGGCGGTCGCGGAAAAGCGCACGTTGTAATCCATCAACCCCACCGCCTGGGTGGCCGGTGCTTTCTTTTCAAGGAAAAAAGGAAACTCGAAATCGAGGTGCGCCTTTTCCGAATGGAGCTTTTGCCGGAGCGAATCGAGGATGTGTCTGATGTTATCGACGTGGATTACCGGGCCATGCTCGTTGAGCACCTCGATAAACCGGCTCATGTGGGTCCCCTTATAGTGGTGCGGCAGATCGACAGTGAGCGTCACGTTGGCGATCGTGCTTTGGGTGGCATGCGCCTTATCCCGGATTTGAATCGGGTAGCGAAGATTCTTCACCCCCACCCGGTCGATGGGAATCTTCCGGTGGTCGGGTTCGTTTTGGGTATCTTTAAGGTGCTGGATTGGCTGCAGTTCCATAGTGACTGGTCTCAGGGATAACACGGATTTTGCGGATGAGGAATTGCTGATTGTCAAAACCTGATACCAACCGAGTCTGCCTCCCAAAGCGGCGCAGAAGCGCACGCACTACAAGGCGCTGGCGCGCGTTATTGGACGCCATGTGTCGCGGTAGCGTCTAGTAGTGCTGTGGTGCTCCACAGCTTTGGAATGGCGCGCCGATGCACGCCTGCTCCTCTTGGGCGACAAAATCCACCGCTCCTGCGCTACAGCCCGTCGGGCCGGAGAAACACTCGAAACGCGGCATTCGAGTAAGCGAACTTCAAAAATGGCGGGACTTCGCGATGGGTGTACAGCAGGTAAGCCATGGTGCCCTCGGGATCTTTCAGGGGGGCGGATGGATGGAGAATCGTGTTCGAGGTCGTCAGGACCCGAGTCGGATCATACGCCACCACGCAGGCCACTTTGCGCTGGATTAGAACGTCGGCGGCTGCCGTGGGATCGGTGCTCAAAAAAAACCGGGCGCTGGCCACCGTCCCGGAAAGGCTCTCGTGCGAACTTCCCGCCACGCACGGCTGGCCCGACCAGTAAGCGAGGGCAGGGGATTGCCACCACGGAGCCAAAACGGGGAGCCGATGTGCCCCCCTGAGTTGCTGGGCCACATCGAAGAGGGCGAGGGCGTCCTGCCGCCTTTCCATTCGCAGTCCAGCTTCGTTTTCATCGGGAGCGATCCGCTGCCGTCCCTCCCTGGCAATCGGGTAAAGGGCCAGGGCAAAAACGACCAGGGCCACCCAGCGCTTCGGGAACGCCTGAAGCATCGTGGGGAGAGCCAGGGCAAACACCAGCGCCAGGAAATAGCCCCAGCGCGCCTGCCAAAGACTCAGCCCCGCCGTCAAACTCAGCAAGCAAAGCCAGAATCCGGCCACCCGGTCCTTCTTGACGCGCGCCACCAGGAGCAGGGGAGCTGCAATCAATAGATAGCCGCACCAGCCGACTAGCGTCCCAAGCCCCGTCCGGTTCAATTCCCCGATCGTCAGGCTCCAGTTCCCAAAATAGTCGCGGAGCACGGGATCGATGACTGGCATTCGCCAGCCATCCACGCAGGCCGCTATCAGCAGAACAAAAATCATGGCCAGCCATCCGGGGCGGCGTTCCGGAGCAACCAGCGATTTCCGGTTGAAGACCAAGCCGATGAGAAAGACCGCGAGCAGGAGCGCCAACGGTTCATAGAGCGAAACCCATAGCCCCAGCCCCCAGGCAACCCCTCCCACGACGGCCCAGCCTCGCGACGGTTTCGCAAAAAGGGCCGCCTCCGCCCCGAGCGCCACGGCCATGCAGAGGATGAGCAGCGATTGATGGTCGGGCCGGCCAAGCGCTGTTCCGTGGATCAGGATCGAACTCGTGGCTAAAAGGACGATCATCGGCACACGGAAGGGGAGTTTGAGCCGGCCTGCCCATATCCAGGCAAAGAGGGCGGTTGCCAAGCCGAGCAACGGGGAAATAAACGCACCCGCGAGGTCGAGCGCAGTTGGGGAGGGAGGGGCAACGGGGCGTAAGGCCACCGCCAGCGCAGCCGTGAGATAATCGAAGGGGGCCGTGGTGTGCGGCTGCGTTCCGAGCGGCCAATTCTCGAAATCGTGCCGGTGAATGATCGTCCCCGGATGTTCCACGATTTGCTCAACCCGGGTCATGCGGGAATAGCAGTCGGGGTCCATGAAGAACGTCTTCCCCTCCACAAACACGTCCGAAGCATTCCAGAGTCTGGCCCAAGCCGTCAGGGCCAGGAGCACAATGAGCACCCCAAGGGTGGCCAAGGCCTTCACGGTGCATCGATGGGTGTTCACGGGCCGCACCATTCCAGATGTGCGGCATTCTGTCCACTCTGGGGACGAATGGACGGGGGTGGACTGGCACGGACGGACACGGACAGGGGTGGTCTCCTCGTCCATTCAGTCTATTTGGTCCATAAAGTCCATCTCTACCCCCCCTCTCTCCCAACATCTTGTGGCTACCGTTGACCCTGCCCCCTACCTGATGGGGCAATTGACCTGAAAAAAGGGTTGTCCTCCCCCTCGTTCCGGCTTAGATTGCGTTTCCTATTTTCCCTGATTTTTCAGTCTATGTCAGAATCTGACGCATCCGCGCCCCAACTTCCAAGCGATTCCACCGAGCCCACGCAGTTCAATTCGTCCAGCGTGCCGGTCGAAGAGCTCTACGACGCTTCGAAAATCGACAAGCTCGAAGGTCTGGCGGGTGTCCGCCAGCGCCCCGGAATGTACATCGGGCCAACAGACGAACGCGGTCTTCACCACTGCGTCTTCGAAGTGCTCGACAACTCCATCGACGAGCATCTCGCCGGGCACTGCACCCACATCGACATTATTATCCATGCGGATGGCTCCTGCTCGATCCGGGACAACGGACGCGGCATCCCCGTGGACATGCACCCGAAGTTCAAGATCCCCGCCATCGAACTGGTGCTGACGAATCTCCACGCCGGCGGCAAGTTCGGCCAGGGTGCTTACAAGTTCTCAGGCGGCCTTCATGGCGTCGGCGCCAAGTGCGTCAACGCCCTCTCCGACTGGTTCAAGGCAGAGGTCACCCGCGACGGCAAAGTCTATCACATGGCGTTCGAGCGGGGCGTGACCACGCACAAGCTGACAGTGATTGGCGAGGTGAAGAACCCCAAACAGAGCGGCACGCTCATCACCTTCCTGCCCGATCCGACGATCTTTACCACCATCGAATTTCAGTTCGCCAAACTGGCGGCGCGCCTTCGCGAACTTGCGTTTCTCAACCCCGGGCTGGAAATCACCTTGGCCGACGAGCGCCCCGGGGCCGAGAAGAAAGAGACGTTCTTCTACAAGCTTGGCATCGAGGAGTTCGTCCGCCAGCTTGGCGAAAACAAAATTCTCCTGCACCCGAAACCGATTGTTCTGGCCGGCAAGCGGAAGGTTCAATTTCGCACCAAAGAGCAGGTTGAGATCGAGGACGACATGTATTGCGATGTGGTGCTCCAGTACAATGACTCTTACAACGACCAGATCCTCTGCTTCACCAACGCTATCCCCAACGCGGACGGCGGCACGCATCTGACCGGCTTCCGCAGTGCGCTCACCCGCGCCATCAATCAATACGCCAAGCAGCAGAACTTGGTGAAAGAAAAGGATGCGGCGATTAGCGGCGACGACGTGCGCGAAGGCCTCGTCTGCGTGCTCTCGGTCAAGCATCCAAACCCCAGCTTCAACGCGCAGACCAAGTCCAAGCTGGTCAATCCCGAGATCGACGGCATCGTCTCCTCCATCGTTTACGAGGGGCTCATGCTCCACTTCGACCAGTTCCCGCAGGTGGCCAAGAAGGTCATTGAAAAAGCGCTGATGGCTTCGCGCGCCCGGGAAGCGGCCCGGCGCGCCCGGGAAACCGTTCGCAAGAGCGCCCTCACCGGCGGCGGACTCCCCGGCAAACTGGCCGACTGCTCTGAGCGCGACCCGAGCCTCACCGAACTTTACATCGTCGAGGGCGACTCCGCAGGTGGCTCCGCCAAACAAGGGCGCGACCGCCGCTACCAGGCCATTCTCCCGATCCGAGGCAAGCTCATCAACGTCGAGAAAGCCCGGCTGGATAAGGTGCTTCAAAACACCGAAATCCAAACGATGATCACCGCCATCGGCACCGGGATCGGCGGGGGCGACATCGAAGGCTCCTTCAACATGGAGAAGCTGCGCTACGGTCGTATCATCATCATGACGGACGCCGACGTGGACGGCTCCCACATCCGGACCCTGCTGCTGACTTTCTTCTACCGGCAAATGACCGAGTTGGTGAAGTGCGGTAAGATCTACATCGCCCAGCCGCCGCTCTATCAAATCAAGCGCAAGAAGCGCGAGGAATACGTCGATGACGACGTGCAGTTGAACAAGATCCTCATCTCCCTGGCTCTCGAAGACGTGCGCCTGCGCAATGTCACCGATGGCAAGGAGTTCAGCGCCAACCAGCTCAAGGAAATCCTCGACCTGCTTGAGCGCCTCGACAAATTCAGCGAAGCCGTTCGCCGGCACGGGGGCGATTTCGAGAGCTATCTCGCCGCGCGCGACATCAAGAGCGGCAAGCTTCCGACCTATCTCGTTAAAGTCCGCGAAGGCAACCAGGAGAGCGTCCACTATTTCCACGACGAAGTGGAAGTGCGCGGATTCCATCTCGAGAACATCGACCTCGCCCTTTACGACGTCGAGGTCGATGCCGAGCTCACCGCCGATGGCACGCCAGCGCCCGCCGCACCCGCGGCTCGCAACAATGGCGGCATTCGTCGACGCGGCAAACTCGTCGAACTGCACGAGTCCGCCACGCTCCAGAAAATCATCATCGAACTGGGCGCGAAAGGGCTCAAAATCGAGCACTACGCCGACAGCGACAAGCCGATCTTCGAGTTGCTTGAAGGCGAAGGCGAGAAGATGCACATCACCCCGGTCTTTGCCGTTCCGCAGATCCTGCACAGCGTCAAGGAACTCGGTCGGCGCGGCGTCCAGATCAAGCGATTCAAAGGCTTGGGTGAAATGAACGCCAAAGAGCTCTTCGAGACGACCATGAACCCCGACAAGCGCAAGCTGCTCCGGGTCGAGTTGAACGAAACCAACGCCGTCGAGGCCGACAAAATGTTCACCATCCTCATGGGCGACGTCGTCGAACCCCGCCGCGCCTTCATCGAAGACAACGCGCTCAACGTAAGAAACCTCGACGTCTGAGTTTGAATTTAAACTGCAAGATGACCGTTGATCCTCGCGATGAATTAACCGAGCAGGTGATTGGCTTTGCTATGAAAGTCCATCGCACGCTAGGTCCGGGGTTCGTCGAGTTTGTCTATCGGAATGCTTTAATTCACGAACTCAGGAAGGCGAAGATCCTAGCTGAACCAGAGAAGGCGATAAAAGTGCGTTATGATGGTGCTGTTGTTGGAGAGTTCAGCGCGGATCTGCTTCTGGAAGATTGGCTGGTTTGCGAACTTAAGGCAGTTCGGACTATTATTGCGGAACATGAAGTTCAGCTTGTGAACTATTTGACGGCGATGGGACAGGATTTCGGCCTGCTTTTTAATTTCGGAGCAAAGAGTCTCCAGGTTAAACGCAAATACCGCCGGGTCGCTTCAGAGGATAGCGATGGGCTGGTAAGTTTTTAGACAGGATTAACATGATTTTCATGATTTTTAAGATTACGCCGAAAGCCTGCGTGAACGCGTTCGCATCCGTAAGGTCTGGTTCTGCCTTCCTAAAAATCCCGGTAATCCTGTCAATCTTGTTAATCCTGTCAAAAACCGCTGACGCTTCCGCCAACTGACACGCCTCCCGATCATTCCGGCCACTCCCAATTTTAATCCTGTCCGAACACGCCGATGTATACCTTAAACGAAAAAGTCGAGCCGATCAACGTAGCCGAGGAGATGTCGAAGTCGTTCCTCGACTACTCGATGTCCGTCATTATTTCCCGCGCCTTGCCCGATGCGCGCGATGGGCTGAAGCCTTCCCAGCGCCGCATTCTGTATGCGATGCACGATCTGTCGCTCTTCCCGAACAGGCAGCATCGTAAATGCGCCAAGATTTGCGGTGACACCAGCGGTAACTATCACCCGCACGGTGAGGCCGTCATTTACCCGACGCTCGTCCACATGGCGCAGCCTTGGGCCATGCGCGAACGCTTGATCGACGGCCAGGGGAACTTCGGCTCGGTCGAAGGCGATCCACCCGCCGCCATGCGTTATACGGAGGCCAAGATGACCCATCTCGGCGCCGGTCTCATGGATGACATGGACAAGGACACCGTCGATTTCGTCCCGAACTACGACGAGACCCGGACCGAACCGACCGTCCTCCCGGCCGCCTGGCCGAACCTCCTCGTCAATGGCGGTACCGGCATCGCCGTCGGCATGGCCACCAACATGCCGCCGCATAATCTCGGCGAAGTCATCGAAGGGATTTGCGCGCAGGTCGATGATCCCGACATCACTAATGAAGCGCTGCGGCAGTTTGTCAAAGGCCCCGACTTCCCGACCGGGTGTACGATTTGCGGCACCGCCGGAATCAAGCAATACACCGAGACCGGACGCGGCAGCATCAAAGTCCGCGGCAAAACCGAAGTCGAAGAGATCAAGAACGGCAGGGAACAGATCGTCATTACCGAGATCCCTTACAACGTGAACCGCGCGACGCTCGTGGAGCGGATCGCGGACTTGGTGAACGAGAAGATTCTCACCGACATCACCGCCATTCGCGACGAGTCCGACGAGAACACCCGGGTGGTCATCGAACTCAAGCGCGACGCTACTCCCAGCTTGGTGATCAACAATCTCTACAAGCACACCGCGCTCGAATCGTCCTTCGCAGTCACGATGCTCGCGATCGACCACGGTCGGCCCAAGTTGCTGTCGCTCAGAGAAGCCAACCACGCTTACATCGAACACCGCCGCGAGGTCATCCTGCGCCGGACCCGGTTCGAGCTGCGCAAGGCAGAGGAACGCGCCGAGACCCTCGAAGGTTATCTGCTTGCGCTCGCCAACATGGACGATTTCATCCGGATCATCCGGGGATCGTCCAACCGCGACGAAGCGAAGGTCAAACTGCTCGCCTACGAATTCCCGCGCCACACCGTCGAGGCGCTCGGAATCTTGATCCGCAGTGAAGCCCGCCTGAGCGATGGTCTGTATCTCTTCAGCGAGCAGCAGATCAACGCCATCCTCGATCTCCGCCTCTACCAACTCACCGGGTTGGAGCGCGACAAGATCGAAGGCGAATACAAACTGCTCATCGAGAAAATCAAAGACCTCTTGGACATCCTGGCCAAGGAAGCGCGCGTATTCCAAATCCTCAAAGACGAACTGAACGTCATCAAGGATAAGTATGCCTCGCCGCGCCTCACCCGGATCGGCCCCGACGAAGGGGCAATGACGCTGGAAGACCTGATCTCCAACGAAGGCACGATCATCACCGTCACCCACAAAGGCTTCATCAAACGCACCGCCGTCAGCGCTTACCGCGCGCAGCGCCGGGGCGGCAAGGGCGTGAAGGGGATGGTCACGCGGGAAGGCGCGACCGATGACGATGAGGACGATTTCGTTGAGCATCTCTTCACCGCGACCACGCACGATTACTTGCTGTTCTTCACGCAGACGGGCCGTTGCTACATCGAGCGCGTGTACGAGATTCCAGAAATGGGCCGCGCCTCCAAGGGGCGTTCCATTGCCAACCTGCTGCAACTTCGGAGCGAAGAACAGATTGCCGCGACGATTCGCATTCAAGCCAAATACATCGGCACCGGGCCGGACGCCAAAGAAAATACGTGGGACAACCAGCTCCACATCGTCTTCGTCACGCGCTCGGGCATCGTGAAGAAGTCGAACCTTGAGGATTTCCAGAACATCCGCAAGGGCGGCCTCATCGCGATCAAGATTGAAGAAGGCGACCGCCTCATCGATGCGATGCTCACCACCGGCGAAAACGAAGTGGTGCTTATCACGAAGGACGGCATGAGCCTGCGCTTCCACGAACAAGAGCTGCGCGATCAAGGGCGCGACACCGTGGGCGTGTGGGGCATCCGACCGGACAAGGGCGACGTGGTCGTTGCCATGGTTCTTGTCAATCCCGCCGCACAACTGCTTGTGGCCGGCGAAAACGGCGTTGGCAAACGTACGCCGTTCAATGGCGACAACGGGTATCGCCTCCAGGGACGGGGCGGGAAGGGGATCATCACCATGAAGACCGGCGACAAGACCGGCGGCGTGGTGGGCGCCCTGGCCGTCACCGACACGGACGAACTCATGCTGATCACCAACAAAGGCCAGATGGTCCGCACCCGTGTTAGCGAAATTCGCGAGGCAGGCCGGAACACCATGGGCGTGAAGTTGATCGATCTGCGCGAGCCCGAAAAACTCCAATGCATTGCCCCCGTCGTCGCCGACGAGCCAACGGAGGAAAGCACGCCAGAAGCACCGGCACAGGAGGCGTAAGGCGCAGGGGCTTTTAAGAAATGGGAATTATGGGAGGAATGGGACGCATGGGAGGCTGAGCTCCCATATCTCTCATGCTTCCCATCTTCCGAGTTTAACCGCTCCACTGCCGATAAAGCTCGCATCATGCTCGCTTCCGGCTTAGAAGCCCGGATGCAAAAGAAGTTATTTTCCGAACTCGGGCTCTCGCCGGAAGTGTTAAAGGCGATCGTCCGGGTCGGCTATGAGGAGGCTGCGCCCATTCAGTCTGAGGCGATCCCGGTGCTCCTTGGCGGTGCGGATGTTTTTGGCCAGTCACAGACCGGTTCCGGCAAAACGGCCGCCTTCGCCATTCCTGCCATCGAACTGGTGGACCCGTCGGTTCGTGCGCCGCAGGTGCTCATCCTCTGTCCCACGCGCGAACTCGCCGTGCAGGTCGCCGAGGAAGTGGCGAAGCTGGCGTTCTTCAAACGCGGCGTTCGCGAGTTGCCGATCTACGGCGGCCAATCCTATGAGCGCCAGTTCCGCGGTCTCCAGCAGGGTGCGCAGATTATCATCGGCACGCCGGGGCGCGTTATGGATCACCTCGATCGCGGCACGCTCAAGCTCGACCAGATGAAAATGGTCATCCTCGACGAAGCCGACCGGATGCTGGACATGGGCTTCATCGACGACATCAAAACCGTGCTGAGCAAAACGCCGGCCGAGCGACAGACCGTGATGTTTTCAGCCACTCTGCCCGCTCCCATTCAGCAGTTGGTGAGGAGCTTTATGCGGAACCCGGTAAACATCCGGATCGAATCGCAGACGCTCACCGTGCCCGCGATCGAGCAGGTCTATTACGAGTTGGATCGCCGCGCCAAAGTGGAAGTCCTCTGCCGGTTGATCGATATCGAAGACATCAAGTTCGGCCTGATTTTCTGCGCGACGAAGATGATGGTCGATGAACTCACCGAGCATCTCACCGCGCGCGGTTACTCGGCGGACAAACTGCATGGCGATATGTCGCAGGCCATGCGCGAGCGCGTCATGGCCAAGTTCCGCAAGCGCGGTCTTGAGTTCCTCGTCGCCACCGATGTGGCAGCGCGGGGCGTGGACGTGGACGACATCGAAGTGGTGTTCAACTACGACCTGCCGCAGGACAGCGAAGATTATGTTCACCGCATTGGCCGGACGGGCCGCGCGGGAAAGAACGGCAAGGCAATCACCTTCGTCGCTGGACGTGAAATCTGGAAGCTGCAAAACATCATGCGCGCCACGAAAGGCAAGATCCGCCGTGAGCGCGTGCCGTCCGCCGCCGAAGTGGAAGAGAAGCGCACCAACGCCTTTTTTGAAACCCTTGGCGACACCCTGGAGAAAGGCGAATACAAGCGTCACGACGAGTTGATCGACCAACTGCTCGATCAAGGTCACTCCGTCACGGACATCGCTTCCGCGCTGATCCACCTCGTTGGAGGCGATAAAGCTCGCGGGGGAGATCGACCTTCCGAAGACGTGCGTCCGAAATTCGAGGCCAGGCCCGAGCGTCGTTTCGAGGCGAGGCCTGAACCGGCTTATGAGTCGAGGCCTGAGGCTCCGCGTTCCAAGCCAGTCCGGCGCATGGAGGAGGCACGGCCCGGCAAACGGATCGAAGCCGTCAGCGATCTCAGCGAACTTATCAAGCGCCCACGCGCCAAGCGCACAGAGCCCGCCGGGGAGCACGCCCCTAGCGCCAAGCGCCCCGCCAAATCGACCGAGCCGCGCAAGAAATCGCATGAAGCGGGCATGACCCGGCTCGTCATCAATGCGGGATTCGACCACGAGATCCAGCCGGGCGATGTCGTTGGAGTGATCGCCGGCCTGGCGAAAGTGCCGAAAGAGACCGTTGGCGCCATTCGGATGATGGCCCGGCAAAGCTATGTGGACGTGCTTCGCGAAAACGCAGAAGTCGTGGTTGAGAAGCTCAACGGGATAAAGTTTAAGGGCCGGAAACTATACATAAGCGTGGCCAATGAATAATGGGACCTATGGGACCTATGGGGCGGATGGGACTTATATATCCGTCCCATCTTCCCCTCCCATGACCCGCACCGAACTCCGCTCCCAGCTCGCCGCTCTGGACCTTACCGGTCGCGCTGCCGAACAGCCCACCCGCGAGCGGATGCTGGCGCTGCTCGACAGCACGCCGGATTGCTTTTACCGGCACTCCTTTCCCGGGCATTTCACCGGCAGCGCTTTGGTGCTGAGCTTTGACGGGCGGCGGGTTCTGCTGCACCATCACCGCAAGCTGGACAAATGGATGCAGTTTGGCGGCCACTGCGATGGCGAGGAAGATGTGCTGCGGGTTGCGCAACGAGAGGCTTGGGAGGAATCCGGGGTAGAGGGACTCGTCGTGAAATCGACGGAGCCGTTCGATATCGACATCCACGAAATCCCCGCGCGGTCTGCCATCGGGGAGCCCGTGCATTTTCACTACGACATCCGCTATCTCTTCGCAGCGCCCGAAAACGCGACGTTCACAGCCAGCGAAGAGAGCAAGGAACTGCGCTGGTTCACGCTGGAGGAAATGCTGGCGTTGCCCCTCGATGCGGGCCTGAGAAGGCTCGCCGGGAAATGGCGTTCCGTATTGCGCGCCAGCGTCGTGTAGTGCTGTGGTAATCCCTTTCCATTACTTGGGAGAATGAGATGTCTGAAATTCCCTGTTTCGCACGTTGCCTGTAATGGGCATGGAGCGAAGGCGGGGCAGTTGGGCTGAAGAGTCTGAAGC
>JBAXSN010000074.1:0-17517 GCA_037130675.1 Verrucomicrobiota bacterium
CAAACCGCAACTTCGGAGTTCGGGCTAAAGGGATCACCTACACGGTGATTTCTGCTTTTTTATCCTAAATCCGGCAGTTGATGCTTGAGCGCAGTTCTCGCGTGCCGCGGTAACGCGAGGGTCAATCGGCAGGATTTTGGCGAATTTGGCGCGACCTCAGCCGCTCATTATGAGCGATTCCGGACCCGCGAGTATTCTGCCATCGAGGAATTTGGTGAAAATTCGGCTCAACCTAAATCCGGCAGTTGATGCGTGAGCGCAGTTCTCGCGTGCCGCGGCAACGCGAGGGGGATGGCGGGTTTTGGCGGATTTGGCGCGCCCTCAGCCGCTCATCAGGAGCGATTCCGGACCCGCGAGTATCCTGCCATCCAGGGATTTAGTAAAAATTCGGCTCAATATCCGCCGCCAGCGCTCGGGTTGGCTTAACTGCTCCGCAGCCTCCCCTCAACGACTCACACATTCACCCCGTGGCCCGTGAGCAGCAGAGGAACGCCGCGTTGCACAAGGTAACAGACCGCTCTGTCTTCTCGAAGCAGCGCGTCCTCGACTGGCTCAGCGAAGTTCAGTTGCGACTCGGATGCGGGGACGTTTAGCGTTCCGTCGCGGCGGCGGTTTTCAAGACTCCGAACCAGTTCCTCCGGTGCTTGTGCGAGCCGCTGGCCGGTTTCGGGACACCGCAAAAGTTCGATGAGCGCCGGGTTCATCAGTATCCAAACCCGTTGTTGCGGATGCGGACCATCGGTTCCTGCCCCGCCTGTTGCAGAGAGCCGTCGAACACTTCCGCGAAGTACAGGATGTGATCGCCGGTTTTCGCTTTTCCTGCCACTTTGCAGGCCAAATAGACCCAAGCCTCTTCAAACTGCGGGATTTCGAACAGATTCTCCACCAGCGCGTGTCCGGCAAAGGGAGTTTCGGCGTCAAGCCGCGCGAACGATTTCATGAGGGCGCTGTTTTCTTTGCTCAATATGTGTAATCCGAATAGCCCGTGGCCGTCTAGGGCTTGAATGATTCCCCGGCCTGGCGCAATGGCGATGGAGATCATCGGCGGCTCGAAGCTGCATTGCTCGACGAAGCTGCACAGCATTCCCATCGGGGTGTCGCCAATGCGGGCCGTTGCGATGTAGAGACCGCTGGCCACCTTGCCCAAGGCGGAGGCGATGCGTTCACGTTCGGAAGATTTTTGTGCAGTTGAGGGCATGGTGTTTTTGAAAAAAGTGAGGGAATGGGTTGTTGGCTGCCGTTAGTATCGAGGCATGGTCGGATCGACCTCGCCGGCCCAGGCCGTGATGCCGCCCGTCAGGTTCCAGAGCTTGTCGAATCCGGCTTCCTTTAGCAACTGAAGAGCGTGGGCGCTGCGGGCGCCTGCTTTACACAGAAGGACGATCTCGCTGGCGCTATCGAGCTCGTTCATTCGCGAGGGGAATTCGCTCAACGGAATCAGCTTCGAACCGGCGATGTGGCAGATATCGGCCTCGAATTTCTCGCGGACATCCACGAGAACGAGGCTCTCTCCGGCATCGAGTCTTTGCTTTAGTTCGGGCGCGGTAATGGACTGCATAGTGGGTTCTTCCTCCGTATGGTTCGAGTGCGGGATGCCGCAGAACTGGTGGTAATCGATGGGCTGGGTGATGCTCGGGTGGTTGCCACAGACCGGGCAGTTCGGATCGGGCCGCAGCTTGAATTCCCGGAACTTCAGCTTGAGCGCGTCGAAATGGACGAGGCGGCCGATCAACGATTCCCCAATGCCGCAGATCAGCTTGATGGCTTCAATCGCCTGCATGACGCCGATCAGTCCGGGCAGCACTCCCAAAACGCCGCCCTCCGCGCAGCTTGGCACCAATCCGGGACTCGGGGGTTCAGGCGACATGCAGCGGTAGCACGGACCTCCCAGGTGGGGAGCGAAGACCGTGCATTGGCCGTCGAAGCGAAAGATCGAGCCGTAAATGTTCGGCTTTTTCAGGAACACGCAGACGTCATTGGAAAGATAGCGGGTGGGAAAGTTATCCGTACCGTCGATCACAAGATCGTAGGGCTCGGCAAGGGCCATCGCGTTGTCCGCTTGGAAAAAGCAGTCATGGAGATCGACTTCGACATTCGGATTGGTGTCCCGAAGCCGGTCCCTCGCCGAGTTGAGTTTTTTACGGCCCACATCCTTGGTGCCATGAAGGAGTTGGCGCTGGAGATTCGAGAAATCGACCACGTCGGCATCGACAATCCCGATTCTCCCCACGCCCGCTGCCGCAAGATAGAGGGCGATGGGCGAGCCGAGGCCGCCCGCCCCGATGCAGAGCACGCTGGCGGCCTTGAGACGCTTTTGGCCTTCGAGCGTCACCTCGGGCATGATCAGATGCCGGGAATACCGCGCGATCTCGTCGTGGGTGAACTCGATCGCCTCAAGTCGGGCCGGATTGATGATGCTCTCGGACATGGAAAGTAGGGAACGCTAAAGGCCCCCGGAAAAATTTGCAACGTCGAGGCAACCGCAAATGGGGATTTGATCGTTTGACACCACAACATCTTGTGTTAATCCAATCTTCAGTCCACAATTCTTAACCATGCGCTGTCCCAAGTGCGGAAATATTGAAGACCGAGTGATCGACTCTCGTTCGTCGAAAGACGGAGCGTCGATTCGTCGGCGGCGCGAATGTACCCAGTGCCTGCACCGGTTCACGACCTACGAAGAGATCGAACGGGCGAGCTTGCGGGTGATCAAGCGGGACGGACGCAGCGAGCCGTTTGACCGCAACAAGCTGATCAACGGGATCAGCAAAGCCTGCGAGAAGCGGCCCGTTTCCCTGGACGCGATCGAGAAGGCGGTGGAAGAGATTCAAACCGACTTGGAGTCGAATTTTGGGCGGGAGATCGCCTCGAACCTGGTTGGCGGGAAGGTGATGGAGAAACTTCGCGCCCTGGATGAAGTGGCGTATGTGCGCTACGCTTCGGTGTACCGGCATTTTCAGGATATTGGTGAATTTCTGGACGAAATCCAAAGCTTGGAACGCCGTGCGAAATCGAGCGTTCTGCAAACCGAACTCTTCAAATGATCGCATTAGCCGACGGACTTCCATTGGTGCAGCTCGATGACGGGCAGGTCATTGCCTTCGAACGCGAATGGCTGCTACGGGCCCTGGTTCAGGCAGCCGGCAAGGCGGGCTACCAGAAATGGTGGCTGGCTGAGCACGTCGCGGAGAGCGTCCTTTCTTATCTGGTGCTTCAGTTCGAGGAGAACGTTGTTTCGGTGCCGGAGCTGGCGAACTCAGTTCAATCCGTGCTCCAGGTGATCGGCTATGCCGAGATCGCTCCGCACTTTACGCTTGGCGTTCCAGGTGTGCGACTCTCGCTCGTGGACCTGGCGCGTGAAGCCGGTTCAGGCTACGAATTGGCGTTTTTCGAATTTCTCGGCCGCAGGCTCCAGCAGCTTCTTAGCTCGGGAACGACGTATTTTGAACTCATCGGCCTCTCGCCATGCGTCAAGCAATTGCGCTCGCGCAAAACATGGAGCCGCGACTGCGACGCGCTCCAGGCCGACATCGTCTCCTTCGTGCGGATGCAAACGCTCTCGGCTCAGTTGGAGCGCGAGGTTTCGGTGCGGGTGCGGTAGAGAAGAAGACGGGGAGACGCGGGGACGGGGAGACGCGGAGAGAAGAAGCGCGGCTGCGGGATTCATCCGTCCCATAGGTCCCATCAGTCCTATAAGTCCCATTCCGCCGAGTGTTCTTCACTTTCCCACTTTCCTTTTTTCTCCCCGCTTTTTACCTTCCGCCTTCATGGCCTATCTCAACGATAATTATCTTAAGCTCAAAGCCGGCTACCTGTTTCCGGAGATCGCCCGGCGCGTGAAAGCTTTTTGCGACGCGAACCCCGAAGCTGCCCAGCGGGTGATCCGCTGCGGGATCGGCGATGTCACCGAACCGTTGCCGCCGGCTGTTTTGGCTGCGCTTCACAAGGCCGTTGATGACATGGGCCGGCGGGAAACCTTCCGGGGTTATGGGCCGGAACAAGGTCATGAGTTTTTGCGGCATGCCATCGCGGAAAACGATTTTCGGAGCAAGGGCCTGGAGGTTGCCGATGACGAAATTTTTGTTTCCGACGGTTCCAAGTGCGATTGTGGCAACATCCTCGATATTTTGGGGCACCAGAACCGGCTTGGCATCACCGATCCGGTTTATCCCGTCTATGTGGACACCAACGTGATGGCGGGCCACACCGGGGAAGCGAACGAGGCCGGCGCGTATGAGGGGATTCATTACCTGCGGTGCTGCGCGGAAAACGCTTTCGTCCCCGAGGTCCCTTTGGCGAAGCTCGACGTGGTTTATCTCTGCTTTCCAAACAACCCGACCGGAGCCACCGCGACCCGCGAGCAGCTCACCGCCTGGGTGGACTACGCCCGGGCCAACCAGACGCTGATCCTCTTTGACGCGGCGTATGAAGCGTATATTTCCGATCCCGCAGTGCCTCACTCGATTTATGAGATCCCCGGCGCCCGCGAATGCGCGATCGAATTCCGCAGTTTTTCCAAGAACGGCGGATTCACCGGGACGCGATGCGCGTTTACCGTGGTTCCAAAGTCGCTCCTGGCCCGGACCGCGACCGGCGAACTCAAGCCATTGCATCCGCTGTGGAATCGCCGGATGAGCACCAAGTTCAACGGCGTCAGCTACATCGTCCAGCGCGGGGCCGAGGCGCTCTACTCGCCGGAGGGCAAGGAGCAGGTTCGGGAGTTGATCACCCATTACATGGGCAATGCGGCGATTCTGCGCGACGCGGCCCACGCGGCTGGGTTCCCGGTTTTTGGCGGGGTGAATGCACCTTACATTTGGGTCGGCACGCCGGGCGGAATCTCAAGTTGGCAGATGTTTGACCGCATGCTGACCGAAGCCAATGTCGTGATCACCCCTGGCAGCGGCTTTGGGTCGAACGGGGAGGGGTATTTCCGCATCTCAGCGTTCAATAGCCGCGCCAACGCCGAGGAAGTCGCGCGAAGGATTTTGGAAATCCGGTGGTAGGCGCTCCCAAGAGGGACTTGGGCGACTCGCCAATAGTGTTCGGCACGGCAATGGCCCGTTAGAAAGCGGCTTTCAGCGCCCACGGCGCGACTCCATACCAGTTGCTGGGACGTCGCCCCAAGCTGGTATGGGACGGACTTGGCCTACCACACCGCAGCGACCGTCGGCCCGATGGGATAGCGGCCGCAAGCGCCACCGTACACAGTCAGGCCACCTTCCAGTCCCGGTTCGGCGGGCACGGCGCAGCGCAGGATGAGCGGGGCATCGGGGTTGGAATTGCTGCGGATTCGATCCAGAAGCACTCCTTCGGCAACTACGGTGGCCAGGTAACCGTAGCAGCCCTTGATCCCGTGGAGGTAGGAAAGCGCTCCCCGGGCGTCGTGGGGGTGATCGGGCAAAGTGCAGTGATGGATGGAGATTCCGTTGAGGAGAAGCTCGAACGCGGTGGGATGGCGATGCACATCGGTTTGCGGCGAGTCCAGGCGACGGGAGGAAGCCTCGCAGAGGATACTCAGTTGCCGGGCGCGTGCCAGTTCGTCCGAGTGCAGCGCGAGGTTCCATTCGAAATAGCCACTTCCCAGTCCGTGGCATTCGCCGCTTTGTTCCGCTTCGGACGGCTGGCTCGATGCGCCGCTCCATTCCGCCCGGCTCCACGCATGAATCGGGGGGCGGATCACTGTTCCTGATGCAAGTTCCTCCCGGATCGAAGGATTTTGTGGCGGGACATAAAACTGGACAAAGTTGGAGGCCACGATGGTTCCGTCCGAAGCTGCGGCATGCACCCAGAGCGTGCATAACGAAGGGAAGGTGGGAAGGGTGAATTCCGCAGTATGCGCCAGATCGACGTGGCAATGCCGGAACGGGATGGTCTTGCGGCCGCTGGCAAGAGTTTGGGTGACGCAGCCCAGGGAATCGACGCCACTCAACTTCCAGAAGAAGGTCGCCGGCCCCAAATCTCTCCGGGAATAGTGGGAGGCGAAGATGTCGATGCGCTTTTGTTCACCCGGGGCGCAGCGCTGGATGGGCGGCGCATCGATCGGGAGCACGTCGCCCTGGTTGACGATCCGCGGATCATAGCCAAACTCCTTCGGAGTTCGGTCATAATTGAGGAAGCCGTTGTATTCCCATTCCACATCGTGGAGTTCGGTGTAAATGTACGCGGAGATGCTTGAGTGCCGGCGGAGTTCGTTGGTGAGGAACTTAAAACTCCACGAGACGTCCACGTCGCCATCCAGCGCACCGATCCCTCCAAATTCGCTATTGATGAGCGGTTGCCGCCCTTGGGCGTATCCTTCCACATAGTTGAACCGCGAGCCCTCATAAGTTTGCTCTACGACGCGGTTGATATGGGCTTTGGCCTTGACGTAATCGTTCAGATAAAAATGCCACGAATTGATATCGGTGTCGCCATGGGCAAAATAGTGAAGATGTTCCCAATGGACCACGCTCATGTCTTCTACGAGCCGGGTTGGATCCAATGCTTTGCCAAGCTCCCACATCTCCTGCACCCAACACTGCGAACTGCTGTTTTCGAGCTTGTCGCCGGGTTCCGCGATAATCGCATGCGCGTGCTTGCCGAAGTGCTTCACTAGTTCCACCTGCCCTCCAAATCCCCAGGTCTCGTTGAAGAGACACCAGGCGATTAGAGACGGGTGATTCCAGTCGCGCTCCATTCCTTTGCGCATCATCGTTTCAAAGCGACGCCTGCCCAGCGGCGTGTCCCCTCCTTCACCGAAATTCGGGAAATCTTCCATCAGCAGAATCCCGAGCGTGTCGGCATAATAGAGCACCAGGGGATCGTCGAGCTTGAGATGGATGCGCAAGAAATCGAAGCCAACCTTCTTCGCGTAAAGGATGTCGTCGCGCAATGCCTGGGCATCTCCGGCCGTATAGACCCCGTCGGCGTGATACGATTGGTAGAGCGCGCCCCGGAGGTAAATCGGCGTTCCGTTAAGGCTGAGCGCCGCCGGGGCATTGGGCTGCTCCACTGGCGCGGTGCCGATTTTGCGCATCCCGAAATAGGTGCGGACCACGTCATCGGGCGCATCGCCCCCTGGCTTCAGCCGCAACACAGTAAGATAGAGATGGGGCGCGGCGGGTTCCCACAGCAGCAGCGGATCGATTCGGATTACCTCTTCGGCGAGCCCTTCACGGACTTGAAGCGTCTTGGTGATGCGCTCGCCGCCGGGAGTGGTGATCTCGATTTCAAGCAGGGCTTCGTCCGAGGTGTTGGTACAGAAAATTTTAAACCCCGCGTTGCCATTGTCGATCTCGGGATTGATGCGGAAATGGCTGATAAATGAAGGGGCGCGCGGTTCGAGAAACACCGTCTGCCAGATGCCGCTCACCGGCGTGTACCACTTCCATTGTTTGCCCACGGGCTGCTCGGAATTGTCGGATGGGTCTTCCACCCGGATCACAAGAACCGCTCGATTGCGGCCGGCCAGCGCGTCGGTCAGATCGAACTCGAACGGGGTATAGCCGCCCTCGTGATGGCCCAGGTGGATCCCGTTGCACCAGGCGTCCGTAAAGAAATCGGACGCGCCGACCTGGAGGATGACGTGTCGATTGAGCCATTTCCTCGGGAATTCAATTTCCCGGCGGTACCACCCGACTTCGTAGCGGGCGGCGGTGCGATGGTTCGAGTGGGTCACCTCGAGGGGGTCGAGAAAAACGCGCGTGGCGTAGTAATTCTCGCTGCTCGCGGCATTGCCCTGACCCCAGGCGGCCAGACTTTCCCAGCAAAACGGCACGATGATCTGTTCGCGCCAGCCCTCCGTCTGCGGCTCATACCATTTCTCCTCCATCCCGGCGCGGTCTTTGTCGAACCGGAAGTCCCATGGGCCATTTAGATTGATCCAGTCCACCCCGCTCACGAGGCCTCGTTGCTTATCGGGCCGGGGGTATTCCGGGCGCGGATATTCAGAAAGCGATCGATGCGGCATAACAACCTCCTACCTCTCAATCGTGTGACACCGGGACGGCATGGGCGTTGAGGAGTCCAGCAATCCATAATTCCCATGGGAGGTATGGGAAGCATGGGAGTTATGGGATGGAGCCCGCGTTAAATCACCCGGTCCTCGCGATAGGTGCCTTTGGTCACCCCGAGTTGCGATTGCGCTTTCAACTCGCGCCAGAGGTTTTCGCCCTCTTGCTTGCCGCTGAGCAGTTCCTGGTAAGCGTGAAGCACGCGGGTTGTTTCCGCGCTGTTCTCTTCCAAAAGCTCGATCCGGTAGTGCCTGAGTCCCGCCGCTTCGAGTTCTCGGAAAACGCTTGCGCCGCTTTGGGCCACGGCGTTGTAGAGCGTGTTGCGGCAACCGGCGTCCGCACGGAGCGGATGCTCAATCCCCACCCGGTCCCGCAAATGCACCCGGTGGAGATCGCATGGCCGGCCGCAATCCAGAAACGTGGTGCCTTTGGACATGAACGCCGCGAAAACGCAGTGCTCCATGTGAAACATCGGCATGTGCTGGTGAATCGTGATTTCGAACCACTCAGGCGGCGCGTGCCGGAGCAATGCCAGGACCTGCCCTGCATTCAGGTCATAAGAAATCGTCAGCCGCTCCAAGGCGCGTTCCATGAAGAACTCGGCAGTGAGTGGGTTGGCGACATTGAGCGAAAAATCGCCGATCTTCCGCAACGGGCTTTGCTTAAAGTATTCGGCGGCTCCGAGGTTGCGGACCAGCACGCCGTCGGGCTCGGCATTCTCGATGACCTTGAAGAACCCTTGCTCGCCAGCCTTTTGAATTCGGGGCGTGGCGAGGATAACTTGCGGTCCGTTAGTGGGTTGCGCGGCCCTGACGAGTGCAACGGCGTCTTTATAGCGCCGGACATCTTCGAAATCGACATAGAGCGTCCGGATTCCACAGGCGAGGGCCGCTTCCAGTTGTTCGGTGGTCCGGCAAAGCACGGAAAGCAACGGCTCGGCAAGTTGTTCTGAATGCGACGGCACTTCCCTGAAGATTTCCGGAACCGTGATTTCCGCTTCGAGACGCGGTGTCCTCGCTTCAAGCTGGAAAATGAGTTCGCGGCGCAGCCGGTTTAGCTCTCCGATCGGTAAAATGAGCGCGCCTTCGAGATCGTTTTGAAGGGCACCGAGACTGTAGGGCGATTCGCCAAAACGGCCCAGGTGCTCGCGCAATTTTTCAAGGGTGAGGGGAGCCGTGCGCGCAAGTTGCAGCGCAATCTGGGAGCGAACCGAGATGAGTTGGCCGCCAAGGCGAACTTCCAGCGTGAGCGGTTTCTCCGCTTTGCCGCTGACGCGAAGCTCAAGCGGCTCGCGTTTTCGCAACGGAATGGTGCCGGAGTAGCTTTTCTTTAACTCCGCATTCAGCGCGGGATCGTCGGTTTTCCAAACCCTGTGCCCAGGCTTGAGTTGGTGGAAGTCGATATGGCCGTGTTTGAAATAGAGCCGGCCGTTACGGACTTCATAGACCCGGCCGCCCTGCTCTTTATCGGGGTCGCCGCCCGTGTCGAACACCACGCCATCCCCTGGCTTCACCGGAGTTTCGGCGGAAGCGATCTCGACGAAATCCCGTCCCACACGGCTGATCATCCCGGCAAACGGACCGCGCTTCTTGCCATATCGCGCCGCCACGAGTTCCTGATGATTTACCCCGTAGAGCCAGCCCGAGTAGAGCCCGCGCGAAAACGTCATCTCAAGCTGGTAGCGATCCGCCTGGCTTGAAGCCCATTCGCGCCGGGCCATCGCGGCGTCGAGCGCCTTTCGATACACTTGGCAGACGGCCGCCACGTATTCGGGCGATTTCAGGCGGCCCTCGATTTTGAAGGAAGTGACGCCCCGCGCGAGGAGGTTGGGGATCTCGTCGGCTGCCGCCAGATCCTGCGGCGAGAGCAGATAGCGCTTTTCGCCGAGATCGCGAATCGCCCCATCGACCACCAGTTCATAAGGCATCCGGCAGGCCTGGGCGCACTCGCCACGGTTGGCGCTGCGCTGGCCAAGCGATTCGCTGGTCAGACACTGGCCGGAGTAGGCCACGCAGAGAGCTCCGTGAACGAATACCTCCAGTTCCAGCGCGCCGTTTTCCGATTCGGCGGAGTGAAACTTTTCGAGTTCCCGTAGCGAAAGTTCGCGGGCAAGAATCACCCGATCGATTCCCAACTCCCTGTGAACGATCTCCGCGCCTTCCGGCGAGGTAATCGTCATCTGCGTGGAGGCGTGAATGGCGAGTTGCGGCGTGACCCGGCGCGCCAGGCGCACCAGCCCGATGTCCTGCACGATAATCGCATCGACCCCCGCGCGGTTCAGGGTCCGCAAATAGTCAGCCGCCTCGGCCAGTTCATCGGTAAAAACCAGCGTATTGAAAGCCAGATAAGCCTTCGCGCCGTGGCGATGGCAAAACTCCACCAGCGCGGGTAGATCTTCCTCGGTGAAGTTATCCGCCCGCAGCCGGGCGTTGAAGCGTGGCAGCCCGAAATAGATCGCGTCGGCCCCATTGGCGATGGCGGCCCGCACGCAATCCCAGTTGCCCGCGGGAGCGAGGAGTTCCGGTGTCGATGTCATGAGATGGACGGACGCAATGGACGCGGGGACTGTTTGCGGTTCAGTCCACTTCGTCCATTTTGTCCATTTCGTCCACCAGAACCGTTGCTTCGGCCTACGGCTTCATTTCCGACCCGCTGACCGTGTCGGTTATCGTGAACTGCTCGTGGTGCAGGGCGGGGTCTGCGCGGAAAGTGAGCCGGCAGGCGTACCGGCGCTCGATCTCAATGAGCAGTTCCTCATCTTCGGCGCGCAACCGCTGGAGCAGGTGCGGGCTGACGGTGACCTTGAACTCGTGCAAATCGGGATTCTTGCGCATGACCTGGTGCAGCGAACGCTGGAGTTCCACGCTCATGGTGGTGGAACTCTTGACGGTGCCGCGCCCGTGGCAATAAGGACAGTTTTCGTAAATCGATCCGCTGAGGCTTTCCTGAGCGCGTTGGCGGGTCATTTCCATCAGGCCGAGCGCGGTAATCGGCAGGACGTGGGTCTTTGCCTTGTCGCGCTTGAGCCGATCTTTCATCCGATTGAAGACGGCCTGTTGATCCTTGCGGCTCTTCATGTCGATGAAGTCGCCGATGATCAATCCGCCGATGTTGCGCAACCGGAGTTGGCGTGAAATCTCGTCCACCGCTTCCAGGTTGGTCTGGAGGATCGTCTTTTCCACGTCCTTCGCCCCTTTGTTGCGACCGGTGTTGACGTCGATGGCGATGAGCGCCTCGGTTTCATCAATGACGATGTAGCCGCCGCACGGCAGCCAGACCTGGCGATGGAAGGCGTCGTCGATTTGCTTTTGAATGCCGTATTTGTCGAAAATCGGGGTGGTTTCGCTGTAATGTTCGATGCGGTTCTTGGAACGGCGGGAGATTTGGCCCACCGATTCGCACATCTGTTTCACGGCTTCTTCGCTGTCGCAAATGACGGCGTCGATTTCGTCCGTGAGGAAGTCGCGGACGGTGCGTTCAATGAGATCGGGCTCCTGGAAAACGCAGGTCGGCGCCGGTTTTTCTTTTACGGCTTGTTCGATCTTGCGCCACTGCTCGACGAGCAGGCTCAGGTCGCGAATGAAATAGCGTTCGCGCTGGCCTTCGCCGACGGTCCGGACGATGACGCCCATCCCTTCGGGAATTTCGAGCTTCTTGAGGATTTTCCGGAGGCGTTCCCGTTCCTTGCTCTCGTCGATCTTGCGCGAGATACCGCATTGATCGCTGTAGGGCATGAGCACGAGGTAGCGACCGGCCAGCGAAATGTTCGTGGTGACGCGCGGTCCCTTGTTCGAGATCGGGCCTTTGGTGACCTGCACCAGGACTTCCGAGCCGACCGGATAGATTTTTGGAATGTCGCCGGAAGTGATTTTCTTCGGGGCGGCCTTTCCGCGTTTGCGTTCGACCTCTTCGATGCCGCTGTCCAGCGCCGCCGGGATGGCATCCCAGAAGTGGAGGAACGCGTTTTTCTCGAAGCCGATGTCCACAAACATGGCCTTGAGGCCATGCTCGATGTTCCTTACGCGGCCTTTGAAAATGCTGCCAACAATGTTGCGCTCGGTGGTGCGCTCGATGGAGTATTCCTCGAGTTGGCCGTTTTCGAGCAGTGCGACGCGGCGTTCAAGCCGCTCGCAGTTAATAATGAGCTTATTGCCTGTCTCGCGGCGAAGCCCGAGCATGCGTTTGACTTTATCAATCATGAAACTGGTTGTTTTGAGAAGTGTTTTGACTGGCACGGGGGTTTAGGGGCGTCCGCTCCGTGGGGAGACGGACGCTGGGTTAGGTTTCCTACTAAAAAGACGTTCGAAAATGTTTCCGCGCCGGGGTTCCTCCGGTTCGGCGGTTCGGGCCCGGCGGGGGCGCGGTTCTTCCGCCGACTCCACCGCACGGGCGCGGGTCGGTTCGGCTCTGCGAGTCGGCTTCTTATGAACCCGGCCCGCATCGTCCGCTTCCGGCTTGATGTCGGGGCTGGCGTTGTCGTGGTCCATCTGCGGTTTTTCCGGGCTGGTTTCCTGGGCGCCGTCGGATTCATCCCCGCCGAGGTCCACAAGCCCCGCATCCTGGTAATCAGGCAAGGCTGCGATCATTTGGAAAGGGTGTTCATTGTGGGCTGGGGCCAAAGGTTTAAGCTCCACTTTAAGCGTTCCCTGATCCACGGCGAGACATTGCTCTAAAATATGGGCGGCCACGGGACCCGCCACACTTCCGCCATGCTCGCCTCCCTGCACCATCACGGCTACGACAAATTTCGGATGATCGTAGGGCGCGAAGCAGCAGAACCAGGCGATGTGCTCCTTCTGTCCCCGGTCGGTGGCCTGGGCTGTGCCGGTTTTTCCTGCGACCACCGTCCCCTTGATCTTTCCTTTGGCGCCGGTGCCGCTGCCGCCGGGTCCCCCGACTTCATTGACGACTTCCCAGAGTCCCTTGCGCACGATTTCGATCTGTTCGGCTGATAGCTCACTTCGCAAATCCTCTCGTACCTTGGGAGCGTCCGGAACGGCGACCAGGCCATTCTCGTCGAGCGTCGGCTGGCCATTCGGTTCGAGCACAGTTCTCACAAGTCGGGGTTCGTAAGCAATCCCGCCGTTTGCCACCGCGGCGTACGCCATGGCCATCTGTAACGGACTGGCGAGCACGTATCCCTGGCCGATCGAGACATTGGCCGTGTAGGCGGAAGTCCACTTCTGATTCGGAAACCGCGCGGCCATCCATTCGCGGCCCGGCATGCACCCTTCTTTCTCATCGGTGAGCCCAATGTCATACTTGCGACCGAGCCCAAGAATATTGCCGATCTTGACGATATTCGAAATGTCCGCGGCATTCCCGTATTGATAGAAAAACGAGTCGCATGAGACTTTAAGGGCGTCAGCGAGGCCCAGCACCCCGTGGGTGTTGCCTTTTTCAGCGACCCAACAATGGAAATAGTGATCGCCGTATTGGACGCCACCGGGGCAGTTGAATTTCGCATTGCCAAGTCCCTTCGTCAGGCCGGCGAGGGCGGTTACGATCTTGAAAGTCGATCCCGGCGGGAATCCGCTCACCGCGCGGTTCACCAGCGGGACGGCTGGATCTTTCATCAATTCCCCCCAATCTTTCGTCGAGACCTTCGGGATGAAGACATTTGGGTCAAACGAAGGAATGGACACCGTTGCCAGGATGTCGCCGTTATTGGGGTCCACCACCACAGCGGCCGCCCTGCCGAGCGACGGATGGCGAAGCGCCTTTTCGGCAATGTACTGCATCCTTGCATCCAGAGTCAGATAGACATTGCTTCCGGGTTTGGGCGGATCGATGCGCACCTCGCTGTCGAACCCGCCTTTGACATTCCGTTTCATCACCCGCACTCCCGGGGTCCCCCGGAGATACTTGTCCATCGCCTTTTCGATCTGGTTTTTTCCTTCGACGTCGGGTTGGTAGAATGAAAACTTCCTCACGTCCGGCAACTCATTGACGTCCAGCGGCATCCCGACAAAGCCCAGGATATGCGCGGCAAAAGCGCCATAAAGATACTGGCGCACCGGCTTGACGCTGATCTCCACGCCGGGCAACCCGACGTCGTGTTCGGAGAACTTGGCGATCGTGTTGAAATCGATGTCCTCCACGTATGTAAACGGCACCAATTCGTCGTTTTTGTAATGGGTCTTGAGGTGCTTGGCGTTGTAGTCGCGAGCCAGATCCAAGTCTTGCAGCCGCGGGATCACTCCCGAGTTCACGACCTTGACCACGTCGGCCCGGTTGACATCGTGGAGCATGTCCTTGACCGCCTGCCGTTCGGTAATCAGGGGCAGTTTCCCGTTGCGGGTTCGGTAGCCGCGCACCATGTCGGGCAGATAGAAATCGACATTGTAACTGGCGCGATTCTGCACCAGCGGAATGCCATTGCGGTCGCGGATCTCGCCGCGCACGGAAGGGATCCGGACGGTCACATGGGAGCTGCCGCCGATTTTCGCGGCATACTGCTCGCCACGCATGACTTGGAGCACCCAAAGCCGGCAGACGATCCCGGCTAGGCCAAGCATCATCAAGAGCCCCAGAAAAAAGAGGCGCATGTCAGCGGTCTTTACGCGTGGCATTACTCGTCCTCCTCCATCCGGACAACGCTCCTTGGATTATAGCCCACTAGGGCGGCGAACGAACTCAGGAGCCAAAAAAGCACCGGAGCAATGAAGAGGGCGATCAATCCCGGTCCGCCGATACGCCACCAGACTTCTCGCGTGAACACAAAAGGCGCCTCTTCCAGCGCGGCGCGTCGCACGGAGATCATCAAGAACTCTACCAGCAGGATCAGCGAGGTTAAAATGCCGCTCATCAGGCAGTGAATTTCCCAGCGCCCCCGCTGAAAAAGGGGACGAAAGCCGCTCATCAACCCGCCGAGGGTGGCGTAGAGGAGGATGGACCAGCCGAGCGCCATCTCCACCGTGGGGGTCGTGCCGGTCCCCATCCCGGTGGTCACCACCTGGGAAGTCAGGCAGTCCCACATCAGGCCGCACGCAAAGGCCAGGGCCAGCATGAGGCCAAACGGCAGGGCCAGGGCGCCATAAAACAAAATCAGAGGCATGATGACCACGCGGGCCCCCTCAAGAAACGCAAGCGGCGGGATGAAGTGCTGGACCACCAGCGCCGCGAAAGACGACAGAACCAGGATTAAGAAAAACGCGATCACTTCTTTCCCCTCACTATAAACACGTCTTCGAGGGTTGTCAGATCGACGGAGGGCACAATGCTCGCATATCCATCAAGTTCGCGCACCCGAAACTCCTTGATCGCCCCAATGAAAATTCCCGAAGGGTAAACGCCGCCGACCCCTGAGGAATACACCTTTTGTCCGGGTTTCAAATTCGCCATCTTCGAAAGATAGCGCATGCTGATGAGCGGGATCCCTGAACCCGAAATGCGTTCGCCGCTGGCAATGCCTTGCTCGCGAGTTCCTTCGACATTGGCGGCGACCCGGCAGTTTTCGTCGGAAATGAGCAGCACGGTCGCCGCGTGTTTGGCCACGGTAGTGGTCTTGCCTACCAGACCGTCTTCGGTCAAGACCGGCATATCGCTCTCGATGCCGTCCTCAAAGCCGCGGTCGATCTTGACAGTGCTCCACCAGGTCGAGGCGTCCCGCGCGATGATCCGGGCGGGCACCAAATCAAACGCGGCGCGCTCCCGGTATTGCAGGGCGCGACGCAGCCGGTTGTTCTCCGTTTCCAGGTCCCGGAGGGTCTGATTAACCGCTTCGAGTTCTTTGTTGGCAACGACCAGTCGCTTATTGTCGGCTTCCAATTCTTGAAGCGTCTTCAGGCCTTCTCTGATGGCGGTAATCTTGTGCTCAAGTTCCGAGCCGGTTTGCAGAAACGGCGAGATGATCTCCAAAAATTTGGACTGCAGGTTCTGCGTCCCTGTCGGCCCGAGCGCGAACAACGCTCCGACCGCAATCAGAAACAGAACCAGCGCCAGAATGTTAAAGCGCCTCATGGTGGACCTCGATGGTCTTGGACACTAGCTTTAGAGGACCGGTCCGCAAGCGATTGCTCGCGCGCAGCCCTCGGTTGGCTCAAGCGCGGTAGGTGCGATCGGCAGTGGCCACCTGGCGGAGGAACTTAATCTCCTGCAAGGCGCGTCCGGTGCCTTCGGCAACCGCGCTCAATGGATCCTCGGCCACATGGACCGGCAACCCGGTTTCCTCGGCCAACAACTTGTCCAGGCCCCGGAGCAACGCGCCGCCGCCGGCGAGCATCAGTCCGCGATCGACCAGATCCGCCGAAAGTTCAGGCGGGCAGCGTTCCAGGGTAACCCGAACCGACTCAACGATCGTCGAAATCGGTTCCAGCAACGCCTCGCGTACTTCCTGGGAGGTGATCGTCAGCGTCTTGGGCAGCCCGGCCACCAAGTCGCGCCCCTTGACCTCCATCGTGACTTCTTTCTCCATCGGGTAGGCAGACCCGATCTTGATTTTGATTTCCTCCGCCGTCCGCTCACCGATCAGCAAGTTGTAGGCGCGCTTCATGTACTGCATGATCGCTTCGTCGAGTTCGTCCCCCGCAACGCGCACGCTGCGGCTGAAGACGATCCCCGCCAGCGAGATCAGCGCCACCTCGGTGGTGCCGCCGCCGATATCGACGATCATGTTGCCCGCCGCATCCTGAACCGGAAGGCCCACGCCGATTGCGGCAGCCATCGGTTCTTCGATCAGGAACACTTCACGGGCGCCGGCATGGAGCGCGGACTCCTTCACCGCCCGCTTTTCGACCTCTGTGATGCCAGAGGGCACCGCGATGACCACCCGGGGACGGGGGCGGAAGAAAGTCCGCCGACTGTGTACCTTGTTAATAAAGTGCCGAAGCATCGCTTCAGTCACCTCGAAATCCGCGATGACGCCATCCTTCAAAGGACGGACGGCAACGATGTTCGCCGGAGTGCGTCCGAGCATTCGTTTCGCTTCGTCTCCGACGGAGAGCACCTTATTTGTGCCCGCTTGGACGGCAACCACGGAGGGTTCACGAAGCACAATCCCATGATCTCGTACGTAAACCAGCGTGTTCGCCGTTCCGAGATCGATCCCGATATCGTTCGAGAATAGCCCAAAAAGCCCACTTATCATTCAAAAATCCTCTAAGTTGTTGTTGAAAATTGTTGGAAAACTGGAGGGATTGCGCCACTTGCGAGCAAATCTGTCACCGGTCACGGTGCAATCAACCTATGAACCGTGTAGTTTTAGGGATAGAGCACTCCCAGCGTCAAGGTAAAGTCAGGAAGGTTCCAAACCCCGTCAACCCGAAGGCCGGGTGGCAGAGCCCTAAAAAGGTCATTTCGATGGATAAAATTAATCATTTTGGACACAAGGTCCGCTAACTTAGCGCAGATTCGGTGCCAGCGCAGGAAACAATTGCGAGTTCTTAAAGAGAACTTCGAAGTTCAAGAAAGGAGCGTGGGCGTCCCGCCAATAGTGGATGGCATCCTTTTGCTGAGGACCAAAGGTCCGTCCCATACCAGCCTTGTATGTTGCTTTTCATGCCCATTTCCAGAAAACCGTCCG
>JBAXSN010000075.1:0-17403 GCA_037130675.1 Verrucomicrobiota bacterium
GGACTACCTGCTGAAAGTCCTTGTCAGCATTTGAGATATGGTGCAATCGCCCTGGCCCCAGTGGTGGACCAACCCGAACCCCCACTCCCACACGGCCTCGGCCGGATGCCCGGCCTCCAACCACCGTAGCCCACGGTCCACCTCTCCGAAGATGTCCGCCAGGTCGTCGGCCAAGTCGCCGACGATGGACTCCCCGGGCGGCATCGGAAGCGAATTGAACACTTCGCCGTAATGCTGCAGCAGCACCTGGTTCGGCCTGTTCGCCATTCGCTGACTTGTTCGGGAGGCTATTTGACCGCTTTCATTTCGACAACAGCCTCAGCAAACGCTTGGCCGATGGGGGCGAGAATCTTCGCCGCCCCGAGGTAGTGATACCCGCCGTTGGACACGCCGGTGTTCAGACGCTTCAACTCATCCGGCTTGAACTCCTCGTCCATGGCCTTGTTGCGGGCGGCATCTTTCTCCGGCTCGGTGGGCGTCGGATTCGCCGTCCGGAACCCCTCCTCCAGTTTGTTGTGCAACCGCTCCCTACGGTCGACGAACGACTGCAGGTCATCGTCCCAGAACGGTGCCGTCTCGACCGCGACGACATTCCCCTGGAACTCGTCGAGGGCGGTCGGTTTCCGCTGGGCTTCGCGGAAGTGCATCATCGCCCCCATCTCATCGCCCTTCAGGCCATCGATACCCATGACGCCGATGACAAAGGGGAGCTTCGGGGCGGACAAATCCTTCCGCACGTCGCGGATGAAGTGGCCGAGCAGGTCGGCGTACAGGTCGTACCCGCCGGCCTTGCCCTGATTGGGGTACACCCCGCCATCAACAAGGTCGTTGAACCCCTGAAACCAGACGAACCCGGCCAACTCGTATCCCTGCTTCTCGTCGTAGTCGGGCACCACCCGCTTGACGTCCTTGAGCACCTTCTTGGTGTGCGCGATCATCTCGCGGTAGTACACGCCGGTGGCGGCGGCCTTTTCGGCCCAAACCTTCGGCCGATCCTCGACCTTCGGAATGCCGTGGGCGCCCTTTGGATTCTCGTCCCAAAGTTTCTGAGTTTCCTTTGCCAGGACGAAAGGTCCTGCGCTGGGTGAGCGGAAGTCGGTGTGCAGGCTTCGCCCGCCCCATGAGGTCTTGATGATCAGCACCGGCTCGTCGAGGTGCTTCTGCAAGGTCAGCCCGAATGTGAACTCCGGGCCGATGTTGACCTTCCCCCCCGCGCCGAACCCGGCGGTCAGCTTGCCGGTTTGTTCACTCAGGTCGTCGTAGGCATTGCCGAGGCACCCGACCGACGTGATCCACACCTTGTCGCAGACCGTCGGATGGCCGTCCTCGTCCCGCAAGTCCTTCAGCAGCGGGGCGGTCTTGGGGTCGTTGGCCATGTCGTCGAAGGTGGACACGTTCGCGTGCCCCTGCATGTTCGACTGGCCGGCGAGGATGAACACCTTCAGAGGCTTATCCGCGGCCCAAGCGCCGCTCGCGGTGGCGACCAGCACGAGGAAGCAGAAACCGACAGTTCGTACGCGAAACCGGCCTTGGAACGGAGTCATACTGCTACCTCGTGAAGGGTGTGGAGATCAACGGGAAGCTTCGACCGGCCGCCTGCTACCGCCGAACGATAAGGCTCAGCGGCGGCGCCGCTTGCATAGAGGCTGAGCCCCGAGAAGCCAGAAAGGCGGCCCCGGTCAACTTCAGCCGGTGATTCGGTGTTACCTCTGTATGGGCGGGTCGAACTCGAGCATTTTGTCGGTGATTTGGCCGTCAATCACGGGTTCGTAGGTGGTCGTCTGCTCGGTACGAAAGGTGTCAAACGTCGCCTGCTCGTCGATCTGTCGCACAAGATACGACTGTTTATCAATCCACAGAGTGATTGGATTGTTAACGTACTTGCCTTCGAGGCGAAAGCATTCGCCCTTGTCAAGCTTGCCGTCTTTGATCCGCTTGGCATCACTGATGTCGACGCCACCCCACCCCTTGAGTTTATCCGGCATGAGCATGCCGGGGATTTGAGCGGCTGATCCCGAGGAGACCCCAGTGGCTCCCCCTACTGCTAACTGCAGTGACTCGGGCCTCTGGACTCCTGGTTGAACGTCCCACCAGGTTTGGACGTCCTTCCCTTTCGACCAGATGATGTACCGAGAAGTGTCATCCTTGTATTCGAAACGAAACTGGTCGGGACGGACGAAGGCGGTTTTAAACGGTTTTTCCACGACCGTGCGGGTGCCCGTGTTCTGAACAAACAGCGTTTTGACCAACCCTGAATCCCTGTACGTCTTGCAGTCGGCGTACGTCTTTGACATGTGGTCAAGGACTTGTTTCGCGGTGAACACGTCCTGCTTGAGCTCGTCTGGGAAGGCCGATGGGGCCGCCCAGCCCAAGAGGAGAAGGCACGCACCCAAGATCGAGACTGAACATGTGCGACGCATAAAGATCCTCTTCTTGTGAAGCCTAACGGCTGCGATCAGCAGATCGCTGCCAAGGGATTATCCACACCGCAGGGCCCTATTGCGAGTCTGCTGCATCGCTTGGTTTGGCCTCTGCTGTCAGGCGATCCACGGCGTTGCTGGCAAGCCAACAATGCAATGCCCGGATGGCGCTTGTCGCATGCTCGCCCCAGTGCTGCCCCAGCCCGAAACTCCACTCCCATACGGCTTGTGCCCGCCGCCCTGACTCGTACTCGCGCAACCCGGCAATCACGTCTCGGTAGGTGTCGGTGATGTCGTCCGTGAGGCTCCCAACGACCGGCTGCTCGGGGGGCACCGGGACTGTGTCGAACACCTCGCCGTACAGGTCGAACGGCAGTCGGCCGCAGGCGACAACGACATCGCTCCATTCCTCCTCCTCGACCCGCTCCGCGTTCGGCTCATCGGCGAGTTCCTCGCGCCAGGGGGGCGGAAGTTCGAGCGCAGCGGCGTACAGGTTGGTCAGTCGGACAAGTGCCCCGCGGGCGGCCCACTCCGCCTGATCAGGCCCGTTTAACGCCCACGCCCGAAAGCGCCTGGCCTCTGCGGCAAACCGATCGACTGAGTCCATCCGCGTCTCGCTTCCAGTGGCCGAACTGTTCCGCTCAGCAGCCGCGGGGGCCGCTGGAGCACTCCCACTCCCCAAGCCTACCCGCCCCCGCCGGCTGCTGCGGCGATTGGTTCGGCGTGCCCTACCTCAGTACCGCTAACCTGCGCAACTCTTGAATGAGCGGCTCGGGTTGCTCCGATGCCCACCGGATGCTCTCCTCCGGGTTGCACCGGATGGCCGAGTCCACGCCCGCGACCATCGAAGCCGGCAGGTACGACAAGAGCATCTCGCCGGCCCAGACAATCCAGGTGCCCCACGGCGGAATCTCGTCCACGTCGATGAACCCGTCGCACTCCGGCGGCGAGCTGCCGTGGGACAGGCTGCGCCGCGGCAGAAACGCCAGGATGCGGTCGCCGGGCGGGAGCGTTGCTGCCGGTGCCGGCCTGGACCCGAGCAGTTCCTGCCGGCGGGCGAGGACAGCGGCCACCTCCGCAGCTATCACGTCCACGTGTGTGCGCGCATGGACGATGTTCCGCGGCGGGCCGAGTTCCGGCGACCGGAGCGAGTCCGCGGCGCGGGCCGGATCGAACCGCGGCTCACACCACGCCAGCGTGGCTGCGAGTTGCCGCCGGTACTCCGCAATCATTGGCGAATCGTCCACTCGGAAGCCCTCCGCTCGCCGAACGACCCCGCTCAGCAGCCGCGGGGGCCGCTGGAGCCTTGAACCTCGATCAGCCTACCCGCTCCGGCCGTCCGCTGCAGCGTTTGGTTCGACCCAACCTCAGACCGACGGGCGGCGGCCACGGGAAGCGTCGAGCGGGCAAACGTGGCCTGCCGATCGGCGGACCACGGACTCAGCCATGCTGCTAGATTCTAACCGCCGCCTGATCGATGGCTTGTTCAACGCCGTGCGTCCCGCTTTGCGATCCACGACTGTGGCACGAGCGCGTCCTCCTTTGTGATGAACTCTCCGAAGCGAGAGAACACGAGAGGTCCTGCCACCCACGCTACGTTGATCAATACGACAAATAGGAGGGCCCCAACGGGTATCTGATCGACGAGGTAGTCCGGTAACAACGCGATCGGAATGACCCAAGCAAGCGCCATCCAAACGGAAATCGAGATACCGAAAATCGCACCACATCGGGCACCTGAGGTAGCGGAAAATGCCAATTCCTTTCCGCAGGCCGGACACATGTGGAGGAAACGGCGAGCATACAGGCGCGCCAGAGGGTAATTCTCCTGGCACTTCGGACACCGAAGGGTGGACCACTTCATCTTCATCGTTCGATTCCGAAATGATGTCGCAGACCGAATGAGCTCAACGCCCAGGCCTGCTGAACCATGCGATGCCATCCAAACACTGTGGCCGCGTTCGCTACGGCCTGGGGTTAGGCGGCGTTTCGAGTTGATCGATCAGGCTTGGGGAGGGCTGAAACTGCCAGGTCGGCTCTCTGCTGCCCTGCATGGCCGGTAGGAGGACTCCAAAGAAGAAGAACAGCGCCACGATGAGGCCGATGACGCCCTGAACCATCTGGAAGGACACGTAACGGTTGGCAGCCTCGCCGAGTGAGCGGTCGGACTCGGATGGCCGGCGCTCCTCCGTCGACACCAAGAGCTTCCGCTTGGCCTGGGCGAACTCCTCAGCGCTCAACGCGCCCTCCTGGTGGAGTTTGCTCAATCGCACAAGCTCGTCAGTCATGTTCATCGCGCAGGTACTCGATGTGCTTGATGCCGCTGTTCGTTCCCGCTCACGAGCCGCCGGAGCACTCCCCCTCCGTATAGCCTACCCGCACCCGCCGTCGGCTGCAGCATCTGGTTCGGCGTCTGGGCGGACCCGCCCGAGCAGCCGCACGAACCCGCCGAAGTCAGCCGCTACCGGCAATGCCTCGGCGCCATCCAACGGGATAAAAGGCACCATGACCACTGGCCACGGGAACTGACCCCGGCAGTCCAGAGCCAGCAACTCGCCCCCGCCACTGGACCCGAAGCCGAAGAACCCGGGCAGAAACTCGGGTAACTGGTCGTCCCGGTTGGCGGCCAGAACTTCGGCGGCCGGCCACAACTGAAACCAACCCGGTTCGGCCCCCAACTCGCCCTCGCCGCCGTCGTGCAACCGCAACAAGGCGAGCTACTCGGCTGGCAATGGAATAGGGGCGGCGCTCGCAAGTCCCGCCACGGCAGCCGGATCGGCAGGGCCGGGCATGCGCCGCCAACCGGCCTGAGCCTCAGCAATCACCGCTTCCACATCCATAAGACCTCCGCCGCCGAACGGTCCCGATCAATGGCTCGCGGCAAGAGGATTATTCACACCGCAGGACGCTATCGCGAGCCTGCTGCATCGCTTGGTTCTGCCACCGGTCCAGTAGGGCAAGGGTCGCCCAGTCGCCACCGCGTGCGGGTCTCAACAACGGAAGGCTCGTCACCGTGGTCGGCCACTGCTGTCGGCAACCTCATCTTCACGGTCGCGGGGCTAGAGAAGACAATCTGCCCCGTAAAGGCTCCAGCGATGGCTATTACCTTGGCGGTCGGATCCTTAAACTCCGTGTTGGTGCGAAGAGGTGAACCGTCGTGAAATCGCAGACGACGTCCCTTTCCGGAGGGTGCATGTGATGCCTTTCGGGCCGAATGGCCAACGTCCAGCGTTTGCCTGCAGAACCCTTTCACATTCGGCGACGCCACTGTCGCCGTTCGGTCAGCTGCGATACGTTGTGAGACGCCATCTGCGTCCACCTCACGACTTCGTTGCTTGCGCCTCTCGAGGCAGCAACGAACGAGTATCCACCGCCCATTCGGTCGGGCAAGCATCAGTCGCCACCGCCATCGCCACCACCACAGTCTCCGCCTCCGCCTCCGCCTCCGGAGTCCGCGCCGCCACTATCACCGCCACAGTCGCCCGCGCTGAAGTCACCTCCAACATCGTGGCCCGAGGTGTCACCATGAGCTGCATCTCCAAGATGGTCTGAATGAGCGCCGTGGTCCGCGTGCCCACCTGTGGTGACATTGACGGAGCTGTCGCCGAACCAAGAGACGACCCCCGACGCCGAACTATCCTGAGCCGATTCACCTGGCCGCCGGCGACGCCCCTTGTGCGACGAATCGCCTCCCACGCTTCCAATCAACACCATGAGCGCCACGATACCGCATGCGACCAGCAGAATGACCCACGTTGCGTCCATGAATTGACTCCATGACATTCAGTGAACGGCCCAGACGTGCATCTAACGGCAGAGTTCCGCGGCGGCCGCCAGGCCGTCCGCTGCAAATGACGCGTTAGGCGGGTTCGCCAGGCTCGGCTGCATTCCTGGCTAGAAATCGCCCGATCTCCTTACCGAGGCCCTCAGGGGTGTCGTAGTAGGCGAGACACTCATACTCGTAGTCGAAGTTCGACGCCGCGAGTCCCTCGGCTTGGGGTATGACCGTTTCCGCCGAATACACCCACAGCATATTGGCAATGACGTCTAGGGCCAAGCCGCCGACGGCCGCGCGAGCCCGCAGGATGCCTAAAACGCGATGGGCTCCCGCCGTGAGGTCGGCAGGCCCCGGCACTCGCTTCAGGAGGCGGGCCAACTCGTCCAGTGGCTGCCGCGTTGCGGCCGCAACGTCGATGACTTCGATGGGAGGATTCGCCATCTCCATCACCACCCGGTCGGCCCACGCGATGACCGCCTGAGGCGAGACGAGACCCATCACCAGCCCCAGACGCAGGGTTTCCGCCTCCTCTCGCAGTGGGATCATGAGTTGCCTCACGGTCACGCTCAGCAGCGGCGGGGGCCGCTGGAGCACTGAGCTTCTGAAAGCCTACCCGCCCCCGCCGTCCACTGGATCGCCTGATTCGGCATTGCGGTCGTCGTGGAAAGACGCGTAGGCCAATACCTCAATCGTGCCGTCTCCGTTGCAGACCACAGCCCCGCTCTCGTCACGAATGTGGTAATTCTGCTGCACTCCACCGAGCGAGGCACAGCCATCGAGTCCAAGCAAGATCGTGTAGAACGTGTCCGTCAAAACAGTGTCGACGACGTCTCGCATCAATGAAAACTGGTCGGGTGCGCGAGCTAGCTCTGCCATCCGCGTGGCAACCACACTCCCGGACGAAGCGTCCAGGTAAGTCCTGAGCAGGTCGTTTTTCTCGCGTTGGAAGCACTGAACGAATTCTTCCGGTGTCATTTGTCGTCGGGGTAGACGCCGCGGTTGTGCAGTCGCGCATGCTGGCCCTTCAGTCGGGGCAGAACTTCTCGAAAGTTGCGGACAAGGTCTTCAACACTTGATACAGGTCTGGCGAAGCGGACACCGTAGACGCCCCAACGTTCGTGGTCGGGGGGAAGGATCTCGTAGAAATCGGGGGTGTCCGTCGCCCAAGCGATTCCCGCTCGGGAGCCGTCAGGTGCGATCACAAAGCCATCTCCTTCGGTCTGGGGTTCGTCGCAATCGTATTCCGTGATCGCTCCGTAGACCCACCCGTCGGTCATCGACTCTGGTACGACCGTGAAGCCGTGGTAGACGGGAGCCCCCGCAGGACGGGCAAGAAAGCCGGGCAGATCCGGATCGGATGATCCGGCGTCCGAGTCGAAGCGAATCTTCCGACCGTCGCTCATGCGTTCGTCTCGTGTGCCTACCGGTCCCGCCCAGCAGCGGAAAGGGCCGCTGGAGCACTCCCACTCCCCAAGCCTACCCGCCCCCGCCGGCTGCTGCGGCGATTGGTTCGGCGTGCCCTACCTCAGTACCGCTAACCTGCGCAACTCTTGAATGAGCGGCTCGGGTTGCTCCGATGCCCACCGGATGCTCTCCTCCGGGTTGCACCGGATGGCCGAGTCCACGCGCGCGACCATCGAAGCCGGCAGGAACGCCAGGATGCGGTCGCCGGGCGGGAGCGTTGCTGCCGGTGCGGCCTGGACCCGAGCAGTTCTTGCCGGCGGGCGAGGACAGCGGCCACCTCCGCAGCGATCACGTCCACGTGGCTGCCCCCATGGACGATGTTCCGCCGCGGGCCGAGTTCCGGCGACCGGAGCGAGTCGGCGGCGCGGGCCGGAACAAACCGCGGCTCACACCAAGCCAGCGTGGCTGCGAGTTGCCGCCGGTACTCCGCGATCATTGGCGAATCGTCCACTCGGAAGCCCTCCGCTCGCCGAACGAAAAAGTTGAGCATCGGCAAACCACGGGCTCCGCCTCACCGCGGGGTTCCATCCGCCGGCTGATTGAGCGTCTGGTTAGGCCTGTGGTCTGCGCCATGCCCAGCCTGCAATGGAGTAGCCGATCAACGAAAACACGCCCGCCACAAGGCCCTTGATCAGAGGCGTGGCGTAGAACGGTAAATGAGCGAGAAACTGATCGTTGGGTCCGCCAACGATTTGTGCCGCGACCATGCCAACGGCGATTGAGACGGCGAGACGTTTCGACTCCCCGCGTTCGTCGGTCATGCACACGACTCCTTAGAGGATCAGAAGAGGATCTGAAACGGCCAAACGGCCGAACGTTCACGCTTAGCATCTGCCGAAGGCGGTTGGCTGCAGCGGCTTGTTGGGCGGCATTCGTGGAAAGCTCGAGCCTCTGCCTGGGCGATCACGACTACGCCTCGTTATAGGCTCTCTCCAGCTCAGCCACGTCGAGCTTCACCATCGTCATCATGGCTTCCATCACAGCCTTCACCTTCGTTGGGTCTCTATCACCGATGAGCGCGGTGAATCGTCGCGGGACAATCTGCCAGGAGAGACCGAAGGGGTCTTTGATCCAGCCGCATTGGGTAGGCTTCGCGCCTGCCTTCACGAGCTTGTCCCAGTATTCATCCACTTCATTTTGATCCGCGCAGTCCACGGAGAGCGAGACCCCCTCAGAAAAGCTGAAGTAAGGCCCCCCGTTGAAGCCCATGAAGCGTTGACCTCCAACGACGAACTCGGCGGAGCTGATGGGACCGTCCTTGCCCGTGCGAGCGACATTGCGAACCTCGGAGTCCGGGAACGTCGCGGTGTAGAACGTGATCGCCGCCTCGAGTTGGTCGTTGAACATGAGGAAGGGTGTCACTTTGTTCATGGACGTGTCCGTGTGAGGGCGATGCACTTGTCCGCCGAACGGGAAAACTGATCGGCGGCGGACAACGGACTCAGATACGTCGCTGGACGCAAGCCGCCGTCTGATCCCGCGCCTGGTTCTAACTACTTCGTGCCGACGGCCGCGGCGATGGGGCGCCGTGGCGGGAGTCGGACGACTTTTCTGTCGCCAGTAGCATCTTGCCGCTGTGCTTCTCTGACGATGTCGTGGAGCCGGAACCCGAGACGGGCGGCCAGTTGCTCGCGAACCGCTCTCACTTCGGCAACGACCGGATCAGATTCCATCGTCGATCTCCAGAAGTTCCTGCGGGGTGCAAATGACAGGGGGCTCGAACCCCATTCTACGACAAACCGATTCGATTCGCGGCCTGAGGGCAGGGTTGGCGATATGCCTGCAGTTCCAGGTCAGGAGATACTCGACCCCGTTGACGGCTGCGACCGCTATATGCAGGGCATCGGTGGCTGCCTTCGGGGGCAGCGGCACCTCTTCAAGCAACGCCCCGGCAAGTGATTCCACATCCGTCGTAACCTCCAACAGCGGCACTTCGGCTAAGACACGCAGGCGATCAGCCGCGGCTACGGAATCACCCGCCGCGCATTCGCCGACCACGAATCGCGAGACGTATACGGAAAAACGATGGCGATGCTCGGTCCACCATTCGTGCGTGGTCTGCTGGTTGGCAGCGATCCGTAGAACGCCGCTGGGCTGCATCGCGAGGTAGCCAATGATCGTTGTTTCGAGGTATACGGTTGGATTCATCAATCACCCGAACACGTCAGTGGTTCGCCAGAACGCTACCGATCAGCCGGCGGCGACGAGAGGTCAACCATGTCGATTGACCCGACTTCGCCGCTCGGTTGCATCGGATGGTTCGCCCTTTCTCGCCAACGCCAGAACGCTCGACCCAGAGAAACCGATGGCATCTCCACATAATCGAACATTAGCTTCGACGCCCACAGAATGACTGGATAGAAAAGAAGCAGACATGAGAAAACAACGAGGGGATGGATGTGCAATTCCGGAGAAGCCAATTGTATTAAACGCGGAAACAAGAACAGGATTGGCTAATGTATTAAATAAAAGCTGAAACTCAACACCCCGAGTTTTGAAAGATGCCTGTAGAACAAGTCTTCCGGGGCCAGCCGAATGCGACCAGCGACAATCTGTGCAATAACCGCTGATGTCAATAGAGCAAACGCGAGGAAACTAAAAGCTGAGGTTGGCTTGAACAACGGCATGCCGAACGAAACGATTGCGAGCACGGCCAGGCTCACGCTAGTAAGCAGAGACGGTTCGTCGTTTATATAACATTTCGCTACGAACGCCCCCATCGACCAGCTCAACCAATACGCAAATGGTGATGCAGTAATCCAGCGTGGCAACGTTTCGTCAAGAACGACTGAATGATATCCTGCGTACGCACGAATCGAGAGTTCGACGAATGCCGCGACAGCAATCGCTCGTCCCCACCCAAGTCGGCCGACCAACCAAAGAAGTAAGGGATAGATCGCGTAGAGTTGCAACTCGACTGCGATGCTCCAGAAAGATGGGTTAATTCCAAAGAACGATCGTCTATCAAGGTTGTGTATTGCGAACAAGTGGGAACCAAGTTGCGCCAACCTGCCGAACGAGAAGTTTGAAACACTTCCCCAGGGCCACACGAAAAAGAAGATTAGCAGCGCAAACAGATATGGAGGATAAATGCGAAAAAACCTACGATTAGCAAAATACGACCATCGCTTACTTGAGCTTGTTGCATAACTCAGGTGGATGCAGAAACCGCTTACAACGAAGAACACCGCGACACCAGCGGAGCCGTACGTCAGAGGGTAGAGCACCAGGAACGACTTGGATGTGGCGAAGTCTCGAAAAAGACCATTCCATTGCAAATTATCGAATCCAAACGCCACCCCCAAGGAATGGAAAAGGAATACGCCAAGAATTGCGATCCCTCTAATCGCATCAAGGGCGGGGACGTAGTGTTTGGGTGATGTCATAGATATGAATGGGCGAACTTGTATTTATACGGTCCGTAGAACCAACCGCGTCTGCGTGTTAACGCACCTGCGCCGCTGGCGCGTCTTGGATGCAATCGGCTTCCCGGTAATGGGTTGCGTTGACTCTAGCCCCCAGTCGCGGGCGCGTTAACAGGCGCCGCTTGCAGTATATCCACCCTTGCCCCGCATGCCGCAAGTGGGGGGGGCCCCGCCGTTAACCTCCCGTCGCCGATCAGCAAGACGGCCCCTGTCGCCGCCCGGGCTCGTGTGGCCACGGTAGAACGCTGGGCGCCCGCGGCCCCGCGTGTCAGGCGTCGTCGGTCGCTTGAGCGTCATCGTCGTCCGCGTCGCCTATCGCTTCAGCGCTGTCAGCGCTGTCAGCGCTGTCGTCGCTGTCGAGCCCGCGGAGGATTTCAATCGCCTCCTCGAGCTGGTCGTTGAACATGAGGAAGGGAGTCACTTTGTTCATGGACGTGTCCGTGTGAGGGCGATGCCCTTGTCCGCCGAAAGAAAGAGCTCCGCAGCGGCCGGGTCCGCTAGAACCTTGGCCCACGGACAGACTACCCGCCCCCGCCGTCTGCTGCAGCGGCTTGTTCAGCGCTTGCAGCGGATTCCCGGAGTCAGATCCCAGCGCCGAGTATGGCGTTACCCGAGGAGGTAACGCTCGATCAGTCCGACCGCAGTTGTGACGCCATCTTCAGCCGTCATCTGAGTTCCAATCTCACGCGCCCTGCGGCCCATTTCGGGGGCGGCCAGCCCCTGGCGGATGCCTGCAGCGAGCGTCGCCGCGGTGAGCCGCCGTCGCTTCAGCGTTCGACCGGCGACACCCAGCCTCTCCAATTCGCTGCCCCAGAACTCCTGGTCGGAAGCATGCGCGACCACAATCGACGGACGGCCCGTGAGCAGCGCCGACTGCGTTGTGCCCGCGCCGCCGTGGTGGACTACCAGCGCGCAGCGCGAGAAGACCTCCTTGTAGGGGGATCGCCGTACGCAGAATACCTGCCGATGAGAGGAACGCGGGTGCCACTCGCCGTAGGGCAGTTGCAGCACCGCGCGGCACCCTGCCAGTCGCGTTGCCTCGGCCCAGATATCTGCGACCTCCCGCACGAAGTCGGGGCTGTCAATCATCATGCTGCCGAAGGTGAAGTACACCGGTGGCTCGCCGGCCGAGAGGAACTCTTCAAGCCCCTCAGGCAACTCGTCTGCGGCAAGGCCGGCTGGAGAGTTGAGGAATCCGCACACCCGGTGCCGCGGCTCCCAGTCCGGCGGCGGACGGCAGATGGACGGGCTGACGGCCAACAGATTGAGGCGTTCCGCGGCCCACGTCTGGGTCATCACGTCGGTGTCTGGCGTCAGGCCTTCACGCGCCCGCAGACCGTTCACGCGGGGCAGGAAGATGCGGTTGACCATGAACCGAGCGAGTCGCCAGCCGACGGGGTAGAACCAGCGACCGAGATTTGGAACGCCTGGCGGCTGCACATGCGCGGATGGCAGGCAGTTGTGGACGATGTTGACAGTCGCCATCGGCACCCCTGCCTTCGCAGCGGCTACCCGCAGTGGGTGGACGAACAAATGACCGATGACGGCGTCACTCTCCGAGCACAAGTGACGAGCGGCCCGGTACATCGCCTCGGCTGCGGGGTCGAACCCAACCCGCAGGACATACTCCGCCTGTCGGATCGGGTTACCGATCTCGATGATCTGCCGCCACACCCGCTCGGCCTCGTCGCGATGTGGGATCACCGGGTTTGGCACGGGCACGAGGTGATAGCCGGACCGTCGGGCCAGTTCGCTGTAGTCCCGACCTGCGTTATCGGTCACCACCAACGTTACCGAGTGGCCCGACTTGACCAAACCAGCGGCCAGAGCAGCGAACGGCTGGATGTCGCCCTCGCTACCCCAGGCCTGAAGGCCGATTCGCATGCGACTTAACTCCCTCCGGCTGCCGAACGGTTCCGATCAGCGACCCGGCGCACGGGACGCAACGATTGCAAACCGCGACGCCATGCCAGATTCGCTGGAGCGCATGGTTAGGCGACCTTCGGCCAATCTCAATAAATGGTAAGAAATCGTCCATCGGCAAAAATGAGTGTGCATACGTAGTCTATAAACCCCATGACGAGAAGCACGACTGCCACAAATCCAAGTCGCTCGTCGCGGAAACGAAACCGGTGCAAGCTGGCAACTCCTATGAAGGCCATCGGAATCAAGTAGGCCAGCGCCAACGCGTAGGGGCGAGCCACAATATAGTCTGGAGAGAACGAACCTCGTGAGAAACCGAGAAATGTAATCGCCTCCATCACGACGTGCGTGCGCAACCAACCAGCTATGACAATCTTCGGTAACTGGATGACCGCCAGAACTGGCAACTCCCCCAACCACACACGACCAATGAAAGGAAGCGTCAAACAACTGAGAGCGCACCAGCCGATAAAGTACCAAAGGACGTTGACGAAGATGTCTCTCTTTGCTCGGATGCCGTTATCGGCTTGAGATTGCAGGCTGGGATTCATATTCGCGGTCGGCTGGTCGCCGAACGATGGAGTTCAGCAGCCGGGCCGGCTGCAAAGACTTGATGGCTCGAAAACCGTTACGCCAGCCCCGTCTGCTGCAAAGGGTAGTTCGGCCGCCTATGGCTTGTGGTTATAAGGGTCTCTACTACCCATGGGTTTGCCGTAAGCATCGATCTCTTCCTGCGTCACAATGCCATCATGATTGGTATCCGCTGCGTCAAAATGCATCAAGAGGCGCGCACGGTTACGATACGGCTTCTGCCCACCAAATACTTCCATCTCTTCACGCGTGACCAGTTCATCTCGATTATGGTCGGCGGCTGACCACGGGCCGTTTGGACCAGGCCCCCAGGGCTGAGCAAAGTAAGTCACAATTCCGACACTGATAAGCACTGCCCCGACGGCGGCGGCGATATTCCATTTGCGTCGGTCAGTTTTCATGCCGGATTCTTTGGAGAGAAAATGCTTCCGAGAACAACGTAGGCGGCTCAGGCGAGGCGGCAGCGACGTTTCCAGATGCCCGCTCTTTCCGCAGACGCCCTCTTCGGCCGAACGGGGTAGCTGATCAGCGGCGGACCATCGGCTCAGGCTCACCGCAGGATTCTATCCGCCGCCTGATCCAGCGTCTTGTTCGGCAGATTGCCCCGCCGCTCACATGTCCCCCAGCGATCCAGATTTGCGACGGCCGTGCTGGACAATGTGTTCCACGGACGTCATGACCCCGCCGTTGATACTGAGGAGCATGCGATACCTATCGCCCTCGCGACCGCCGTCGTCCTTGGGAAGGTTGTCAAACTAGGCGTAGCACTTGTCTGCCGAGAACCGCGTTGAGAGAGGAATCGTGATGGTTCTATTCTCCATGACAGGGCTCTCATCAGCCGTAGGTTTGTAGACAAGAACCAAGTTCAATCGGACGCGCTCTGCGCCCTCAGCCTCAAGAAGATAGTCCTTCACCCTCAGACCAATGTGGGCCTGAGCGACTGTACGTTTCCAGACGGAGAACAGAGCAACTCCAACGACAGCCGTTGCGATAACGAATAAACCCGAATAACGCTTCATGGCACCCTCCTCAAAATCCGCTGCCTAACACCCGAGCTCAGCAGCGGCGGGGGCTGCTGGAGCATTGACCCTCAAGAAGCCTACCCGCCCCCGTCGGCTCCGGCGACTGACTCGGCTTGTCCCGGCGGCTTCCCGCGCACCTCCAAACGGAGAGCATCCACTTCCTGCCGCAATACCTTCCGCAGAAGTGTGAGCTCCCGCATAGCTTGACTCGCGACCGAAAGCCCCATCAAGCCGAAGATGAAGCCGAATATGCCGAACGCTTCCATCGCACCCCACCTTTCCAATGCCTTATGTTTCGGTTCAGCAGCGGCAGGCCCCGTTGGAGAATTACCCCGCCCCGCTGGAGCACGACCACGAAGCCAGCCTACCCGTCCCCGCCGTCTGCTGCATCGCCTGGTTCGTCGCTCGGGGGCAGCAGAGCGTGGTCAAAAACCTGACGATCCGAGCCGCTCACCAACCCCCACCGCCCGGTGCCCGTCCCGCCAAGCTAGATAAACAGCTCGGCGGACAGGCCGGGCGTCTGGACGACGACGGACATTGCCTCGCGGCTGGATACCCGCCACGAACTCTCGCCCAATTCCCGACGCTCGAACAACAGCCCGGCAGCTGTCGTGCAAACAACTCGACCTGACCGGGCACAGTAATACAGGCAGTCGCCGGACGGCTGGCCGAGGTCGGGGTTGCACAGCATGAACCCCAAGTGTGCGCCATCAGCGTTTTGGAGAACGACGCAATTCATGGGAGCCTCCTCCGCCACCGCCGCCGAACGCCTGCGATCAGCAGTTCGCTACTATGGGATTATCCACACCGCAGGACTTTATCGCGATTCTTCTGCATCGCTTGGTTCGGCCTGCTCGGTCTTTCACTCGCGGCTCTGCCACACAGCAGCGTCACGGTTGCCCTGGACCACGGCCAACACCTCCAGACGATCTTCGTGGACACGGTAATAGACGACATAGGTGAAGCGCCGCAGTCGCGCCGCACGCACGTTCCGCCAGACGATGCCATGTATCTCGGGCATACCTGAAATCCGAAGCAGGACATCTTGAACTTGAATCAAGAAGGCCTGCCCCAATCCAGGTCGCAGTGCGTCGAAGTAACCAATCGCCTCTGCCGCGTCCTTCGTGGCTTCCGGACGCAGGACAACGGGCACGCTCATGAACTCCTCGACAATCGCGCCAGCACCGCCTCCCAAGGTTCAGCGGCGCCCGGATTGGCGTCAGCGGCTGCAATTCGCCGCTCCAATTCTTGGATATGCCAGTTGGGGGGTGTGTATGGCGCATCGTCGGGAAGGCTGTCCCAGATCAGACCAATCAACTCCACCCGCTGCTGTGCGTCGAGGCGGTCGATGCCAAATTGCGATAAGTTCAGGCTCATTGATGATGTCCTCCGAAGTTGAAAAGAAGCCGTCGTTGATCATACCGGGCGGCAATCAAACGAGGAAGTTAGCGTAGTGGCCGAACGATGAAGCTGATCAGCGGGTGGCGGGAGTTGACTCTGATTTCAGAAAACGCTGGCTACCGCCACTCCGGTGCATGGCTTGGTTCGCCTACAGCTTTGTGCCGCATTCCTGGCAAAACTTCGCGGATTCCAGGCTCAGCCCGCCACACGAACGGCATTTTACCATGATCACCTTTGCGGCTTCACCGCCCAGGTCGATCTTTGCTTCCTCAATTGCATCCTTGACCATTCCACCCGCCATCCGACTGTATGGTTCGAGTTCGTCACGAGCCCTTTCGGGATCAAGTAGTACGCCTGAACCAGCCAAGCCCTTCGCACCAATCCCGCGAATGATGCCGCCAATGATCAACAGAGCCATACCACCGAATGCTCGAAATCCGTCGGATTTGGCGCGGCTCTCAAAGTCAGTGAAATCACCGAAGTGCATCAAGGACGTGACAAACGTGGACGCAAACAAGAGTCCGCCCAATATCTGAAGGCCCATCCCGACGTAGTACGCGGTCTTGCGCTCTTCAGAAATGTGCCTTGGCATAGCGGTTTCTCCTTGTTGCCGAACTTGTTTTTATACGGTCCGTAGAACCACCCGTCGCTGCGTGTTAACGCACCATCGCCGTTGGCGCCCCTTGGACGCAATCGGCTTCCCGGTAATGGCTTACGTTGACCCTGGCCCCCAGTCGCTGGCGTGTTAACAGGCGCCGCCTGCAGTATATCCACCCTTGCCCCACATGCCGCAAGTGAGGGGGTGGCAGCCAGGCGTCGACGGCCGTCGCCGATCGGCAAGACGGCCCCTGTCGCCGCCCGGGCTCATGTGGCCACGGTAGAACGCTGGGCACCCGCGGCCCCGAGTGTCAGGCGTCGTCGGTCGCTTGAGCGTCATCGTCGTCCGCGTCGTCGGTCGCTTGAGCGTCGTCGTCGCTGTCGAGCCCGCGGAGGATTTCAATCGCCTCCTCGAGCGTCGGGGCCTCGCCGCTGCGGACATGGCCGCGGCGGTCGGCTGATTCAAGAAGGCGGAGGCTGTCGGAGTCGGGATGCTCCTCGAGCCGATGGCGGGCCCGGTGCCCGAGCGTGCCGGCGTGGAGGGCCGTCGCCACCGGCAGCATCTCCACCAGCCACCGGGTCCGAGCGGTGACGAGGTCGGCAAGCTCCTCGAGCGCCACGGCCACCGAATTCGCTCGGTCGATCGCCAGGCCGATGTCGTGGACCAGGGCCGCCGTGAGCAGCTCCTCGTCCCACGGACACTCCTCGCTCACTCGGGCAAACACCTGGAGCGAATGCTCGAGCGCGTCCCCCTCCGGATACTTGACCGGATCCCGCTTCAC
>JBAXSN010000076.1:0-17250 GCA_037130675.1 Verrucomicrobiota bacterium
CCGCGCCGTTGGCGCTTCGGAATGATGTCCCAAATCGAATTTTGATGCGTTTGCCGCTGGCGAAACGAGGCTCCCCCATGATGCGCAACCGCTGAATGTAGGAGCGAAGGCCGAATCGAGCCCCCAGCCCCCTAGAACTCGTATTTAACCTGGATTCCCAGGCATTCGTTTTCGGTGGTGTTGATGATTGGGCCCAAGTGTCCCCATCCGACGGTAACCGTTGCGTGCCGGCTCAGAAGGACCGTCGCGCCGAGGGCCCACCAGTTGTCCACGCGGTCAACAAGCGCGCCCCCCTTTGGATTGGCGATCTGCTGGTAAGCGTTTGCGTTCCCCCGGAATTCAGCGGCGAGCCACAGCCAATCCACGATGGAATAAGCAACATTGCTTTCGAATGTGGTGCGATATTTGTCACCGAATCCGAAATAGCCGAGTTGCTCCCCTTCGCTCAATCTCAGGCCGGCTGTCAGCAGGAGCGACCGTCTGAAAATTGGGAATTGTTTGCTGGCTGTCAGCGTGAAGTCCATCCCTTCGTTGCACCGGTAGCCGATCGAGTTCAGCACGCCCCCCAACTGCCGGTTCATCTTGCTGATTCCATCGTTATATTTGTAACTGGCGCCAATTACGACTGCCGGCAGCGGCAGATCGAAGCTGTTTTCGGGAAGCGCAAGCAGACGCGCATTGAAATTATGGAGAACCACATAGTCGGCTAATGCGATGGTGGTTATTTCCTTTACGTCGTCCCCAAGCGTGCCAATTCCCAACCGGCTGACGCCATAGCCCAGTTCCACCCGCCCAAAAAAAGTTTCTGTGAGGGCCACTGTCTCAAGATCCTTTTCTCCGGCGCTGACAAAAGTGGTCGAAATCGAGGGCAAGCCGATGATCGTTCCTGCTGGGCCGGGATTCACCAAATAAGCTATGGGCGTAATCACGAGTCCACCCACACCTTCGATTGTATGGATCGGAAGGGGCGCCGATTTCTCGGGCGCGAGCGTTGTCGTTTCCTTTGGGCCAGCTTGTGCAGCCAGCGAAAGGCCGAGGGCGATTGATATCGCGAACCAGAGCAATGGAATTGTTTTCATGGGCAGACGAGGGGTTAAGGTTTTCTCCGGGAACGGATTAAGGGAAAACCATTAGCTACGCGAGATCAGCATATCTGCCAAACTTTATTCGGATCTGTGGAGGGATAACCTTGAGGAGATCGGCAGCCCCCGAGAATCTTCGAAGCTCGCCGACGCGTCTCCAGCGAAAGGAATTCAGCTATGCAGCTTTATTCGGATACACATTGTAACACAGTAACAATACATTCCGGAATGGAATCCGATGGAGCGGCCCCCCTATCATTCTATATTGGCCACGATGGTGCCTCGGAGAAAAACTGACGTATCCTCTTGAAAAGAAGACGCCCTCGCCTCACGATACCCAGAATTTCTGTCAACCATCAAGAGAGTCGAAATATAAGCCAACGTAATATTTCGGGAGATTAACGAGTAAAAAGCGAATCGAATGAGAGATCTTTCCATCCAGCACACAGAAGACGATGCCCAGCGAAAAGTTCTACTCGTGGAAGATGACGCCTCGGTACTGGCCTCGTTGCGTCTCGTTCTCAAAGGCGATTATGAAGTGCATTCCGCTTCGACGATCGCGTCGGGAATCAATCTTTTCATAAGCTTGCAACCGTCCCTGGTTGTGTTGGACTTGAGATTGTCCGATGGGGATGGAATGGATGTTTTGCGTGCAATCCGACGCCTTAACCAGAGAGCTCCCGTCATCGTGCTGACGGGTTACGCATCGATGAAAACCGCCGAGGAATCGCTGAGGCTGGGCGCATCGGATTACCTGCACAAGCCATTCGACGGAAAGGAACTGAGGTCGCGGATTCACCAGTTAACCTCGCCAGTCCCGCCGCAACGGCAGATGGTTGATGACGAGTCGGTCTTGGTGCCCAGGCAATGGCTCGAAGAATTGGAACGCAAGGCGGAAGCGTCCGCCTTGTTCTTGCATGACGCAGCCAACCCGGTGACGACAGCTCTCACTTCGGCACAATTGCTGTGTGATATCATCGAAGGCGCTCCGGAACAGTTTAACGAAGAGTTGCGCGGTCTTTGCGAGTTGCTCTATAGCTCGATGGGGTTTATCGCCGGGTTATTCGAGCAGAGCGGTTCCATTGAATTCGTACGTGGTTTAAAGACCTCGGAGGTCGCCCTGCACCGGGTTGTGGACCTTGCGGTAGCGATGGTGCGCGGGGATGCCGATAAACACAAAGTGGCCGTTTTGGTCCATGTTCAGGATCGTAATGCGAAGGTCCGCGTCAATCGATTCGCTTTGGCTCGCGTTCTGTTGAACCTCTTGCGTAATGCGATCGCCGCAGTCGACCCCAATACGGGAAGAGTGGTTTTGTCGGCCGATATCATCGATGGCCTTCTGGAATTTTCCGTCCTTGATAACGGTCCCGGAATTCCCTTCGAAAATATCGAGCGCATTTTCGAGGCGCATTTTACAACGAAAGAAACGGGAACCGGACTGGGACTCTTCATCTCCAAAAGCCTCGTCTTGAACATGAGCGGCGAAATTTCCGTGCGCAACGAGCCGGGGAAAGGGTGCTGTTTTACCGTTAAAATTCCCTGTGTTTTATGAGCGATACGATTGTTGAAAATGAGAATGACAGCCTGGTGGTGTGTGAAAACAGCCAGGGAATATCCGTTCGAGCCACGCTGTTGCGAATGACTCGTTACAGCGTGAGCTTCGAAGTTTATAATCCGTATAGCATCCTGCAGCTCTCGGAAGTGCTCAGCAGCTTCCGGATTATAGTGAGCGGGAAAATCCTGTACTCCGGGCGGGGCATCGTCAGCAACATGGTGAATACGGGCATCGTCCTTGTTTGCGAAGCTTCGCTGAACGAGGACAACTGGCTCGACGTGGACCTGCTCTCCCCGGCGAACCAGGTTGAGCGGCTGGCGAGCGATTTCGAGCGCCTTTTGAACGAATGGTCAAAGGTCGAGCGCGTGACGCCAGAGATGAAAGTGATCGTCTCGGACATGCAAACGCTGCTCACCGACATGCGGCGCTGGCTCGAACAGGTGGAGCTTGCCATCCGCTCCTCGCTCCCCGCCGAGCGCGCCAAACTTGAGCTGTCGATCATTGAAAGGCTTAACAGCCTGATCATCCCGGTTACCAAGGATCTCTTTGAACGCTTCGAGCAAATTGCCGGCAGCGTGAAAGGAGAAGCCATCGCTGTTCACCGAGCCTACGCCCGGCGGCAGATGCACCCGCTGATTCTCTGTTCACCATTTGTGCACCGCGTTTACACCAAACCGCTGGGTTACGCGGGGGATTACGAAATGGTCAACATGATCCTGCGGGATTCCGTCGAAGGTTCTTCTCTGTTTGCCAAGATGGTGAACAATTATTTCGTGGGGGCGGCTCCGGCTGAAGCACACCGCAACCGCATCATTTATCTGACCGAAATGCTCAGCACGGTCACGCGCCGACGGTCCAAAGAGGGGCTGACCACGAAGATCTTTAACCTCGGCTGCGGCCCGGCAAAGGAAGTTCAAAAATTTCTCTCTTTCGATGACATCTCCGATCGCGCGGAGTTCTCCCTTCTCGACTTCAATGACGAAACCCTGGAACTAACGGGACGCCTCTTGTCCGATATCAAGATGAGGCACCGCCGCTCGACCCGGCTGAACATGATCAAGCGCTCGGTGCATCAGATTTTGAAGGAAGGCGCCCGGATTGGCGAGACTGATGCGGGCGGCCTCTATGATGTCGTCTATTGCGCCGGTCTTTTTGATTACCTTTCCGACCGCATCTGCAAGCGCCTGCTGGAAATTTTCTACGAAATGCTGGCTCCCGGCGGCCTGCTCGTGGCGACCAACGTGGACTCTTCGAACCCGGATCGCCTTAAGATGGAATATCTGTTGGACTGGCATTTGATCTATAGGACCGGCGAACAACTCAAGAGCCTGGCTCCCAAGCAATCCCTCCCGGACAACTGCCGTGTCGTGAGGGATGTCACCGGTGTCAATGTGTTCATCGAAGTCACCAAGCCAAAATGAATTCGCCAGGGGATGCGAAGGCGGCTTCCGAGGCAGGTACGACCGACCCGGGCGAAGGAGCTTTCCAAAAAGGCCTCGCGTCAGCCTACTTTGAATACAATCGGGACGTTCGCATCACGGGCTCGAAGACTGCCTGCATCCTGGTAAGCGCCCTCATGCCGGTGGGCTTTTTCCTGGATTACTTTGTTTACCCGGAACAACTCGGCTTCTTTTTCCTGCTCCGGCTACTCTGCGCCGTGATGGCGTTCGCCTTATGGGGGTTGTTAAAGATGCCCGTTGGCCGGCATTGTTTCCGCTTGCTCGCGATGGCCACCTTCGTGCTGCCCTCGGTGTTCATGAGCCTGATGATCTATTATTCGGAAGGGGCGCGGTCCCCCTACTACGCCGGATTGAACTTGGTCCTGATCGGGCTCTCTTGGGTGAGTCTGGTGGATGTGACCGAGAGCTTCATCGCCACGATCCTTACGCTCATCATCTACTGGGTTGCCTGTCTGGCCCATGGCGGCGGAACGCTTTCAGAATACTTCAGCAACTTTTATTTCATCGTCCTGACGGGCGTCATCGTCGTCACCGGCAGCTACTTTCTAAACCGGTTCCGCTTTCAGGAATACGCGTTGCGCTCCGAGCTGGACCGCAACCAGCGGCAACTTCAGGAGAGCAATGCCAAGCTGGTGGAACTTGACCGGGCCAAATCGACTTTTTTTGCCAATGTCAGCCATGAGCTGCGCACGCCGCTTACGCTGCTTATCGGGCCGCTCGAGCGCCTGCGGCATCAGAAACCGCCTTCGACTTCTCAGGAACAGGTGGAGATGCTGGACATCATGTACAACAACGCCATGCGCTTGTTGCGGCTTATTAACGATCTTTTGGACTTGGTCCGGCTCGACTCAGGCGCCATCCGCGTCCGGCGCGAAAAGGTCGAAGCCGCTCCTTTCCTGGAGGGGATCGCGAAATCCGTTTCCGCGATGGCCGAACAGCGGAAGCTGCTTTTTGAAACCAAGATCGAGATTCCAAGGGACGCGCCCGTTTTCATCGACCGGGACAAACTGGAAAAGATCGTCCTCAATCTCCTCTTCAATTCTTTCAAGTTCACTCCGGAAAATGGCCGGGTTGAGCTTGCCGCTGGCTTGACCGGCTCCCGGCTCACGGTTTCGGTGAAGGATACCGGAAAAGGAATTTCCAGCACCGATCTTCCCCGGATTTTCAACCGCTTTTGGCAAGCGGAATCGGCGGCTACCCGCCATTACCAAGGGGTCGGCATCGGGTTGGCGCTGGTAAAAGAACTGGCGGAAGCTCACGGAGGTTCCGTGCGCGTGGAAAGTGTGGTTGACAAGGGAACGACCATCCAGGTGACGGTGGATGCCAGCCCTGATGCGGAAAGTATGACGGAAGAACAGCCCGGGCCCGTGCAGCTTCCCCAGCGATCGTCCGAATGGCTTTCCGATTTATACCGGCGGGCCGAACTTTTTCCCGCCCATGTCATTGGTTCCAACGACATCAAGGCGACCCCTGACAGCGCTGATGAGGGGAAGCCGATGGTGCTGGTGGCGGACGACGAACCCGAAATGCGGCGCTTCCTCCACTCGCAGTTAAAGAGCCTCTATGCCATCCGGGAAGCGCGCAATGGCAGCGAAGCTCTGGAATTGGCGCGAACCCACGACTTCGACCTCATTTTGCTCGATTTGATGATGCCGGGGATCGACGGGATCACCTTGACCCGGGCACTCCGCGAAGAAGTGCATACCGCGAGCGTTCCCATCGTCATCCTTACCGCGCGCGCCGACGAGTTTTCCAAAATGCAAGCCCTGGACGCGGGGGTAACGGACTTTTTGACCAAGCCGTTCGCCTCCAGCGAACTGGCGGCGCGGTGCCGCAACCTGCTCAGTCAACATCAGTTACAACAGAACTTGGCCGCCAAGACCCGCGAATTGGAAGCCGCGCTGGAGCAGATCAAGGAAACCGAAGCTCAACTGGTCCACCAGGCGAAAATGGCGTCCTTGGGGCAACTGAGCAGCGGTCTGATGCATGAGATTAACAATCCGCTCAACTTCGCCAACACTGCCGCCCATCTCCTTGGGAAACGACTCAATGCTGTTCAGATCGAAGATCGGGAACTGCTGAACGCCCCCTTGCGCGACCTCCAGGATGGCATACGGCGCGTCGCGGATATCATAACCGGTCTGCGTTCATTCATCCATCCAGACACAGGCAATTTTAATGGGGTGCTCTTGGGGGAGGCCATCGAAACCTCGGCCCGATTTGTTCAGATTCCCGCTTCGGAAATTGAGTTGGAGATTAAGATCCCCGCCGATTTGAAAGTGTGGGGCAACCGCAATCAGTTGATTCATCTCTTCATCAACCTATTGCAGAATTCCGTGGACAGCTTGCGCGAGAAGGCGACCGCGCAAAAGAAAATCAGCGTCGAAGCAGTCTTGCAAAACGACCGGATTCTGTTGACATGTGAAGACAACGGCAAAGGAATCAAAACCGAAGAACAAGAAAAAGTGTTCGACGCCTTCTTCACAACCAAACCTGTGGGGTCGGGCGTCGGCTTGGGACTCAACATCAGCCATCGAATCGTCCAAAACCATCAAGGTAACATCCGAATAGAAAGCCAGCCCAACGAGTTCTGCCGGTTTTTGATCACGTTGCATTCCAACAATCCCTCAGCCAACAAGCACCTCCTGTGAATAGTTCCTATAATTACCGCAAATTCTCGCTCATGTACGTTGATGACGAGGTCCAGACCTTATCCAACTTCAAAGCCTATTTCTCGGACACGTTCGACGTGGTCGTCGCCAACAGCGGCGAGGAAGCGTGGAGCTTGTTTTGCGAAAACAAAGACCGTTACGGGATTATCATGACCGACCAGCGGATGCCAAACGGCACCGGCGTCGAGTTTTTGGAAAAAGTGCGGCTCGCCCGGCCCAGGGTGCTTCGGATCCTTGCCACCGCCTATTCTGATCTCGATGCCGCGATCTCTGCTGTCAATACCGGGGCGATTTACAAGTACGTGACCAAGCCCTGGGACCCGCCGACCATGGAGATGACGCTCAAGCGGGGCATGGAATTCTTTCTCGTCCAGCGCGAGCTCGATGCTCTGATGAAAGAAAAAATGTCGGCGCTCCAACGCCTGATGATGACCGACCGTTTGCTCAGTCTCGGCGTTTTCGCCGCGGGGTTGAACCATCACCTGCGCAACTCCCTGACAGCCGTAAAGACCTTTCTGGACCTTACCCCGTTTCAGTTGCAGAGCGAGAAGGTTGATATCAGCAGCCTTCGGAGTCCAAATTACTGGGGGGAATTCTACGAAACCGTCCAGCATCAAATGCGAAAGGTGGTCGGCTTGCTGGAGAGCATCAATCAAATCCCCGAATCGGTCGGAGTGCCCTTGCTGGATTCTGTGTCGGTCAACGAATTGGTTCAGGCCGCAAGTCAGCAGCACCTTGCGGCTCTTGGAGAAAAACAGATCGAATTGAAATTTGGTTTGGAACAAGTTCCCCAAGTTCAAGCGAACCGTCCGCTATTGGAACGGGGGCTCAATCTCCTCATTGCGGACGAATGCGCGAATGTCCCCGCTTCGGGAAAAATCGTCATCACCACAAGCGCAGCCGTCGATGCGAATGGGTGCCCTGGAGTGAAGATCGAAATTTCGGACAATGGCCCCGGGATTACCGCTTCCAACCTAAGCTGCGTTTTCGATCCGTTTTTTGTGCGCCGGAGCGATCCCAAGGAATACGGACTCAATCTGCTGACGTGCTTTTTTGTTGTTTACCACCATAACGGAACCATGACCGTCGACCGCAGCGCGGAAGGTGGCGCTCGCTTTCAGATATTCCTGCCCGAGCAGGCAACCGTGCAGGATGCCAGGCAAGAGCAAACCTTCCTGGAGCGAGTCTTGGACATGGAGAAGACTTGTGAGCAGATGCTGATCGGGTTGTAGCGTCTGCTCCAACTTGTATCAAAGTGAAGCGAAGACAGCGGGCACAAACGCCATAGGACAGGTGTGATGAGTCGGCGTCGTCCTCAAATTTTTGCTTTCCGAAGGACGCGGGGAGCCTGCACACTGTGTTTCTTATGCGCCGAGCGGTTTACCCAGGTAGTTTCGATCCCGTCACCAACGGGCACCTTGACGTCATCGAGCGGGCCGCCCGGCTTTTTGACGAGGTGCTCGTCGCGATTGCTCACAATGAGAGCAAATCGGGGCTTTTCTCGTTTCAAGAGCGCCGGGCGATGCTCGAAGAGAGCGTCAGCCGGTTCGATAACGTCAAAGTGACCCAGTTCGACGGGTTGCTGGTCGATTTCGCCCGGGCCGAAGATGTCCATGTGGTGATCCGCGGGCTGCGGGCGGTGTCGGATTTCGAATATGAATTCCAAATGGCGTTGATGAACCGCAAGCTCGAACCGGAAGTGGAGACGATGTTCCTGATGCCGAAGGAGGAATACACCTATCTCAGTTCCCGGTTGGTCAAGGAAATCGCGCGGCTCGGTGGAAACGTGGGGGCGTTTGTGCCAGATTCCATTGCCAAGGCTTTGCGTGAAAAATATTCGCTTTAGCAGTCTTTTGGCGTCGTTTTATGAAAATTCACATTAATCAGATTCCGGTGGGGGGCCTCCATCTGGAGGGAGAGGAAGATCGGGAGATTCTGGAACTCCAGGATGAAAAAGTCCGTCCGCTGCGACCGGTCCGCTACTCGCTGGACGTGGGGCTCTCCGATGGCGGGCTCTTCGGGACCGGGTCGCTGGAGGCTGATCTGGAGCTGGAATGCGTCTGCTGCCTGGAGAAGTTCGAATACACCATTTCGGTGCCGGATTTCGCCTTTCAAGTCGAGCTGACAAGATCGGAATTGGTGGACTTGACGGAGGAGGTTCGAGAAGATATTCTCCTTGCCCTGCCGCCCTACCCGCATTGCGACTGGAACGGTGCGAAAGCCTGCACCGGGGTGAGAGAGATAACGATAACGAAAGAGCTTCAAGCTGAGCCTGGGGAGAAAAATCCCTGGACTGAGCTCGATAAATTACAGAAACCTAAAGACGACCAGCCAAGAGGCTGATAAGAAAGACAGATATGGGAGTTCCAAAACGCAAAACTTCGAAAATGCGCCTGCGCACCCGCAAGGCATCCCTCCGCTGGCATGCAGCTGAGTTGGTCAAGTGCGGTCAGTGCGGGAGCACGGTCCGCTCACATACCGCCTGCCCGAGCTGCGGCTACTACAAAGGACGCCAGGTCCTCACCGTCGAGGCCGCTTAACCGCTTTCAGACTTTGAATCAGCCGTCTCGCGAACCCGTGGGACGGCTGATTTCGTCTGCAAAGATTTAGGATGAAAATCGCGCTCGACGCCATGGGGCACGACGAGGGGCCGGCCAAGCTGATCGAAGGCGCCGCCCTGGCCCTCGCTGAGTTCCCGGAAATCTCCCGTCTCTTTCTCACGGGCGACACGCCCCGGTTGGAAGCCGAATTAAAACGAATCGGCTGCAACGACCGGCGGATCGAGATCACCCATTGCACGCAGGTCGTGGAAATGCACGACAGCGCCATTGACGCGCTGCGCCGCAAGAAAGATTCCTCGATCAGCCGTGCGGTGGACCTGGTCAAGAGCGGCGAGGCCGAAGCGGTGGTCAGCGCCGGGCACACCGGAGCGGCTGTCGCGGCGACGACGATTAAGCTGCGCACCCTGCCTGGGGTGGAGCGGCCCGGGATCGCCGCCACCATGCCGACGGAGACGAATCTTTTCGTGCTCATCGACGCGGGGGCCAATACTGATCCGACCCCGCGCCAGATGCTCCAGAACGCCTTGATGGGTTCGGTCTATTCCCGGCACGTTCTCGGCTATGCGAACCCGAGCGTCGGCCTCATGTCCATCGGGACCGAGGACGAAAAGGGCAATGATTTCACCCGTGGATCCTTCGAGTTGCTGAAAAACAGCGGCCTGAATTTTCGCGGCAATGTCGAAGGACACGACCTGTTTGAAAACCCGGTGGAAGTGGTGGTGGCCGACGGGTTCACCGGCAACATCGTGCTGAAAACCAGCGAAGCCATCGCCCACGCGATCTTCCGCTGGCTCAAGCACGAAATTTACCAGAGCCCGGTTCGAAAAATCGGCGCCCTGCTGGCCAAAGGGGCCTTCCAGAACATTCGCAAGAAAACCAGCGCCGACGAGTATGGTGGGATGCCCCTGCTCGGCACCAATGGCGTCTGCATTATCGGCCACGGTGGCAGTTCGCCTACCGCGGTTAAAAACGCCATTCGCATGGCGACAGAGTCGATCACTCACCAAGTCAATCCGCACATTGTGGATGCAATTGAACGCTACGATGAACAAAACGCAGCCTCGCAATCCGCGCCTGCATAAGCCGAAACGGACCGTTTCCGTTATCGGCACCGGCAGCTACGTTCCGGAAAAAATCCTCACCAACGCGGCCCTCGAAAAGCTCGTCGATACGACCGACGAGTGGATCATGACCCGCACGGGGATCAAGGAACGGCACATCGCCGCCGCGGGAGAGCACACCAGCGACATGGCGGCCAAAGCCGCCCGCGCCGCCATGGAACAAGCGGGAGTCACCGCCAGCGAGATCGACATGATCATCGTCGGCACGATCACCCCGGACACCGTTTTCCCAAACACCGCCTGCCATGTTCAGAAGCTCATCGGAGCCAAGCGCGCGGTCTGCTTCGATCTTTCCGCCGCCTGCTCGGGCTTCCTGTACGGGATGGAGATCGCCCAGCAATTCATTTCCAGCCACATGTACAACACCGTGCTGGTCATCGGCGCGGAAAAGCTGAGCACGATCGTCGATTGGTCCGACCGCAACACCTGCGTGCTCTTCGGAGACGGCGCCGGAGCGGCGATCCTTCGCCACCGGCCCGGTTCGCACGGCATCATCGCCTCCACCATGGGCGCCGATGGCGACTATGGCAGCATCCTCCACATGCCCGGAGGCGGCAGCCGCTCTCCGGTCACCAAGGAGAACATCGATGAACGGCTGAACACCATCAAGATGTCCGGCAAGGATGTCTATAAGCAAGCCGTGACCGCCATGGTCAGCGCCGCCAACTCGGTGCTCGAACAGTCCGGGCTGCGCGCGACAGACCTCGCCTGTGTCATTCCGCACCAGGCCAATATGCGGATCGTTGAGGCGATCGTCAGCCGGTTGAACGTTCCCATCGAAAAAGTGATGGTCAACCTGGACCGGTTTGGCAATACCAGCGCCGCCGCCGTAGCGATCGCGCTCGATGAAGCCAACCGCACCGGCCGCATGAAGCGCGGCGATTACATTTTGCTGGTTGTCTTTGGGGGCGGTTTGACCTGGGCCAGTTCGGTGATTCAGTGGTAGGCGGGAAAATGGACGGGATGGACTGAATGGACGAGATGGACAGGCTCCCATTCTTCCCATAATTCCCATACTTCCCATTCCATTCTGAACGACTCCTCTCTTCCGCAGTCCAACAGTCATGATTATCGACACCCACGCCCACCTCGACTTCCCGGAGTTTGCCGGGGAGATCGATGCTTTGATTGAGCGGGCCGCCAGCGTGGGGGTTACCCGGATCGTCACGATCGGCACGAACGTGGAAGGAAGTCGCCGGGCGGTGGCCCTGGCCGAACAATACCCGGGCGTTTACGCCGCCATTGGCATTCACCCGAACTCCGCGATGGAGGCCGAGCCGGACGCGATCGAAGCTTTGCGGGAACTCGCCAAGAGTCCGCGGGTGGTTGCAATCGGGGAAACCGGACTCGACTACTACCGGTTGCCGAGCAGCCGCCTGGCTTCCAATAAAATCGAAGCGCTGGCCAACGAGGAGCCAGCCAATATCACAGCCGCCATTGAAGACGGGGCGGTGAAATCCGCACAGTCGATGCTCTTCCAACAGCAACTCGATCTTGCGGTGGAACTTGGGCTCAACGTCGTCATTCACCAACGGGGCCCCGCGTGGGAGGATACGCTGGATCTGCTCCAGCCGTACCAAGGAAAGCTGCGGGCTGTGTTTCACTGTTTTGGCGGCACCCCGGAACAAGCCGAAGAAGTCATCCAACTCGGTCATCTCGTCTCGTTTACCGGGATCGTCACTTTTAAGAACGCGCAAACCGTCCAGGAGACCGCGGCAAGCATCGCGCCAGGCACTTTCATGCTGGAAACCGACGCCCCCTACCTTGCGCCCATCCCATTCCGGGGCAAACGCTGCGAGCCGGCCTACACGCGGTTGACGGCGGAAAAAGTCGCGGCGCTCCGGGGCGACCCTCTCGACGAGATCGCCCGCATCACCAGCGCCACGGCGGAGGAATTCTTCAGGTTTAATCGATGAACCCGATCGGCGTCGGTCGCAATCCTGAGCCTTTTGTTTTCCATGATCCCGGTGGGCGCCGGTGGCCGCGGCTCAGGCGCGTGGGCGTGTTGCTCGGACTGCTGACGTTTATCGCGCTCATCGGCTTCGTGCGTTCGATTTTCGTGACCCCGGAACTGCGCCTGCCTCCCTCGGTTCGCAAGCTCAAGGGCCAGATCCATGCGATCCAGCAGCAAGCCCTCGTGCAGACCAAGACGCTCGATTGGCAGAAATACACCAAAACGCCCGCCGGCCAGCCGCACCCGCCCAAACCAAAAGAGCAAGCGGGCGCCCTGCCTCGAAACACCTCGCATGAGATTCGCGCCGGGTTCTTTGTGGACTGGGACCCGGGCGGCCTTGCTTCCCTTCAAGACCACGCGTCGGCCCTGACGCACGTCTGCCCGGAATGGGGCACTTTCGCCGACTCCCAAGGGCATCTGACCATCAATAATAATCCGCAGCTCCAGCAAATTTGCACCGCTCACGGATTGGTCGTAATGCCGATTCTCTCCAACCTTTCGGAACACCACTGGGAGCCGGAATTGGTCGAAAGCGTCGCCAACGGCCCGGCGGATCGGCGCGCCCGGTTCATCGTGGAACTGCTGACGGCGGTGCAGGGAGCGAAGACCGGCGGAGTGATCCTGGACTTTGAGCAGATCGACCCGGCTTACCGGGATTCCCTTGCGGCTCTGATTGAGCAGATATCCAAGGCGATGCACTCGATCGATAAAGAGCTTTGGCTCATTGTTCCCATGGGAGAAGAGATCGACACATTCGATCTTGGGCGGCTCTCCACCTCGGTGGATCATTTCGTGGCGCTTCTGACCGACGAAAATTCCGATGACGATCAGGCCGGCCCGATTGCTTCCGAAGATTGGTTCGAGGGCTGGCTCCAGGTCATTCAGGAATATGGGAATCCGCAAAAGTGGATCGCCACCATCGGCGCCTACGGGTATGACTGGACTGAGGGGAAAAAGAAAGCGGAAACCATCTCCTTTTTGGACGCGATGAGCCGCGCAAGTTTCGCGGGAATCAAAACGGTCGAGATCGGCGCGCCGAGTTACAACCCTGTGTTTTCCTACCAGGAGCCGGGCGGCAATCACACCGTTTGCTTTCTGGATGCCATCACTTTCCTCAATCAACTCCGGGCCACACGCGACTCCGAGCTGGGCGGGTTCGCCCTTCAGCGCCTTGGCACGGAAGACCCGCAGCTCTGGGATGTCCTGGCCATGCCGGATCCCGAAAAACCCAGCGCCGCCGCCCTGCGCAAGCTCGGAACGATGCACACGACCAACACCGTCACCAACGTCGGCCAAGGCGAGATGGTGACGGTCGATGACACGAGCGACGACGGCAGGCGGGCGATTAAATTGACCGATGGCCGCTTCGCCGCCACCTACGACGATTTCCCGACCTGTCCCACCGTTTTTCATGAAGGGGCCGGTGACGAACATGCGGTCTCGTTGACCTTTGATGACGGCCCCGACCCGAAATGGACCCCCTTGATCCTGGACGTTCTCAAGGAACGGAATATCAAGGCGACCTTTTTCCTGGTCGGCAGTCAGGCTGAAACCTATCCGGGCATCGTCCGGCGGATTCTCAGGGAGGGTCACGAGATCGGCAATCACTCCTACACCCACCCAAACCTGAGCGAGATTTCAGCCAAGCAGATCACTTTTGAGTTCAACGCCACGCAACGACTGCTCGAAAGCATCACGGGACGATCCACCACGCTTTGCCGGCCGCCTTACAACGCGGATTCCCGACCGACCAACCTCGCGGAACTCAAGCCGCTCAAGCAGCTTCAGGACGATCTCGGCTACTTGATAGTGCTTGAAAATATCGACCCCGAAGACTGGGCCAAGCCGGGCGTGGACGAAATCGTTCAACGCATCAAAGAGCAGCGCGGCGAAGGGAACGTGATCTTACTGCACGACGCCGGGGGGAACCGCAGTCAAACCGTTGAGGCGCTGCCAAAGATGATCGATTACCTGCAGACCCGTGGCGATCGGATCGTGCCCCTGAGCGAGTTGCTTCATATTCCGCGCGACGAACTCATGCCGCTGGTGCGGGGCGACCGGGACCCGATGGTCCGGATGATCACCGGGATGGGATTCTCGGTCTGGCGCTGGCTGGAACAGGTGCTCTGGGCATTTATGATCTCCGCCACCGGGATGGTGGTGGTTCGTGGATTGATCGTCGCCGCCCTTGCAAGTTGCCATCATCGCCGGAAAAACGAACCCGCCCAGTTCACGCCGCCGGTGAGCATCATCATCGCCGCCTACAACGAAGCGAAGGTCATCGAGTCCACGATTGCCTCAGTCCTTGAGAACGACTATTCCGGCGAACGGGAGATCATCGTGGTGGACGACGGCTCCACCGATGGCACAGCGGACCTTGTGGAGAAGATAGCCGCCCAACATCCCAGCCTCCGGCTGTTTTGTCAGCCCAATGGAGGGAAATCCGTGGCGTTGCAAACCGCGCTGGCGAAGGCCCGCCATGAAATCATCGTCTTCCTGGATGCGGACACCCGGTTTGAACAAAACACGATCAGCGCCCTCGTCCAGCCCCTGGCGAACGAACAAATCGGAGCCGTCTCGGGACACGCCAAAGTCGGCAATCTGAGGACATTCATTGCCCGTTGCCAGGGTTTGGAATACACCTGCGGATTCAACCTGGATCGCCGAGCTTACTCGGTTTGGAACTGTATCACTGTGGCTCCGGGAGCGGTCAGCGCAATCCGGCGAGACGCATTGGAGGCTGCGGGCGGGTTGAGTCCGGACACGCTTGCGGAAGATACCGACCTCACCCTGAGTTTGCACAAGACCGGATTCAAAGTCGCTTATGCCCATGACGCCATTGCCTGGACCGAAGCGCCCGAAACCATCAGGGCGCTGGCCAAGCAACGGGTCCGCTGGGCTTTTGGAACCTTGCAGTGCCTCTGGAAACACCGGGATATTATGTTCAACCCCGAATTCAAAGCGTTGGGCTGGTTCGCTCTTCCGAGCATCTGGTTTTGCCAGATTCTTTTGATGGCGATCACGCCGCTGGTCGATGTGCTGCTGGTCTTCTCCCTGCTCTCGGGAGAAGCGGGAGCCATGGGACTCTTTTTCGTCACCTTCCTGGCCATGGATATGCTGCTCGCCGTGCTGGCTTGCTGGATGGATGACGAAGCGGTCTGGAAAGCCTGGCGCATTCTGCCCATGCGCTTTATTTATCGCCCGCTATTGAGTTGGGTGATCTGGTGTTCCATCCTCAAAGCGTTCAAGGGCGCGTGGGTCACCTGGGGCAAGCTCGAAAGAACGGCAAGCGTGGAGGTGGGGTGTGATTAAAACTGATGTAAAGGCGCGAGCTTTTAAAGGAGCGTGGCCATCTTGGCCGCGCGGGCGGGACCCCCACGCTTCTTTCGCGCCGTCCTCACCACTTGTGACCGCAAACCTGGAGGTGGGGATCTCATGATGAAAAAAACCGCCGTTCTGTTTCTTGGGCTGCTGATTGGACTGAGCGGATGCCGGAAGCCCGCCGTGGTAACACGCAACGTCATCACCGGCCCAGCCGCACTCGGGGTTCCTGAAACGGGAGCCTACACCGGAGCCTATATGGGCTTCGGCGATTACGAGGACGATGTGACGCTTGAAAGAATCGAGGAGTTCGAGCAACTCGTCGGCAAGCACCAAGCCATCGTGGCGTCTTCGAGCTATTGGGGCGAGCAGAGTTTCCCCACCGCGAACCTGAACATCATTCAAAGGCACGGCTCGATTCCCCTTGTTTTCTGGTCTCCCTGGGATCGCCCCTACCAAGAAGACAACGGGCCGGACCGGTTTTCATTAACTTCGATCATTGCCGGAGACTGGGACAAATACATCGATAAATGGGGGGATTCCGCCCGCGAGTATGGGCACCCGATTCTGGTTTCGTTTGGGAACGAGATGAACGGGACCTGGTTCCCGTGGTCCGGCGCTTTCTATGGCGGAAAGAATCCCGACCCCGGTCAGGAGGTCACGGCGGGCACCACGTTTACGGCTGTTCCAATGCTGAGCGCCACCAGCATGGCGCCGACGATGATCACAACCGGCACTGGCCTTGTAAAAGCGCCTGCCTACAAAGGGCCGTTTCAAGGACCTGAAACTTATAAACGAGCGTATCGCCACGTGGTGGACCGGGTGAGGGCGCGCGGAGCCAAAAACGTCGCCTGGGTTTTTCACGCGATCAACTACTCCATCCCGCAGGATAACTGGAACCTGATCGCGCAGTATTATCCTGGCGCAGCCTACGTGGATTGGCTCGGGTTCAGCGTTTACGGGGAGCAATATATTGATGACAAATGGGTTTCATTTCTCCCGCTTCTGGAATGGCCTTACAAGGAGATCTGCGCTCTCGACCCAACCAAGCCCGTGATGCTTGCGGAGTGGGGAGTGGGCGAGTTTCCCACCAAAGGGAGCAAGCCCGCCTTCATCAAAGAGGCGTTTGAAGCGATGCGAACCAAGTTCCCTCGCCTCAAGGCTGCCGTCTTCTGGAACGAGCGCTGGCAAAACGAAGACACCACCTATTCCAATCTGCGGGCAAACTCTTCGCCCGAGGCCTTGGAGGCCTATCGGCAGGGAGTCGCCGATCCGTTCTGGCTCTCGGAACCGCAACTGGTTCCGCTGCGGGGCGGAAAATAGGGTTTGGCGCTTCGGCTCCGGCTGCGGGGCACATGCTTTCTCTTGAAATCATGCATTCACATTGCAGGATTTCATGACCAGACTTTCCCCTGCACGGGCGGGGCAAATCAGCCAGTGCGGCGCGCGTCTCTTGGCCTTTTCAACGCGCTGACTTGAAACTTGGTTTGCGGCGAGGGTCTCGCCGGGTAGTAGAAGCGGCAT
>JBAXSN010000077.1:0-16302 GCA_037130675.1 Verrucomicrobiota bacterium
GCCTCCGAAATTTCCTCCCCCCTGATAGAAAAAACACGCTAATTCACGATGCGCCCCTTTTCGGTGCTTGAGGAAAAGAAAACCAGCACCACAACAACCATCACAGACAAGTAAAAGCCAACATAACCAATCAAACGCAATTTCGATTTATGAAGACACTCATTTTGACATCTCTCGCCGCCGCCGCCCTTTTTCGCTATCTGCCTGCACAACGGTGGAGCAGAAGAAGGAACCATCCATCCACAGCAGCACCACCACGACGCAAGAAAGCTCGTTGCATAGCCCTGTTGAATCGACTTCCACCACAACTCGCAGTCTCCGCTCCTACTAAGGGGAGGAATCTCATAATGTTGCGCGCGTGCTTCCCGGGCGCGGCGCACCATTTCTAACCCGCTCCATCAACGCAGCGCGAATTGAGCGAAATGAAACCCAAAGCCAAAAATGGATCTCATAAGTTCGGGGTGAAAAAGAGCGCAGAGGGTAAGACAGGGAAACCGGACATCAATGTCAACCCGGCCTGCGATGTTCGCGAACCCCTCGGGACGGCATCAGATCAAGACGGCGGTCCCATCCCGCACTCAGCCTGGAAAAGAGCCTGCTACGCCAGGGACACGGATTCGTTGAGTCAATACCAGTGGAAATGGAACCGAACTGACATTGGAAACAATCAACCAAAATTGTAAAATGATTATGAAAAAGACAAAGCTTATTTACTTATGGACGTCCGAAGCGAAGAAGCGCTGCTGAAAATCAGCTTCGCAGTTGGCCTTCGGCCATTCCGGCGAGAATCGCGTTCGCATAAGCGCTCCACGTCAGTTCAGCCGCCTTCCGGCGGGCGTGTTCGCGCATCGCTTCCAACTCGCCGCGATGATCGGCAAACCAATGGACCTTTTCCGCAATTGCTTCCGGGGAGCGGATTGGAACCAGAAAGCCGGTTCTGCCTTCCTCGATCAGGTCTTCGCCCCCGGTATTCGGCGTGATGATCAGGGGCAGCCCGCAGCTCATCGCTTCCTGCTGAACCAGCGCCCGGCCTTCCACGATCGATGGCAGGACCAGCACATCGCAGGTTTCCATCAACCGGAGCACTTCCTTATGCGGCCGTGGAGCCTCGTAAACGAAGTCGGAAAATTCCCTTCGATAAAACGCCATCGGTGCCACGGGCGAGCCGAAAACGACCAGTTGCACGTCGCGTCGCCGGACGAGTTGCATGGCCGCAAAAAGATCGGCCAGGCCTTTCCGTTGGGTCATCGAACCGGCAAAGAGAATGCGCAACGGGGCGGACGCCTGTAGTTGCGGTGCTCTGTCGCCGCCGGGGGAGGGCGCATTGGGGCCTCTTTGCCTCGGGGGAGGGGACCCGAATGGCGCGACAATGCACCGTTTGTTTTCACGCGCAGACTCCGGGAGCGAGTCGTAAACGAACTGGCTTGGACAAACCACCGTGTTTGCCAGATCGAGTTCCTCGGTCTTGGCGCGCAGCTTGGTTTCAGAGTCCTGCATCCCCTCCAGGGTGATGCGCCACGCCGGCACGCGTTCCTGCTCCTCCGCCATCAGCCGCCGCCCGGTCTCCCAATAGGCGATCGGCAAATCGTAGATCCGTTCCAGCCCGAGTCGCCGTGCGGCCCTGAAGGTTTCAAGAGCCCCGTCCTCGTAAGCATAGACCGCCGTGATCTGGTGTTCTTCAATGGCGCGGGGCAAGCCGCGCGCCACGGCACGGTCCACTCCCCGATAAACCGAGTTCCAGGAAAGCAACCCGGTGTCATGGCGCGTGAGAAAGCGAGCGCCCGATTTGCTGGCCGCCAGTCGGCAGAGTTCCCGTAGCGGGTGAGTCTCAATGAACGAATCAGGAAGATCGAACTTTCGCCGGAGCAACTCGCCCCGGAGCTTCGAAGGAAGGCCGTTCAACCATCCCGCCGACTCTTTCACCGCAACGCTCGTGACAAAACGCCCGAGCAGCCCGGCCTTCAAGAGTCCCGCCAAAAGCGCTCGCGAGAAATTGTTTCCGGTTGGATGCGAGAGAAGGATCATGGGGGGCGAGGGGAAGCTTAGGAAAGGCAACTCCCCAGCGCAAGACCGGATGAGGTTCGCTGAGTTGCCGGGTTGGGCATCGGCGGAGCAAACCGAGAACTATCTCATCGCGGCGTTGCAATCCGCGCGCCGCCAGCCTATTGGATGGAGGAACGTAAAAACTCGCAATGCCCCTCTATCGCCGGACTCTCGCTTATTTCCGCCCCTTCCTGGGCCAGACCGTCATTGCGACGTTGCTCACGTTGTGCAGCATCGGGTTCAATCTGCTCAAGCCGTGGCCTTTTAAGTATATCGTCGATGGCGTGCTCTATCCGGCGGACGAGGCCCACGCCCTCACCCATGCGCAGATCGCCCGATGCTTCGGCCAGACCCCCCCTCCGCTGGTGGTGCTCTTCCTCTGCCTAGCCATTGTCCTGATTTATTTCGCCAGCGGCATCATCAACCTGATTACCAATCTGATGTTCGTGCGGATCGGGCTCCAAGCCCTGCGCAAGCTCCGTACTGAGCTATATGCGTATCTGCAATCGCTGCCGTTGAAGTTCCACGACTCGCGCCGGTCGGCGGATTCGAGTTTCAGGGTGGCGTACGATTCCCAGGCCATTCAGACGATCTACAACAAGGGGTTCACGAACATTTTCCAATCCAGCGTGACCCTGTTGAGCACGTTTGCCGTGATGATGGCGCTCGATTGGAAGCTGACGCTCATCTCGCTTGGGATTGTGCCGTTTATCGTGGGAACGATCCGCTACTACGCCCTGCGGATACGCTCGGAATCGACCCACATCCAGGAGCGCGAAAGCGCGGTGCTGACGGTGGCGCAGGAAGGGCTTTCGTCCATCCGAATGGTGCATGCGTTCGGCCGCGAAGACTGGGAAGTGGCGCAGTTCCACAAAAGCGCCAGCGAGAGCATGGAGGCGAATCTCAAGCTTACGGGCACCAACATGTACTCGGCGTTGGTGATCGGCACGCTGATGGCGTTTGGCACCGCCGCGATGTATTACCTCGGCTCGCTCCATGTCCTCAACGGCTCGCTTTCGCTCGGCACTCTGCTGGTGTTTACGTCCTATCTGTTCATGCTCTATACGCCCTTAGAATCGCTCACCTACACCGCTTGGGCGCTGGAAGGCGCGGCTGCGGGAATGCAGCGCTGCTTTGAAGTGCTCGATCGCGAGGACGATGTGAAAGACGCGCCCGATGCCGTGGCGATCACCTCCACCAAGGGCGAAATCCGTCTGGAGGGAGTCGATTTCGGATACGACTCCCAACGGCTGATTCTTAAAAACGTCAGCGTGGAAGTCGCTCCGGGCCAGACCGTCGCCTTTGTCGGCGGAACCGGGGCGGGCAAAAGCACCCTGATTTCCCTGGTTCCCCGGTTTTACGACCCGAGCGCCGGCCGGGTGCTCCTGGACGGGCGGGACCTGAAATCGATCAGCAAAAAGGCGCTCCGCAGCCAGATCAGCATCGTCTTGCAGGACACCGTGCTCTTCTCGACCACCATCCGCGAGAACATCGCTTACGGGCGGCCCGATGCCACCGAGGAAGAGATCGTCGAAGCCGCCAAACGCGCGCAGGCCCACGAGTTCATCATGGCGATGCCGGACGGCTACCGTTCCCAAGTGGGTGAGCGCGGCGGGCACCTGAGCGTCGGACAACGCCAGCGCATCGGCATCGCCCGAGCTTTTCTAAAGAACGCGCCGATCCTGCTGCTGGACGAACCAACCTCGGCCCTCGATCCGACGACAGAGGCGGCCATTATGGAAACGATTAAAGAGCTGATGCGCGGTCGCACCACGCTGATCATCACCCACCGGATCGCCACGGTCCATGGAATGGAGAAAATCGTGGTCTTGAAAAACGGATGCGTCGTGGAGTGCGGCAACGGGCCCGAGCTGGTGGCTCGCGGCGGCGCTTACGCGCAGTTGTATTACTCGGCCAATCTTAAGTAGTCGGAACCTTCAGCAAACCCAATAAAAATCAAGCTATGACAAACATCCTCCCAGACCGCCGTGTGGAATTTGATTGGTGGCAGAAACCGATCCCGGAAGGGGTTGTATGGGGAGACGGCCTGTACCTCGAGACGGCGCAGATTTTCCGCATGTTTCGGTCGCGCCATCGCCCGGGCCTGGTGCTCGGCTCGAATGTTTCGTGCTATGCCGGGTGCTCGTTTTCGATTGGAGAAAACGGCACTTGCTCGGTGGGCGATTACACGTTGCTCAACGGCGCGCTGATCATGGCCGAGGAACGGATCGAGATCGGCTCCTACTGCATTTTCTCCTGGAACGTCGGGATTGCCGACAGCGATTTCCATCCGGTCGATCCGGCCCAGCGGCGGATTGACGCCATGGCGCTCTCGCCATTCGCTGAGGGCCGCCCGCCCCGTCCATCAATTCGCACTGCCCCGGTGATCATCAAAGACAACGTCTGGATCGGCATGGGAGCCGTGATCCTCAAAGGGGTGACCATCGGCGAGAACTCGATCGTCGCTGCCGGCGCGATCGTAACCAAAGACGTGCCCGCCAACGTCATCGTGGCCGGGAACCCGGCGCAGATCGTGAAGCAGTTGGTGTAGGCGGGCTCACGATTGATCCAGAATGGGCCGCCACGGATCGGTTTCGCTTGAAAGTTTCCAGTAAGTCGATTATTGTTCGACATACTGGAACTAAATGAGAGCTCTTTTACCCTGGGATATTCCCTTCGATTACCAGCTTGTCATGGATCGCCTGGCGGATTATGCCGCGCCTCGTGACAAGCTCCGCCGGCTTTGTGCGCAGGGAGAAATCGGACGTGTAAAGAAGGGGCTCTACACCCCGTTGGAGGAGGGCCGTTCCATCATTGATCCTCTCGTGCTTTCCGGATTGGTGTACGGGCCTTCGTATGTGAGCCGTGAAACCGCTTTGGCCATTCATGGGCTTATCCCCGAGCGGGTGGAGGAAATCACTTGCATGACCTCCCTCAAGGAGAAGCGGTTTCGGACATTGGCGGGGCGTTTCAGTTACCGGGTCATGCCGAAGGCAGCTTTCGCCATAGGGGTGGGACTTGCTGAGGCGCGCGGCGGCACGTATTTACTTGCTTGCCCGGAAAAGGCGCTGTGCGATCGGGTGGGCATGGTGCGCGGTTTGACAGGAATCGCCGAAGTGGAAGCGTTGCTGGTTGAAGATTTGCGGATCGACTCCGGCGCGTTCGCCGGGATGGATACGGCGCTGGTGCGTCAAATTGCCAACGTCTACGGAAGGCGTAATGTGCGGATCTTGGCCGATTGGCTGGAGGAGGTGGCACGATGAAGCCCGTTCTTCAGGAACTCATGGGGCGGTATGCCCCGCAGACCCGTGCGGAATACGAATCGGCCCTGCGCGAAATCGTTCAGGAGTTGACGCTGCTCGGCCTCTGGCGTGCGAAGTTTTACGAACATGCCGCGTTTTATGGCGGAACCGCATTGCGCATTTTCCACGGGTTGCGCCGTTTCTCGGAAGACCTCGATTTTTCGCTTCTGAAGCCCGATGCAACCTTCGATCCCCATCCCTACCTGAGGGCGGTGGAGGAAGAGTTGACCGCCTTTGGTTTTTCCGTGGAGGTGGAACGGCGGAAGAAGAACGTAGAGACAGCCATCGAATCGGCTTTTATCAAGGGGGAAACCACCGTCAATCTGTTGCGGATCGGGGCTCCGCCAGCGTTGGCAGGTGGATTGCCGCGTTCACAGCGCGTCCGGATCAAAATGGAAATCGACACCGATCCGCCTCCGGGTGCTGGATTCGAGGTGCGCACGCTGCTCGTTCCCATTCCCTTCCAAGTCAAGCTCTACACCCCGGCGGATCTCTTTGCAGGCAAGGTTCATGCCGTGCTCTGCCGCAAGTGGAAAAATCGCGTGAAGGGGCGCGACTATTATGATTTCGTTTGGCATGTGGGGCGTGGGACACCCTGCCACCTCGCCCACCTTGAATCCCGGATGCGGCAGACGGGTCACTGGGAGGAAAAGCGTGCCCTCGTTGAGGCGGATGTTCGCGCCTTTCTGTTGGAGCGCTTTGGGCAGGTGGATTTTGAAACCGCGAAAAAAGACGTGCTTCCCTTTCTGCGTGATTCAGAGGAAGTGGCCCTCTGGTCTCCGGCTTTTTTCCGGCGGGTAGCGGAAGGGATGAAATTTAACTGAAGTCCACCGTGAACGCCTGGATGGACGAGATGGAGGGGCGGGCTGGCGTTCAATAAAGCGCCTGATGCTCCGAGGGGACCGCCTCGAAGAACTCGTAATTCGTCCCGCCCAAGTGGCACAGCAGGATCCAGCCGTGTGCCTTCGCAAATTCCACGGCGTGATTGATGTCGCCGAATTGCGCCATTTCTGCCGGAGACGAAACGAAATAACGGCCTTGTTCCCGAATCCCGCGCTCAATCCGCTCTGCCAACGCTGCCGATTCATCCACCATCCTCAGGAAATCGGATGGGAAAGAAACAAAAGCCGCATGAAAGGGTCGGAGAACCGATTTTCTTTCGGAAGAACCGAGTCATTTGCCTGTTGAAATGCGGTTGATTTCTTTCATAGCATTCGCCCTCTTTGAGTTAATTAGCTGAACTACTTGCCATGAACCCGATTATTCAATTCACATGCGTCGTGCTGCTGGGGCTTTCGGGGGGCGCATTTGCCCAGAATGAAATTGCGGTGGGCGAATTCGCGTCGCTCACCGGTGGGAGCGCCAGTTTCGGCGTTTCTTCCCATAATGGGACGGCATTGGCCGTCGATGAAATCAATAGGGCCGGCGGCGTTCTTGGGAAGCCAATCAAGCTGATTACCGAAGACGACCGCTCCGCGGCGGGGGAGCCGGCCACGATCGTCCGCAAACTCATTTCGAGCGACAAAGTGGTCGCCGTCCTCGGGGAGGTGGCCTCGTCCAAGAGCCTCGAAGCTGCACCGATTTGCCAGGAGAATAAGGTGCCGATGATCTCCCCAGCCTCGACGAACCCCAAAGTGACGGAGGTTGGCGATTACATTTTCCGGGTCTGCTTCATCGACCCGTTCCAGGGAACGGTCATGGCGAAGTTTGCGCTCTCCAAAGGGTTCAAAAAAGTGGCGGTGCTGACCGACAACAAGCAGGACTACAGCAAAGGGTTGTCCGATTTTTTCAAACTCAACTTTGCGAAGGCGGGAGGCGAGATCGTGAAAGACCAGAGCTATAGCACTGGGGACAAAGATTTTCGGGCGCAGTTGACCTCCATCAAAGCCGCAAAGCCCGACGCGGTTTTCCTGCCCGGTTACTACGCCGAAGTGGCATTGATTGCACGCCAGGCCAAGCAGCTCGGCATTAAAGCTCCGTTCATGGGCGGAGACGGCTGGGTGGGGGACTCGCTGCTGAAAGTCGCGGGAACCGCGCTGGATGGCAGCTTCTTCTCAAGCCATTTCTCAGCGGAGAATCAGGACCCGTTGATCCAGGGATTTTTGAAACGCTATGAAGAAAAGTATGGCATGGCTCCCGACGACATGGCGGCGCTTGGGTACGACAGCGCCATGATTCTGGCAGACTCCATCAAGCGCGCCGGCACCACCGACGGAGCCAAACTGCGCGACGCGATTGCCGCCACGAAGGACTTCCCCGGCGTGACCGGGAAGATCACGCTCGATGCGGAGCGCAACGCCAACAAGCCGGCGGTCGTCCAGACCATCGGGGGCGGGAAGTTCCACTTTCTGGAAAGCGTGGCGCCGTAGAGGGAGGCAACCGATGGAAGACGTTTTCGCTTCGCACCTTTTTTTCAGCGCCAAGCATGTGTTTAGCGCACTGCTTCTGAGCGCCAACGGCGCGGACGCATACCAGACTGGGGCATCGCCCCAGGAATTCGATTTAAAGAATAATTCAGGGCTGAAGGCCCGAAGCATCGGCAGGGTAAAATCATGCATCGGGCCTTCAGCCCTGAATCGTATTGTGCCCGGTAACCTAGGCCGTTGGCCTAGGCTGGTATGCGGGCGGGCCTTTGGCCCTGAGGCGCTAAACCGATACAGCGCCAAAGGCGCTACCCAGAAAATACCCCTGTGACAGAATTCTTACAGCAGATCATCAACGGCCTGGCCCTCGGTTCGATTTACGCATTGATCGCGCTGGGGTACACGATGGTCTATGGGGTGCTGCGGTTCATCAATTTCGCCCATGGGGACGTTTACATGGTGGGGGCGTTCGCGGGCTATTATCTGGCTCCCTGGGTCTGGAAGGTTTTCCCGGTTGGGCAGGACCCGGACCGCTTTAGCTGGAGCACCTCGGCGGGGGCTTTCACGGTATTGATTCTTTCGATGGCGCTCTGTGGCGCCCTTGGAATCGTCATCGAGAAGCTCGTTTACAAACCACTGCGCAACCGCCCCCGGCTCACGGTGCTGATCACCGCGATCGGCGTTTCGATTTTCCTGGAGAATTTCGGTCAATTTCTCTTCGGGGCCGAGCCAAAGCTTTTCCCGGAGATCATGCCCGATCGCGCCATCGACGGCTTGGGCGATCTTACGGTGACGGTTAATCAAGTTGTGGTGCTGCTGGTGACCATGGTGTTGCTCGTGGCGCTTCGGTTTGTCGTGCTCAAGACGAAGATGGGCACGGCAATGCGCGCTTTATCCTTCAATCCCACAGCCGCGTCGTTGATGGGCATCAACAACAACGTGATCATTTCGTTCACGTTTGGGCTCGGCTCCGCGCTGGCAGCTGCGGCCGGGATTCTCAATGCGATCAACTATCCGAGCATCGATCCGCTCATGGGGATTTTGCCGGGCCTCAAAGCCTTTGTGGCGGCGGTGCTGGGCGGCATCGGCAACATTCCCGGGGCGGCGCTCGGCGGGATCATCCTGGGCGTGCTCGAAACGCTGGTGGTCGGCTACATCTCGCCCATGTATCGCGACGCGATTGCGTTTGCGGTGCTCATTTTAATTTTGTTGTTCAGGCCCGCCGGTCTGCTCGGACGGGTGGAAAGGGAGAAGGTATGAACATTGTGCCGGAGTTTTCCCGTAAGACGGCAGAGGACCACCGCCTTGAGTGCGCTCCAGAGGAACTGGTGATGTTCACGAGTGTTCGCAAGCCAGTTAGCGGGACATTAGAACTGGAATCGAGATGAACGGAATTGCACACCTCCAAAAAAAGACCGGTCCGAAGACCTGGCTGATTCTGTTTGCGTTTTTGAGCTTCGCCGTTTCCCATTTCGGCGATCGGATCAACCCGTATTACTTCGACGTCATCATCACGATCGGGATCAACATTGTCCTGGCGGTGAGTTTGAATCTCGTCAACGGCTACACCGGCCAGTTCTCGTTGGGACACGCCGGATTTATGGCTGTCGGTGCCTATGTCAGCGCCTCGATCACGCTCTTCTTGGGAGGCTGGTTCCAGCAGCGCTTCGGGACAGGCATGGTGGGGGATGCCACGCTTTATCTCGGGGCCTTGATCACCGGAGGGTTGGGTGCTGCTCTGGCGGGACTCATGGTGGGCGTGCCATCGCTCCGGCTGAAAGGCGATTACCTGGCCATCGTGACGCTCGGGTTTGGCGAGATTATCCGCGTTATCGTGCAGAATACCGAAGCGGTGGGCGGTTCGCGCGGGCTTTCCATTCCCGTCCGAACCACGACTTTTTTTTGGACGTACCTGGCCGCAGCCATCACGGTTTATGTGGTGGTGCTGCTGGTGCATTCCACCTACGGTCGGGGATTTCTCACCGTGCGCGACGACGAGATCGCTGCCGAGGCGATGGGGATCAACACCACCAAATACAAAGTGCTGGCGTTTGTGGTGGGAGCGTTCTTCGCCGGGATCGCCGGGGGCCTGTATGCGCATTTCAAACAGTTCATTCACCCCGAGGGTTTCAACTTTTTGCGTTCGGTCGATATCGTGGTGATCGTGATTCTGGGCGGAATGGGCAATACTCCGGGTGTCATCCTCGCGGCCATTCTTCTAACGATCTTGCCGGAAGGCCTCCGGGCACTCTCGAGTTGGGAAGCGCTCCCGATCTGGCTGCGGCACATCGCCCAAAACCGGATGATCCTCTACTCGCTGTTGTTGATCGTCCTGATGCTGACCCGGCCCCAGGGATTGTTTACGGGCGGCGGCAGGCTTAAAAAATGGTTCAGGAGGGTGGAAGCATGACCCCGCTTTTGGAACTCGACCAGTGCACGGTTCAGTTCGGTGGATTGAAGGCGGTATCCGACCTGAACCTGGAGATCCGCGGGAACGAACTGGTGGGGTTGATTGGCCCCAACGGCGCAGGGAAGACGACCGTGTTCAACCTGATCACCGGCGTTTATCAACCTACTGCGGGAGCCATTCGGTTTGATGGGGACTCGGTCGTCGGCAGGCGGCCCTACCAGATCACCGCAAGGGGCATCGCCCGCACTTTCCAGAACATCCGGCTCTTTGGCTCGCTGAGCGTATTCGACAACGTCCGAGCGGCTTGCAACATGCACCTGCGGCACGGGATCTCCCACGCGCTCTGGCGCGGAAAAGCTTTCTTGCAAGAGGAAAAGGAGGTCGACGAGACCGCCACCGAACTCCTGAGCCTGTTCCATTTGGATCATCTGCGCGATGTCCCTTGCACCGGCCTGCCCTACGGGGATCAGCGGCGGTTGGAAATCGTGCGGGCTCTGGCCACCCGGCCCAAACTGCTGCTGCTCGACGAACCTGCCGCCGGGATGAACCCGACCGAAAAGGTGGAACTCATGCGGCTGATCCGCTTCACGCAGGAGAAATTCAAGCTTGCCGTGCTGCTCGTCGAGCACGATATGCGGGTGGTGATGGGGATTTGTGAGCGCATCGCCGTGCTCGATTACGGCGTGAAAATTGCCGAGGGGACGCCGGAAGCCATCCGCAATGACCGCAAGGTCATCGAGGCGTATTTGGGGGAATAATAACTACTGAACCGATGCTCGAAATCCGCGATCTCTACGTCAACTATGGTGCCATCGCGGCGCTTCATGGACTCAATATCGATGTTCCAAAGGGGCACATCGTGACGTTGATCGGGGCCAACGGCGCCGGGAAATCGACTACGTTGCGAAGCGTCTCCGCGATCGTGCGGTCCCGCGCTGGAAGCATCCAGTTCGAGGGGGAAGAAATTTCCAAGCTCCAACCGCATCAAATTGTGGAGCGGGGGCTGTGCCAGGTTCCCGAGGGGCGGATGATTTTCGCGAATCTGACTGTCATGGAAAACCTGCTTCTGGGCGCATACCGGAGGCGGGATAAACAGGCGTTTCCAAAGGACCTGGATTACATTTTCGGGATCTTCCCGAGGCTCAAAGAACGCCGGCAACAGAGCGCCGGGACCCTCTCCGGGGGCGAACAGCAGATGCTCGCCATCGGGCGCGCCCTCATGAGCAAACCTCGCTGCCTCATGCTCGATGAGCCTTCGTTGGGAATCGCCCCGCTGCTCGTGAAGACCATTTTCGAGAAAATCGTGGAGGTGAATCGCGAACTCGGCATCACCATCCTGTTGGTCGAGCAAAACGCAAATTTGGCCCTGGAGATTTCCAACTACGGCTACGTGTTGGAGACCGGCCGGATCATCCTCGCCGACCAGTCCGCCAACCTTCGGGAGGACCCGAAGGTGAAGGAATGTTACCTGGGCGGGTGAGCGCTTTCAGCTTTTGGCGGAAGGCTCCAGGGGCGTTACGCCACCTCGAAATCAATCCAGCGGACCAACGGCGCCAACACCGGCCGGCCATCATGATGCCAGGTGACCGGAGGCAATTGCATTTTCCCAATGGGACAAATCCGCGAAACGCCACTGGACGCGACCCGCGCGCAATTCTCCGGCGTCACCGGGTAGATTCCTACCGTGCTCAAATGCAGGCGGGCCCGTAGTAAGGCGGAATCGAGATCGTCAGGCAACGGTTTAACATAGACCACCCGGTTGAGACAGGAAGCGCTGAAGTGCGAATCGGGATCGAGCAGGACCGTCCAGGCCGTCGAGTCGGGGCTTTGCCAGATGCCCGCTTCGGGATCGGTCGCGGCGCGGAAGCCGAACTCCCCGCGCAGGGCGTTGATTTCCGTATGCTCCGCTACCGTGAGCGGGCCGCGCGGGTTCTCTTTTTCAAAAGCCGCCATGGCCTCGGCCAGACGCGAGGCGTATTCACGCGCCATGGGGGCGGGAACATAGAAAATGTGGGGAGAAAGGCACCCCTGCTGATCAAAAAGCGAGGCGTCCCTTGCCGCGCCTTCGATCGACTCGAACTGCGGATCGTCAAAAACGACGCCAAAACTGAATCGGTGCCCATGCCGGAGAAACCGCTGTCCGGCCAGCACACGGCTGCGGAAATGTTCGATCGTGTCATCTGACCCGAAGACAACCACGGCATCGGCCTGAGCCAGCCAGTGCCCGGGCAGTTGAGTGTCGATCTCAATCCGGCGAGCCAGTTCGAACGGCAGGTATTCGCGGAATTCGGCGATCTCGGGTAACCCGGCGCACGGGATTTTGCACCAGTTGCGGGCGTCAAGCAGGAGGCCCCGGATCAGGCTTTGGAGTCCGGCGTGGGGCGTGTTGCCGCTGATGATGTGGAGAAGGATGCGGGGACCGACCGCCCGAGTGAGGTTGCCGGCGTCTCCATAAGGCCTGAACTCGTTAAGAATCTCTTCGTGACCGAGTTCGATCCGAACCAGGTCCATCAGATTTTCCTGAGTAATCGAGCCAAGCAGAGGGAAATGGCGCGCGGCTTCGGCCAGGTGGTGGGCGATCTCACGGGTTTGCATAAAGGCATAGTAGCCACGATTTTGCCCCGACGGCTAGCCTCCGATGTCAGAAATTTATCTATTTTTGGCCTGCGCCCCGGCTTGGCGCGAGACTCTTTGCTCGAGCTTCGGCTGCGAATCAGGAAATTCTGCCTTTGCTCAAAGCTCGGAATGGCTCAAATTGCGCGCATGCACGATCCACGGTTTGACAAGCTCGCCGCACAACTCACCAGTTTTTCCACCAAACTCCAGCGCGGAGACAAGGTGCTCCTGGAAGGGTTCGACATCCCCGATGAGATGACCATTGCGCTCGTCCGCGCGGTCCGCGCTCTTGGGGCGGTTCCGTTCGTGCAGCTCCATTCCGCGCGGGTTTCCCGGGAGTTGGTGCGCGAGGCCGATGAAGCCCAATACGATTTGATCGCCAAACACGAACTGGCGCGCATGGAACAGATGGACGCCTATATCGGGGTCCGGGGCGGCGCGAACATCGCGGAGATGTCCGATGTCCCGAACGACCGGATGAAGCTGGTTTCGAAGAAAATGAAACCGGTCCTCGATCACCGCGTGAAGAAAACCCGTTGGTGCATTCTGCGCTGGCCCTCGTCGTCCATGGCCCAGCAGGCGGGGATGAGCACCGAGCAATTCGAAGATTTCTTCTTCGATGTTTGCACGCTCGATTACTCCAAAATGCAGCCGGGGATGAAGGCGCTTAAGGAATTGATGGATGCGACCGACCGGGTCGAAATCAAGGGGCCGGGCACGGATCTGACGTTTTCGATCAAAGGTATTCCGGCGATTCCCTGCGGCGGCAGTCACAATATTCCAGACGGGGAAGTCTTCACCGCTCCGGTCAAGGACTCAGTGCAGGGATATGTCAGCTATAACGCGCCTTCGATTTACCAAGGCTGCCCGTTCGATAACATCCGGCTTGAGTTCAAGGATGGGAAAGTCGTAAACGCCACCTCCAGCAACACCGAAAAGCTGAACCACATCCTCGATTCCGATCCGGGTGCCCGTTACATCGGCGAGTTTGCGCTCGGGTTTAACCCCCACATCCTCCAGCCAATGCGGGATATTCTTTTCGATGAAAAGATTTCCGGCTCCTTCCACTTCACTCCCGGCCAGTGCTATGAGCAGACCGAGAACGGCAACAAGTCGCAGGTCCACTGGGACATGGTCTGCATTCAGCGGGAGGATTGCGGCGGCGGCACCATTCATTTCGACGGCAAGCTCATTCGTGAAAACGGCCGTTTCGTTCCCAAGGAATTGCACGGATTGAACCCGGAAAACCTGGTTTAACGCCCATGTTCGAGCCTCCAGGCGAATGCCCAGTCTGCAGATGCGACGTATTTGAAGGCGCCAAAGCATGCCCCGATTGTGGCGCTGACGAACGCTCCGGCTGGCAGGAAATCGAATTTCCCGCCGAGGCATTCGATTATCAGACCTATATGGCCGAAGAGTTCGGTCAGGATCGGGGCCTGCGCGATATGCATCCGGTCTGGATGCTCGCGGCAGTGATTCTTGTCTTCGCGATGTTCGGGTTCGGGTTCTTTAGCTTGTTGCACTCCGCGTTTTTTCAATGAGCGGAGGCGCAGAGAAGTAGCCGCTCTTCTGGAAAATGGGAGATATGGGAAACATGGGAGGTATGGGAATCTTCTTCCCACCTCCCATCATTCCCATTCTTCCCATGCCTCCCATCCCTTGGGAGTCGGCTTGTTACCCCGCCTTCAGCGTGGCCACCGCTGCTTGCAGCGTCGCCACGTCAGAAATCGAGATTGCCGGCACACCCTTGCGGATTCGGCCAAGGAGACCGGCGAGGACCCCGCCCGGACCGCATTCGATGAAGAGTTCGCACTGTTCTTTGTCGACGAGATACTCGATCGACTCAGTCCAGCGCACGGTGCCGGTCACCTGTTCGCGCAGGGCATCCCGAATTGCGGCAGCCTCGGAAACCGGTTGCGCATCGACATTGCAGATCACCAGGCAGTTCGGCGTGTTGAATTCCGTGCGGTTCAGCACTTCGCCCAATTTGATGTAAGCGGAGTTCATCAGGCGGGAATGATAGGCGCCCGCAACGTTGAGAAGGGTGGCGCGCCGAATCCCATGCTCTTTGGCCAGCGAAACCGCCAAGGTCACTTTCGACTTCTCGCCGGAAATCACCACCTGGCCGGGGGAATTGAGATTGGCCACATCGACATCGGTTTCCGACGCCAGATCGCGCACGACATTCTCCTCAGCCCCGATCATTGCCGCCATGGCCCCTTCGGTCGAATCGCACGCTTCTTGCATGAAGCGGGCTCGTTGATCGACCAGCCGGAGACCGGTTTCAAAATCAAAGGTTCCCGCCGCTGCGTGGGCGGTAAATTCGCCGAGGGACAACCCCGCGGCCGCGTGCGCAGGAAGCTCGCCCAATTCCTGCCGGAGCGCAGTCAGGCAGGCGAACCCATGGACGTACAGCGCGGGCTGGCAATTGGCGGTTTTGGTCAATTCTTCGTCAGGCCCCTCGAACATCAGGCGGCTCAGAGGCCGCCCCAGGATGGCGTCGGCGCGCTGAAATAGCTCGGCAACAGCCGGGTATTGGGCGGCAAGATCCTTGCCCATTCCCACGGTTTGTGCGCCTTGGCCGGAAAAAAGAAGTGCGATACGTTTGTTCATTCAGAGTTCAGTTAGAGGCTGTGGTTAACTCCCTCTGCGGACATGCCCGCGTCGGGAATTTGAACTGTTAGCCGAAATTCCCCACCCCGCAAAGCAGTAAAAACGAGGACGGCTCGTGCCGGCATTCCTTTCGATCGGGAACGGGCTGCCCTGCACCGCATATTTGAAAGTTTGGCCCCGATCATCGGAGAAATACGCTCTAATGACCATATTTGCCCCCATTTCTCACCATTTTTTGTCCCATCGCTTGCATTTTTCACGACCGCGCGCAATAGTTCGCACGTATCAGGAAATATCCCGTTGGGATTTCTATCTAAAACTACCAGTTATGGCACACGAACTACCCGCACTTCCGTATCCGAACAACGCACTTGAGCCGTACATCGACGCGCGCACCATGGAAATTCATCACGACAAGCACCATGGCGCTTACGTGACGAACCTAAACAACGCGATCAAGGACAATCCCGAACTTGAGGCCAAGTCGATCGATGAACTCATCGCCGATCTCGCGTCGGTCCCCGAAGCCATCCGCACGGCGGTCCGCAATAATGGCGGCGGGCATTGGAATCATACCTTTTTCTGGAAGATCATGGCACCGAACGCCGGCGGAAAGCCGGGCGGCGCATTGGCTGAAGCCATCAATTCCACCTTTGGCAGCTTCGAAGCATTTCAGGAGAAGTTGCAGGCAGCCGGCGTGGGCCGGTTTGGGAGCGGTTGGGCGTGGCTCTGTGTGAAAGCGGACAAGTCGCTTTGCATCTGTTCGACGGCGAACCAGGACAACCCGCTCATGAAGGGCGTGGCCGATTGCCTGGGCACTCCGGTCCTCGGGGTGGACGTTTGGGAGCATGCTTACTATCTCAATTACCAGAACCGCCGCCCGGATTACCTCAAGGCGTGGTGGAATGTGGTGAACTGGCCCGCGGTGGAGGCCCTCTATGCCGCGGCGGTGAAG
>JBAXSN010000078.1:0-15690 GCA_037130675.1 Verrucomicrobiota bacterium
CGTTGCCCAAGGCTGGTATGGGGTCGCGCCTTCAGCGCTGAAAAAGGAGTCGACAGAATTTGATGCGTTTGCCCTGAGGTAAATGTTTGCTCAACCACCCCCCTGCACGGAGTGCCGCCCCTATCTTAAGAGCACGCCGCACTGGCTGGTTTACTCCGCCCTTGTAGAGCGAAGGCCCCATGAATTTCTCCAGATTCCCGCTTGTCCTTATCCCGAAGGTGTCTTTTACTGGCGGCCGACAACGTGAGTTCTTTTCTTTTTTTCCGCCCTGTTTTGATCGACGCGATCCGCGGCTACCGTCGGCAAATGTTTTTACCCGATGTGATTGCCGGGATCACTGTCGGCATCATCGCGCTGCCGCTGGCCATTGGCTTCGGCATCGCTTCGAATGTCACGCCCGGCCAGGGTCTTTGGACCGCCATTATCGCCGGATTCCTCATTTCCGCCCTTGGGGGCAGTGTCGTGCAAATCGGCGGACCCACCGGGGCGTTCGTGCCGATCCTGGCCGCAATTGCCATTAAACACGGCTATGAAGGGCTCGCGCTGGCCACGATGATGGCCGGGGCGTTTATGTTTCTTATTGGCGCGTTGCGCATGGGGAGCTTGATCAAATTCATCCCCTACTCCGTCGTGGCGGGCTTCACCAGCGGGATTGCAGTAGTGATCGCCATCGGCCAGCTAAAGCAACTCCTCGGGCTGGATGTGAAATTGCCCGCCGACGCGCTGGCCCAGTTCCACGGGATTCTCACTCACCTCGGGGATACCAAGTGGCAAAGCCTGCTGCTCGGCTTGATTTCCCTGCTCGTCATCGTCAAGTGGCCCGTCAAGTGGCGCAGCATTCCGCCCTCCATCGTGGCGATTCTCGGCTCCGCCCTCGTCGTTGCCATCTGGAATCCGGACGCGCACCTGATAGCCACGATCGGCTCCAAATTCGGCACTCCCGATGCGCCCTCGGGCATCCCCGCCGGGCTGCCTCACCTCTGTATCCCGCACATCACGTTCGCGAATATCCAGGAGATGATGGGACCAGCGCTGACCATCGCCATGCTGGGCGCGATCGAATCGTTGCTCTCCGCCATGGTTGCAGACGGCATGGTGGAAAGCCGTCACGATTCCAACCAGGAACTCATGGGCCAGGGGATTGCCAATTTCGTCTGTCCCTGGTTCGGCGGCATCTCCGCAACGGGGGCCATAGCGCGCACCGCCACCAACGTCCGCAGCGGAGGGCGGACCCCGGTTTCCGGCATCGTTCACGCTTTGACGCTCCTGGTTATCGTGCTCGTCGCCGCGCCTCTCGCAAAGTATCTCCCCCTCGCCTCGCTCTCCGCCGTGCTGCTCGTCGTCGCCTTCCGCATGGGCGAATGGTCGAATTTCAAGGAACTGGCGCGCGGCCCGCGTAGCGATTACATCGTGCTGCTGGTCACCTTTGGAACGACGGTTGCGTTCGACCTCACGGTAGCTGTCGGCGTCGGTCTGCTGCTGGCGGTCGCCCTGTTTGTCCGCCAAATGGAAGAGATCACCCATATCCGGCTGATCACCGAGGACAGCGACGTGGGCCTCGGCGGCGATTCCATCCGCGACAAGTCGGTTCCCGAAGGCGTGATTGTCTATCGGATTGAAGGCCCGTTCTTCTTTGGCGTGGCCGAAAAACTCGAGGCGGCGCTCGCCGGAGCGAACACCAAGCCCCCGGTGGTTATCTTCCGGATGCGCAATGTCCCCGCGATTGACGGGACCGGGTTGCGGGCGCTGGAGATCATGCTCCAGAAGTTCAATCGCCACAGCACCAAGCTCGTCCTCAGCGGCCTCCAGCCGCAGCCGATGAAAGTTCTCTACAACTCCGGCTTCGTGGACAAAATCGGCCTGGACAACATCTGCCCCGATATCAACGCCTCGTTGGAACGCGCTTGGGAGATAGTTGGCGCTGCCCGGAATGCCGTGCCTGGCGAAAAGAGATGTCCTTCTCCCGCCCTGCAATGAGTTTTGAGACCGCCAAATCCTCCGGATGCAGGCATAGACCCGATGCGCCGCGTGTGTTCTCGTTCGACACAATAACGACACGGTTCTTCCAATCGTCAGGCAGGATGACTGTTTCTTCGGTAACCCCGTGAGCGTAATAGCCAAATGTCTCGTGGAATAGAGAGAGCTCGCCGATAGTTCCGTCAATCAGAGTCGCTATTTCGTCCTGTTCCATCGCGTTCACTGAAGCCACATCAGCCTCTTGCGACAGAAGCCGCCACCGAGCAACCCGCATGTTGGACAGTTTCCTTTTCGGCTTTGGAAGCGGGACCTTTCTTTTCCTAGCGGAAGCCTACCTGCTTGACTCACGGCGGGTGATCAGTTGAGAGTCCCGCCTATGAAGTTGGCTATCCCATGGCTGCAAGCGCTTCGAATCGCCTCCCTGTTTATCGGGTTGGCGCGCGTCTGCTCGGCGGTTCCGCAAGGGGTTCCTCTTCCCAAGGATGCGGATGCGGCGGCTCTGAAGATGATCGACGAGGCCCGCGTGCTCGAGCCGCATCTCCCCCGGCCCGACGCGGTGCCGATGGCGGTGGGGCCGGGCCCGCTAACGTTATCCCGGGCCGTTCAGATCGCCCTCGCCAACAACTACTCGATGCAGCGCGAGCGTGAACAGGTTCAAGCCAACGCGCTTTCCGCAGTCGCCATCCGCCACGGCTATTCTCCGCAGTGGCGGGCGCAAACCACCGCATCGAGCGCGGAGTCGGGCATCACGATCGACAACACCCGAACCACCAACCAATTCGTCAATTCCTTCCAATCCGTAGGCGTCTCCCAGCAACTCCCGTTCGGCGGCACTCTGGGGCTTGACTTCGGTGGAGCTTATGCGCAGACGAGTGGCCTGAGTGCTTCCTATTCCCCTCGTGCGGCCATCTCTTTGAATCAACCCCTGCTCCGGGGCGCGGGCAACGATCTGTTCCAGGAACCGCTTACCCGGGCAAAGCGCGGTCTGATTTACGCCTTGCGCAATTACAAGGCCGTCCGGGAAGATTTTGCCATCTCAGTGATCGAGAGTTTTCTCACGCTCCAGAATCTGCGCGAGAAGAGCGCAAACCTGGAAGAAAAGCACCGGTCCTACGATCTGTTGGCCAAACGAGCCCAAACGTATTTCGTCCTGGGCTTGGAAACGGAGATCGAAGCGCTGCGGGCAGGGCAGGAGAATCTGTTTGTGCAGCAAGACCTGCTTAATATCGATCTCGATTTGAAAAACCGGATGGGCCTTTTTGAGATCAGTCTTGCGCTGCCCACCGAGTCGCCCGTGGAACTGACCTCGTTCGCCATTCCGTATGAGAAGCTCAGGATCGACCCCAGCCAGGCGGTTCAGATCGCGATGAGCCGCCGTCCCGACCTGCAAACGGCCGCCGATGCGGTGGAGGACAGTCGTCGCGCGGTGACGTTCGCCAAACGAGGTTTGCTGCCAAGCTTGGATCTAAACCTGAATGCAAACCTTCAGGACTCAAACGCGCGCTCCAGCACCGCCACGATCAATGATGAATATTTCGCCGGCGTCACCCTCTCTTTGCCACTGGAGCGGACCCAGGAGCGACTGGGGCTTTATCTGGCGCTGCAGACTTTGCGCCAAAACGAACGGGCGCTTATCTTTGTGCGTTCAACCATCACGGCAGCCATTCACAACAGCATCGACCGCATCAAGAGCCTTGAAAACCAGATCGGGATTCAGAATTCGATCTTTCAGAGCAGCATCCGACGCGCAAGAGTTGCCGAAATTCTCTTTCAAGATGGACGGGTATCCAACCGGGAGGTCATCGAAGCCAATTCCATCCGGATCGCCGCAATGAATGCGAGGCTGGATCTGGTGCTGGCTCATTATATTGGAGTCCTTCAGTTGAAACGCGACCTCGGTGTGCTCGATCTGGATCAACCCTCATTTCTTACCGCCTCAGACTTATGACTTTCAAACACCATTGTGCCGCATGGGCTTGCGCCGCACTCCTGCTGCCTAATCCTTCTTTTGCAACGCAGCAAACGAAAGGAACACCCATTCTCATTTCCAACCCGCTTCCGAGCGATTCGACACTCCAGTACGTGGCGGTCCCCGGCAAAACAGTCCAAAAAGGCGAGTTGCTCTTCGTGGTGAACTGCACCCAGGTTTTCGAAAAGTTGAACAAGGCGCAGGAAGCGCTTTCGGTCGCCGAAGCTGAAGCCAAAGCACGCGAGAAAGAACTCGCACCGATGCCAGTGGAGAACGCGGCCAAACTGGCAGCGGCCAATCATCAGGCAGCGCAAGCCGAGCGCGCCCTGCGGAAATACGTGGAGGGGGAGGCCCCTGCCAATGAACTGGGCCTACAACTTGTGCTTATTGAGGCGCAATCGGCACAGACCCAGCAGCAAATCCGCTTCGACAGCCGGGACAAGCTTTTGCAGGAAGGATTCATCCAAAAAGTGGAATACGACGCAGAGGAGGTGCGACTCAAAAAAACAAAACTTGGCCTCGAGGCTGCGAAGATCCGTCTGGAGACGTTCGTTAAGTTTGAGCGAGACCAGATTACCGATCAACTTGAGGCGGCTCTCAAAGACAAGAAGGCGGCCGTTCAAGCCACCCAGACCGAGGGAGACCGGGGTATCGCGGCGGCCCAGGCGACGTTGGAGGCGGCGAAAGCCAAGCTTCAGTCGGCAATCGCCGAGTGCGAGCGCCTGAAGGAATTGCTGCACAGAACCGCCGTCACGGCTCCCGCGGAGGGAGAATTCAGCGTTGGCGATCCCTCGCACCCTGAAGTAAAAATGCAACTCGGCGGCGCGATCGGTCCCGGCGAGATTCTGGGAGTGGTGATGGCCAAATCCCCATCGGGCGGATAGAAACGGGCCACATCAGGATGCCTGGGCCAGTGATCTCTGGTCAGTCCTTCGCAAGTCGATTAAGGGAAATGGGACGAATGGGACTGATGGGACCTATATCAGTCCCATCAGTCCCATCAGTCCCATTCTGCCCTCCGCTAATCCCGGAAGACAATCGAGCGGTTGCCGTGGATCAGGACGCGGTCGTCGGCGTGGTAGCGGACACCACGGGCGAGAGCCAGCCGTTCGCAGTCGCGGCCGAGGCGCAGGAGATCTTCGGGTTGGTGAAAATGCTCCACCCGCACGACTTCCTGATCGATGATGGGGCCTTGATCCAAATCCGCCGTGGCATAATGGCAGGTGGCGCCAATCAACTTCACGCCCCGCTCGTACGCGCGGCGATACGGGTTCGCGCCCGCAAACGAAGGGAGAAAGGAATGGTGGATGTTGATCACCCGGCCATGCCAGCGCTCGCAGAAATCCGCCGGCAAAATCTGCATGTAGCGCGCGAGCACCAGCAGGTCCACGCCAACTTCTCGGAATAGCTCTTCCATTTTGCAAAAGGCGGCCTTCTTGCCCTCCTCGGAACCGCTCGGGACCGGGACGCACTCGAATCGGACGCCTTCGCGCTCGACGAGCGGGCGGAGGTCTTCGTGGTTGGAAACGACCAGGGGAATCTCGATGGGCAGTTCACCCGAGCGCCACCGCCACAGCAAGTCCGCAAGGCAATGGTCCAGCTTCGAAACCAGCAGCACGACCCCCATCGGCTGTTTGGTCCCGCGAATCGACCATTCACTTTCCAGATCGTTCGCGATGGGCGTGAATGCCTTCTGGAACGCGGGGAGGTCGAGCGCAAGGCTGGCGGAATCGATCGCCAGGCGCGCAAAAAACCAATTCGTGAGGGGATCGGTGAACTGATGCACCTCCAGGAGGTTGCCGCCGTGGTACGCGACGAAGTTCGTGAGGCGAGCCAGGAGCCCGACGCGATCGGGGCACGAAATCTTCAGCAGGGTATGGGACATCGTTCTTTGATAAGCTCCGATGCGCGGTGGACGCAAGCGCGGCGACAAAAAAACAGGCGTGCAACCCGTTTCCGGGCCGCACGCCTGTTGAATTTATAAGCGAGCGTTGCCGGCGACGCAAGGCCGCCAGCCACACTGGCACAGATCGATGCTACACACTCGCAAGCTCAGCCTCGCGCTTTTCAGCGGCATCGGCCAGGACGGCCGCTTTGCGGTCGAACTCGAGAATGTGCTCGGAAGGACTGAGCGTCGAGATCCGCATGCAGTAGAAGGAGCGCCAGACGAAGATGAGCCCGATAGCCAGGAAACCGAGCGCGAGGCCAAGCCGCACATTCGGATCGGCGTTCACGGCGATCTCAACGGCAAGGATGCCAAAGAGGGTCGTGAACTTGATGATCGGGTTCAGGGCAACCGAGGAAGTGTCCTTGAACGGATCGCCCACGATGTCACCGATGACGGTGGCGGCATGGAGATCGGTGCCTTTGCGGCGCAGTTCGACTTCAACGATCTTCTTGGCGTTATCCCAGCAACCGCCGGCGTTGGCCATGTTGATGGCCATGAACAAGCCGAACATGGCGAGCGAGACGAGGTAGCCGACGAAGAACACCGCGTCGAAGCAGGCGAAGGAAAGCGCCAGCGAGAAGACGACGATGAAGATGTTCAGCATGCCTTGTTGCGCATACTTGGTGCAAATTTTGACCACTTCGTTGCTGTCCTCCATGGACGCCTTGGTGCTGCTGTCATCGAGCTTCATGTTTTGCTTGATGTAATCGACCGCGCGATAGGCGCCCGTGATGACCGCCTGACGCGACGCGCCAGCGAACCAATAGACCACCGAGCCACCCATCAGGAGGCCGAGGATGATGCGGCCTTCGGTGATGCTCAGAGGAGCGAGGCTCGGCCAACCATAATGATTCTTGAGCATCAGGATGAGCGAGAAGATCATCGTGGTGGCGCCGACGACGGCCGTGCCGATGAGCATCGGTTTGGCGGTCGCCTTGAAGGTGTTGCCGCACCCGTCGTTCTCTTCGAGCAGCATTTTGCCCTCTTCGAAATCAGGGGTGAACCCGAAATCGCGCTTCACTTCCGCGGCGATGCCGGGGATTTGTTCGATGGTGGAGAGCTCGAAAACGGACTGCGAGTTGTCTGCAACCGGTCCATAGCTATCGACGGCGATGGTGACAGGGCCCATGCCCAACATGCCGAAGGCGACGAGGCCAAACGCGAACACGGTGGCCACGGTGGGATCGGTCAGGTAGGCGCCGATTCCCGTGGAGCTGGCGACCAGCGCGATCAACATCAGGGTGGTGAGGGTCAGCCCTTTCCAGAAGCAGGAGAAGTTCCCCGCGACGAGACCGGAGAGAATGGTCAGGCCCGCGCCGCCTTCGGTGGTCGCATTCACGACTTCCTGACAGTGGGCGCTCTTGGTGCTGGTGAACATCCGCGTCAACTCGGGGATGATCGCGGCGGCGATGGTGCCGCAGCTAATGATGGTGGAAAGTCTCCACCAGATCGGTTGGTAGTCGCCGACCAGCATGTATTTGCTGACCAGGAAAGTGATCCCGATGCAGAGGGCCGAAGTCAGCCACACCAGAACGGTGAGCGGGTGCTCGAAGTTGAACTTCGCGTGTTTGGCGAAGATGCCGCGGGTCAGATACGTGTTGATCTTCCAGGCCAGCACGGACATGGGGATCATGACGATACGCATGGCGAAGATCCAGATGATGAAGGTCCACTGGAACTCGGCCTTCACCGCCAGAAGGATGAAGGTGATGAGCGCCACACCGGTCACGCCGTAGGTTTCGAACCCGTCGGCCGTTGGCCCGACGGAGTCACCGGCGTTATCACCGGCGCAGTCGGCGATCACGCCGGGGTTGCGGGCGTCGTCTTCCTTGATGCCGAAGACGATTTTCATCAAGTCGCTGCCGATGTCGGCAATCTTGGTGAAGATACCGCCGCAAATACGGAGCACGCTGGCGCCGAGGGATTCACCGATGGCGAACCCGATGAAGCACGCGCCGGCCAGTTCCGGCTTCACGAACTTCAGCACCGTGATCATCAACACGAGTTCCACGCTGATGAGCAGCACGCCGATGCTCATTCCCGAACGAGTCGGGATTTCGGAAACGGCAAGAGCTTTGCCCTTGAGCGACGCGAAAGCCATGCGGCTGTTGGCGACGTTGTTAATCAGCATGCCGAACCAGGCCACCGCGAAGGAACCGGCGATGCCGATCACCGACCAACCCACGATGAGGGCAACCGTAGGAGCGTCTTTATGATTCAGCACTCCGAAGTAATAGACCATCGTTCCACCGATGATCACCTCGAGAAGCAGGAGCAACTTGGCCTGCTGGACGAGGTAAGTCTTGCAGGTGCTGTAGATGAGGCTCGAAACATCCAGCATGCTCTTGTGAGCGGGAAGTTTCTTGAGGCCGAGATATTCGATCAAGCCGAAGAGCATGCCCAGTCCGGCGACGATCAAGCCGATGGTCAGGATCATTTCACTTCCGAGCGAAAAGCCCGGGAAGTTGAAAATTGCGGAACGGTTTGTGGGCAGCACCAGTTCGGCGTCGCTGGCACAGGCAAGGCTTGGTGATAGTCCGACGGCAAGAAGCGCGAACCCGATTATTCGATGATGGTATGGTTTCAGTTTCATTAAAGAGGAGGTAAATTCAACAAATTTCCGACGTTTAACATCCTTCCCTAATGCGAAGCAACGAACTCACCGGATCTTGCGGATTCTGAGTTGTTTTTTGTCTAAAGTGAAGCCTGCTAATAGCTTCCCGAAAGCATCTCCCCCTAATTCAGGCCTCAATAAACCCTGAGCTTATCCGTGGTCTTTCCCCTGAGGACCGCCCCTATTCCAAGCGGGCGGCTTTCAATCGCAGCGCATTGGTGATCACCGAAACGGAACTGAAGCTCATGGCTGCGCCGGCGATCATGGGGTTAAGGAGGACGCCAAAGATTGGGTAGAGCACCCCTGCGGCCACAGGAACGCCGAGCAGATTATAGAAAAAGGCGAAGAAGAGGTTCTGCCGGATATTGCGCATGACCGTCCGGCTCAGGCCGATGGCGCGAACGATCCCGCGAAGGTCGCCGTGCAACAAGGTTATCCCGGCACTCTCGATGGCGACTTGCGTTCCCGTGCTCATGGCGATCCCCACATCCGCCTGGGCCAATGCGGGTGCGTCGTTGATTCCGTCGCCGGCCATCGCGACTTTCCGGCCCTGTCGCTGCAACTCGGCGACCCGGGCATGCTTCTGGTCCGGCAGCACCTCGGCCGTGAATTCATCAATGCCCAGTTGAGATGCCACTCGTTCCGCAACAGCGCGACTGTCCCCGGTAAGCATCACCACCCGCAGCCCAAGCCCGTGCAGCGCTCGAACCGCTTCCGGCGTGGAACTCTTGATTGGGTCGGAAATTGCAATGATCCCGAGCAGTTTGTCTCCACGAGCCACATAAACCGTGGTCTGCCCACCCATCGCGTCCGCCCGACTCCGAATCGCCCCGACATCAATCCCCGCCCCTTGCAAGAATCCCGCAGTTCCCACCAACACCTCCCTGCCTCGGCTCGGCGCGTTCCCCCTAAGCGGCAGGATGCCGCTTCTACTACTCTCCGCGTCTCCGCGTCTCCCCGTCTCCGCGTCTCCGCGTCTCCCCGTCTCCGCGTCTTCTTCTCCCCGGATCCCCTGCCCCGCCACGGCTTGGAAATCGACAATAGGCGCGAGCGACAGATTCCTTTCTCTCGCGGCATGGACAATCGCGGCCCCGAGCGGATGTTCGCTCTGTTGTTCGAGGGAAGCGGCTGCGGCGAGCAACTCTGTTTCCAAAACTCCTTCGGCGGGAATCAACGCGGTGACTTGCGGCTTGCCTTCGGTCAGCGTGCCGGTTTTGTCCACGACGATCGTATCGACCTTCTCCAGGATTTCGAGCACCCCTGCGTCTTTGATCAAGACGCCGGCTTTCGCGCCACGCCCCACGCCGACCATCACGGACATCGGCGTCGCCAGGCCAAGCGCACACGGGCACGCGATGACGAGCACGGAAATAGCACTGGCAAACGCGTAGGAGAGCCGCGGCTCAGGCCCGAGAACCAGCCAGCCGACAAAAGCCGCCGCCGCGACGATGACCACAGCCGGAACGAAATAACCGGCCACCTGATCGGCCAGCCGTTGAATGGGCGCGCGGCTGCGCTGGGCTTGCGCCACCATCTCCACGATCTGCGCCAGAACCGTCTCGCTGCCGACATGCTCGGCCACCAGCACAAACGATCCGATGCTGTTCATGGTCCCCGCCGTCACTCGATCGCCCGCTACCTTGCGCGCCGGTTCGGCCTCGCCGGTGAGCATCGATTCATCCACATAGCTGGTTCCTTCCACGAGATGACCGTCCACGGGAATCCGTTCGCCGGGCCGAACCCGGAGTCGGTCGCCGACGCGCACCTCGGCAACCGGGATGTCGTGTTCGCCATCCGAGTCGATCCGACGGGCCGTGTCCGGGGCAAGGCTGAGGAGCTCGCGAATAGCCTCGCCGGTGCGCCGCCGCGCGCGCAGTTCCAACATCTGGCCGAGCAGAACCAGCACGGTAATCACCGCCGCCGATTCAAAATAGTAGAGGCCCCGGAGCGCCGGTGGAAAAAAGCCGCGACCGAGCACATTCAACGCGCTGAACCCATAGGCAGCCAGCACCCCAAGCCCAATCAGGGTGAACATGTTCAGGTTCCAGGTTGCAAGCGAGCGCCACGCCCGCTTCAGCAACGGCCATCCCGCCCAGAACACCACCGGCGTGCTCAAAATGAGTTCCGCCCAGCCCGCCGTGCCGTGTCCGATGGCTTGCATGGAGATCATGGCGAGGACCAGCACCGGCAATGCCATGACTAACCCGAGCCAGAACCGGAGCGTCATGTCGTCCAGCTCGGTGGCATCTTCAGCGCCGGCGGAAACCATTTCCGGTTCCAGCGGCATGCCGCAAATCGGGCAGTCCCCCGGATGATCCTGCCTAACCTCCGGATGCATGGGGCAGACATAGACTCCCGAACTCACCGCGTCGGCTGGAGGCGGGCCCGCAGGGTGGTGATGGGCACAGCACGAATGAGGCCCCGGCCCGGCGCTCTGCGCCTGAGTTTGAGCAAGGAACTTCTTCCGGCAGCCTTCGCAGCAGAAATAAAACGTCTCTCCGTAGCGCTCCGCCGTAATCGGGCTGGAGGCATCCACCGTCATTCCGCAGATCGGGTCCAATGGCATGAATTAAAGAAACAGGGCGGGATGGAATGGTTCAAGAGCGAAGTCGTCAATCACAGAGGTCATAGGGGCAGTCATAGGGGTCAACTCTTCATAGGGGTCAATTCATCGGGGTCAATCATCGGGGTCAACTCTTGAATCTTGATTCCGATCATCGGGGTCAACTCTTGAATCTTGATTCCGCTGAAAAACCCCAGCAAGTCAATCATCGGGGTCAACTCTTGAATCTTGATTCCGCTGAAAAACCCCAGCAAGGGTTGAAATCACCGGGAGAAATGCTTGCTGTGGTAGGATGAAATCGGATGTAGTAAGGCAACAAACCACGAATCGATGAGCTTGCCCAATTTCGACACCCAAGGAACCCTCTTCGGCAGCATGAGTTCCGTTGCCCCCTCTCTCTTCGCCGACAACGACCGGTTCCGCCTTTTTGCCCAGACTGTATGGCCTGTTCTTGCCGGGACGAGGCAAACGCTTAAAGCCTGTTACTGCACCACGAACGACCGAGCGGGAGTCGAACCGGTGGTGCTGCTGGGCGTTCTCATTTTTCAATATCTTGAAAGGGTGCCAGACCGCCAAGCGATGGAACTGGTGAAGTATCATCTCGGGTGGAAGCTTGCGCTCAACCTCGATCTGCAGCACCAAGGGTTCCATCCCACGACGCTCGTCTATTTCCGGCAACGACTACAGGGCACTATGACGCCAGGTATAGTCGAAGACCTCTTCAAACTCGGCGCGCTGGAGTTTGATCAATTCCTCGGAGAGGCTGTCGTCGCCAAACCGGTGTTGTTCACAAAGCCCGGTGAAGAGATACGGGTCCCAGGTGTATTGGCGGGCGATGATCGCGGAGAAAACTGACGCGGTTTGGTGGAGTTTCGTGAAAAACGGCAGTTCCCCGGCGCTGCGGCCGCAATTGCGCGCGAGTTCGAATTCACCGGCGCGTCGGAAAACCATCGCCTGCCAATAGGCTGCCAGATCTCCGGAAAGCGGCCTCAAAGTCTCTTCGGCATCGGCCAACGCATCGTATTGGTAAAAAAGTCCTGCGCGAATGGCGGCAAACAGCGGCGCCACCGGTTTGCCTCCGCTCAGTTCGACATCGGTCGCTTGACGGATGAGTGGCAGTTGGCCAGCATATCCGGTAAGGGGCTCCGTCGGACGAAGCTTCCCCAACCACTCGCCGCCGTGCCCGAGCAGACGATCAACCCATTCGGAATAGTTTTGAGAAAATCCCACAAAGCCTCGTTATCACGCCCACAGGAGGCGGCAAGCGATTTCGACACAAACGCGCCGCTGGGTTTGGCCACGATTGTAAGCGTGCAAAAGAATCTGTTTACAGCCAGACAGAGCGGGGCGGCTACAGCAGAGCGTGCAAACAACCCGCAAATCCGATGGAGCGCCTGGCGTGGGTGCGTGCTATGGTTGACCGATTTCCCCCAATGAAGCGCGCTCCCCTCATTTTAATTCTAACCGCAGTCCTCCTCCTTGGAGTCTCCGGGGGATGGTTTCTGCGCGGAGCGCACGATCTCAAGTTGGCAACGGCCAGCGCCCCCGAGCCGATCGCGCCGCAGACAGGGCCGACCGTCACCAAACCGCTCGTAGGCTTTAAAACCGGAGCCAGTCGACAGTCCGAAATCGAACCGCCACAGCCTGGCGCCGCCGGACCTCAATCGCCAGCGCCGGTCCTGACCGTGGATCTGGCTTCGGCGCTGCAAGACGGAACCTTAAAGGCGGAGTTCCGGGGCAATGGACGTGAACGACTGCGGATGATGGGGTCTAACGGGACCCGGCAGGCGGTGCGCCTCTCCATTCCGGCAGGCCAGGCATTTGAGAGCGCCAATGGGAGCGTGGTTGCATTGCGGGCCCGCACCATCGATTTCGCCCCGGGAGAGAATCGGCTGGAAGATTTCCCAACCCTCGCGGTCGCTTCCCTCAACCGGGTGTCGGATGCGACCTACGTTATTTCCGCCACCCCTCAACCCAAGCTCCAGCCGCTGCTGGACTTTCTCGCTGAGCACCCGGAAATCTCCACTCCCGCAGCACAGACGGCGGCTCTCGCGCTTTTGGAAAACCTCCCGGCCTCGGCCTTCGCGAAGTTTGCCGAGACCGGCAACGACCTCCCAAACCAGTGGGACACGACGGCGTTCAAGGTGGAAACAAGCGACATCGTCCAAGCGCTCTTTGCTCTGCGCCAGATGGGGATTCCCGATGAGCAACTGGCGATCACCGTGGACCCGCAGACGAAGATCGAGGCGATGGTCGATCCCCTCGCCCACGCCGCCGCAATGCGCTATTACAATATCAAGCCCGAGAGCGAGTGGGCCTACTGGAAACACGAGTTGCTCGAAGGCGACCAAAGCACCCGGCACTACGCCTTGCACGGCATCGCTCGGAATTTCCCGGAAGTGGCTCTGCCGATGCTGCCGCGTTGGGCGCGGGAAGCCAAGACGAGCCAGGTCTTCCGGGTGGTCGCCATTCAGGCCCTCGCCGAAACCCAGCGCATCGAGGCCTATCCCGTGCTGAAAGCCCTGGAAGTCGAATTGGGACCGGAAACGGAACTAGGGCGCACGGCCAGGGAGGCCGCCAGCTACCTGGACGCCACGATGAACAAAGCATCCAAGACCGCGCCCGGGAAAACAGCGGTGGCGTTTCGAATGACCAAAACGCCGGGAGCGCTATGAGTTGCGGCGACGCGGAGACGCGGAGATGGGGAGACGCGGAGATAAAGCGGCGCCCTGTAGCTGCAGCGCACCCTGTATCCGCGAAGTGTGACACGGGCGTCTCGCCCGTGTCCGGGAGCATTTTTGCTGAGGACCAAAGGTCCGATTCATACCAGCCTGGGGCAACGCCCCAGGAAAATTGGAAAGTCGAATCAGGGCTGAATGCCCGCGCCATTCCGGGCGCGATGCGATGGTTCAGGCCTTCAGCCCTGGACATTTCTAAATCGAAAACCTGGGGCGATGCCCCAGGCTGCTATGGGGTCGCGCCGGTGGCGCTTTGCGCGTCCAATTACATCACGGGATAACGCCATGGAACTGAAAGCCCACATCGCCGCCCCGACTGAGCGGGGCGACTACAGGTCCAATGTCGGGCAGGCATCCGTGGGCCTTTGCGTGATAGGGATCTCGCTTCGGGTTTTCTTTTTTCTTTTCGACAAAAATCTCTGGCTGGATGAAGCGACGGCCAGCCTGAGCATCGTCCACCGGGGCTTCCTCGGGCTCTGCAAGCCTCTGGAATACGCCCAGATGGCGCCGCTCGGTTTTCTCTGGGCGGTGAAATCGTCTGTATTGGCCCTGGGCGATCACGATCTGGCCTTCCGCGTTCCCTCTCTGCTGGCCGGGGTGCTGGCGGTTTTGCTTTTCCAAAAAGTGGTAAAGCTCGCGATCCCGGAGGGCGGCATTCCGGCCTTGGCGGCCCTGGCGACCTTTGCGTTGAGCCCCACGCTCATCGGCTATGTTTGCCAGGCGAAAGTCTATGGCGTGGATGCGTTATGCTCGGTGATTCTCTTGCTGTTCGGAATGCGCGCCCTGCAAAGCCGGCGTCCCGCCGACTCCCTCTGGCTTGGCGCGGTGGCGACGGCCGTTTGCTGGTTCTCGTTCCCCTCTTGTTTCGTGCTCGGAGCGGTGGGCCTGGCGCTGATGGCGGATGCGCTGAAGCTGCGGGATTGGAAGCGCTTGCGAGCTTCGTTTGCGGCAACTGCGACCGCAACGCTCAGTTTCGTCGCCCAATATTGGTTCATTGCCCGCCAGCCGGCAAAGGTCATGGAAGGGATATGGGCCAACGAATGGATCCGCCTGGCGCCGCGCACGATGGGTGAGCTGAAATCGAACTGGGATCTGCTCACCCAAAGTCTGGCGGACCCCTTTGGCTTTCCATTCACGAGCCTGGGGTTGCTGGTACTGGCGCTGGCGATCGCACAGGTTTGGAACCGTCGGGATTGGCGAACGGCTCTAGTCCTCGGTGGACCGGTCTTGCTCTGCTTGATCGGGTCTTCCGTAACCAAATACCCGTGGATCGGCCGGTTCCTTCTGTTCCTGGTTCCGATGAGCTGTCTGGCCACCGGGCTTGGCGTCCGATTTATCCAAACAACGCTGGAACGCCAGCGTTTCCGGGGACCCGCCCTGGCTTTTGCCGCGTTGCTCGTGATTCCCCTCGCCTCGGACGCGGGCCTCCGGGCAAGTCGGCCCCTCAAGCATCACGGGTTTACGGAGGTCATGCGAATCATCGAGGCCAAAGGCGAACCCGGAGGAACGCTCTTTGTGGATAACCAATCCACTCCCGTCTTTCGCTTCTATGATCACCGCCATGGCTACTCGGAACGATTCCGCGTCCTAGGCTTGGACGTCTATATGGATGACGATGTCGCGTATCGCGCCCGGCTGAAATCCATGGCGCGCCCCGGCGGAAAGATATGGGTGATTTTCCCGGATCATTACATCGGCTGGCCCACTCATCTTTGGACCACGCTGGCGACTCTCGACGCAATAGGCCATCGGGAGGAATCCGTGGAATTGTTCCATTCCTCAGCTTACTTGTACCGGTTTTGAATCCCGCAAGTCACTACGAAAAAACAGGGCAAACGCATCAAATTTTGGACGACTCCTTCTTCAACGCTGAAGGCGCCC
>JBAXSN010000079.1:0-15646 GCA_037130675.1 Verrucomicrobiota bacterium
AGTCCCGCCCCCGGCGGCGTGCCTTGCCGGATCATTCGTCGGGGAAACTATACACCTGAGCACCGCGCGAACTTCCGGCTCCGTAGTAGAAGCGGCTTCCAGCCGCTCTCCCTAGGAACGAAGCGGCAGGGATGCCGCTTCTACTACCCGGCGAGACCCTCGCCGCAAACCAAGTTTCAAGTCAGACGCATTAAAATGTTTCTCGCCGTTCCTCACCCACTTCGTAAGCGTCGCCGGCTCTGTCGGGAATAGGAAGCAGCAAATCGGATTAGTTCTTCGCTTGCCAAATCTGTTAGCGCGAACACTCTTTCAAGACTGTCGAACCAGCCCGATTTACCGATTATGAGTTCCCGCACCTCGTCCAACCGAAATCGTTCCCCGAAGCCTGCCGCCGCCAAGGTTTTCGCCCCGCCAGCGAGTCTCCACACCTTTCCCGGGTGCAACCGGACCGCGCTGATTCTTCTGCTGGCTCTGGTGTTGGCGATGTTCTCCGACCTGTTCTTCTCAACCGGACGCGTGATTTCGAACCAATCGACGGACCTTGCCTCGCAGTTTGTGGCATGGCGTGAGTTTGCCGTTAAGGAGTTGAGCGCGGGACATCTGCCGCTTTGGAATCCGCATATTTTTTCCGGGGCGCCCTTTCTTGGAGGGTTTCAGGCGGCCCTCTTGTATCCGCCTAATGCCCTTTATCTCGTGCTCCCCCTTGCAATGGCGATCAATGTGGGGATCGCCCTGCACGTCTATTTGCTCGGCGCGTTTCTGTTTTTATGGGCACGGGAGCGCGGCCAGAGTCCGCTGGCTGCGTTTGTCGCCGGGGCTCTGATGATGTTCTGCGGGGCGCATTTTCCCCATGTGTTCGCGGGGCACCTCCCCAATCTCTGCACCATGGCCTGGGCGCCGCTGTTGTTCCTTGCCATTGACCGGACCTTCAGCCGCCGACGCTGGCAGGATGCGCTGCTGGGGATGTTTGCGCTGGCCATGATGTTGCTGGCCGGGCATCCGCAATACGTCTTCTACACCGGGGTGGCGGCAGGCATTTACACCGTGCTCTGCTGGGTCCGCTCCGAAGAGAGGCCGCGAACTGCCCTGCTGCTAGCGGCTTTGGTGGTGGGCGGGGCTGCGCTCGCGGCGGCGCAACTCGGAGCCGGATTGCAAGCCACCGGCGAAACGATCCGGAGCAAGGGCGTGACGATGGAGTTTGCCGCCATGTTCTCGTTTCCGCCCGAGAACATTTTGACGATGCTGGTCCCGAATTTCTTCGGGAAAATAACGGGCTACTGGGGGCGCTGTTATCTCTGGGAAATGTCGGTATTCATCACGGCGACGGGCTTGTTCCTGGCCATTTACGGAGCCGTTTGCGCGCCCGCCGGCAAGCGGCGCTGGGCGGGGACGATGGCGCTGGCGCTTTTTGTTTTGGCACTCGGAGCGCACACGCCGTTGTTCTCGTTCCTGTTCCATTACGTTCCGGGCTTCGGGAAATTCCGGGGCATGTCGAAGTTCACCTTCCAAGCTTCGCTCTTCCTTGCGCTGCTGGCCGGGGCTGGGCTGGACGCGTTGATCGAGCGGGGGAAGGTCACAAAGCCGTTGCTCGGGATTCTTTGCGGACTGGCTCTATTCCTGGCTTTCGCCGGACTATGGATCGAGGACGCTGCCTCCCCTTACGGCTGGATTCCGTCTGCGATGAAATGGATGAGCGCCACCCAGGAATGCTACCTCCCGCTCCAAGCCTCGGAAAACGCGGCCTTCCTGCGGGCTGCCGGAGAGAGCGCCGCCTGGAGTTTATGGGGATCGGCGGGCGCAATTGCCCTGGTGACGATTTTCGTCGGGCTGCTCCAAAAAGATCGGCGCTGGATTCACGGCCTGGCGGCCTTGGTGGTGATCGAAGGCTTTGTCTTTGCCCACGGCCTGCGCGACACCTTTGAACTCGCCGCCGTCCGGTCGCCGGAGTTGGAGAAATTCATCACCGAACATCGGGGCGAAGACATTCGCACCCTCAATCTGCTCCAGCCGAATCTCGCCATGTCGCTAGGGACTTACGACATGTGGGGCTACGATCCGAACATCGTCACCCGGTACGCCGAGTGGATGACCTTCACCCAGGGCGAGAATCCCGATACCGCTTCCCAAAACCTGGCGTTCCGAAAGCTGAGTCCGCTCTACCCCATGCTGCGGTGCAAATACGCTTTCACCAACGGGGAAGGCGGAAAGCTGAAGGCTCTGGATGTTGGCCAGCCGCTCCCTCATGCCCTGCTGGTGGGCGGCTACCACGTCCTGCCGGATCGCGACTCGATTTTCCGCGCCATGGCGGCTCCTGATTTCGATCCCGCCCGCGAGGCGATGCTTGAAACCGAACCCACGCCCAAGCCGCTCGGCAAGGAAGGCAGTCTCAAAGTGACCGCTTCCACCACCGATTCGCTCACGATTGAGGCCGACGTTCCGCAGCCGACCCTCGCCATCGTCACCGATCTCTGGACCAGCGGGTGGCGTGTTCGTGATCTCGCGGGCGGCCACCAGTACGAACTTCTTCCAGCCAATTACATTCTGCGGGCCATCCCGCTTATGGCCGGGAAGCACCGCTTCATCGTGGAATACGCGCCCCTTGCGTGGCGCGTGGGCGTGTGGATATCCATCCTGACGTGGATCGGGTATGCCGGAGCATGGGCAGCGCTGTGGAAGGCGAGAAGTGTTCGGACTAGGGCGGCGACCCTGTAGCCGCCCGCTCTTCGCCGGCCCGATGCATTGGATCGCGCTTCAGAGGAATGCGCCGGGCTTTCAGTCAAACTCTTGTGGCGCAAAGACCTGAGGCGATGCCCCAAGGCTGGTATGGGCCGCGCCGTTGGCGCTCAGGAAACTGCCGAAACCCAATCGGTAACTTTCCCGTCCTGCCTCGTTATAATTACTGCCTATTCTTATAATTGCCTTTTTCGCCGTTCCTGAAACACTCGGGGCCATGGATCCATTCGTTCTTCCAGTCCTCGGAATTCTCGGGCTTCTCGTGTTCCTCGCGTTTCTGCCGCGCCTCTGCGGGATGCGCTACATTCCGCACCAAAAGGTCGGGGTGATCGAAAAACTTTGGTCCGCCAAAGGTTCGTTGCAGGAAGGCCGGATTCTCGCTCTCAACGGGGAGGCCGGTGCTCGCAGCCGCTTGTGCCGGAACGGGTCTTCATGGCTGGCGGCGGCAAGGACGGCGAGCAGGGTTCGTCCCTGAATCTGATCAACATGCTCCTGAGCATGATGCTTTCCGATAAAGCCGGGATAAAGATCGGCGAGGGCGGGCAGGACTTGGGCGAACTGGAACGCTTCGCCGCCGCGATCACCTCGGCGGAAACCGTGAGGGCAGCCGAGGCGGCAAAAACCGGGGCGGCAGCAGAGCCCGCGCCAGACTCCGGCGCCGCGTAATCGCAGTTCGAGCCAATTTTAAATTCAAACCTTGAAATCCATGAATCATTCATTGACCACCACCGCATTTGAGCTCCCTGGCCACCGCGTCGCGCGGAACCTCGGGGTTGTCCGAGGCATTGTTGTTCGTTCGCGTTCGATTGTCGGAACCATCGGGGCCGGGCTTCAGACACTATTTGGCGGCAACATCACGCTCCTGACCAACCTCTGCGAGCGGACCCGCAACGACGCGTTTGAACTCATGATCCAGCACGCCGAAGCATTGGGCGCCAACGCCATCATTGGGCTACGGTACGACGCTACCGAGGTGATGCAAGGCGTGACGGAGGTCCTTTGCTACGGCACCGCCGTCGTGGTGGAACCGGGATAAGCCGTGAAGCAGAATTAGTTTCGCCCAGTCGTGCCGGGGTGATCCGGCGCGCCATCCCAAAGCTGTGGAGCACCACAGCACTACAAGACGCTGGCGCGAATCAGATGGAGCCGTGTGTCGCGCGACAGCGTCTTGTAGTGCGCGCGCTTCTTGCGAAGTTGCTTTGAATTTCGAGTCCGCCCAAAAATCGCCCGGAAACCTGAAATTTGCTTTTCATCGCTTGCTGAGCGCATGAAGCTTAACTCGCCATGCACCGTTTCTATATCGCTCCTGATCGCTGGAACCTCGACCGCCTCGCGCTTGACGAGGACGAAACGCATCACCTCACGGATGTCCTCCGAATGCAACCGGGGGAGCGCGCCGTGGTTTTCGACGGACGCGGCCACGAGGCGACCGTTGAGATCGTGACGATCAGCAAGCGTGCCACGGAGTTGAAGCTGATTCAGCAGGCGAAGACTCCGCCATTGCGGTGTCACATCACGTTGGGTCAGGCCATTCCCAAGGGGAAGAACATGGATCTCATCGTCCAAAAAGCGACCGAACTGGGTGTTTCCGCCATTGTTCCGCTGCTCAGCGAGCGGACGGTCGTGCAGATCGACTCGGGCGATGCCGCCAAGAAACAGGAGAAATGGCAGGCCATCGCGATCGAAGCCGCCAAGCAGTGCGGGCAGAACTGGCTCCCTGCCATTCACGCGCCCAAATCGCCCAAAGATTTCTTTCAGCAAGGCGACAAGTTTGACCTGATGCTCATCGCCTCGCTCCAGCCCGATGCCTGCCATCCCAAGCAGGTCTTGGCGGATTACCTTGCCGAACGCGGAGGCAACCCCGCCAGTGTGCTGGTGCTGGTAGGTCCGGAGGGGGACTTCACCCCGGCGGAACTCTCCCTCGCCAAAGGCTGCGGATGCCGTCCGATCACCCTCGGGCCGATCGTGCTTCGAACCGAAACCGCGGCGCTCTATTCGCTCTCGGTCCTGAGTTACGAACTGCTGGGGTAAGGCCCCACAATCGGATGCGCGGAGAGTGACACGGGCGTCTCGCCCAATACTGTTCGGATTGAAAGATGCGCTCTCGCGAAAGCGATCTTTCAGCGCCAAAGGCGCGACTTATACCAGCCTGGGGCAACGCCCCAGGTTTTCAATTCAACAGAATCTAGGGCTGAAGGCCCGTTCTATCTCTTACAATGGTCCGGGCCTTCAGCCCTGAAACTTATTTTGCCAATTTTCTGGGGCGTTGCCCCACGCTGGTATAGAATGGACCTTTGGTCCTCAGCAGAACCGATCTGAACAGGATTGAGGCGTTTCGCCTGTGTCCGGGAGCGTACGGCCCCACAGGCGAGACGCCTGTGTCACCTTGCTGCCGAAGAGCTCACAGCAACCGGTCGCCGAGCGTTGCCGCAACGAACACCAGTCCGACGATTGCATTGCTCGTAAAGAACGCGTCGTTGATGGCGTTCAGGTCGAGGCGGCGGGCGACGCGATGTTCATAGACCAGCGCTCCGAAAACGAGAATCAGGCTGCCGAAGTAAACGGCGCCCAGTCCCGCGGCCCGGCCAAACGCCGCGAGCAACAGGAACATCAGGCCATGGAGCGCCTGTGCCAGCGCGAGGCTGCCGGGGATCCCGAGCCGGACCACCAGCGAATGGAGCCCTTCCTTTGTGTCGAACGCGTGGTCCTGGGTGGCATAGATGAGATCGAACCCTGCCACCCAGAACACCACGCCGGCCGCGAGAATCAGCGGGGCCAGCGCAAAGTGGCCGGTCACCGCCAGCCACGCTCCGACTGGTGAAACCGAGAGCGCCAAGCCAAGGAAAAAATGACAAAGAGCGGTGAAGCGCTTGGTGATTGAGTAGAAAAAAACCAGCAGGAGCGCCACCGGGCTCAGGGCGAAACAGAGGGGATTGATTGCCCAGGTTGTGGCGATAAACCCGACAGCGCTGCCCGAGCAGAGCGCCACGGCTCCGGGCCAGGAGATCAGTTTGTGTCGGCCTGCCGTGCGCGGATTGCGCTGGTCCATCTGCCAGTCCGCCAGGCGATTGAATGCCATCGCGGCCGTGCGCGCGAACACCATCGCGAGGACGATCAGCGCGCAGAGCCGCCACGGAGGCAGTCCGTTGGCGGCCACGAACATCGCGCCGAGCGCAAACGGCAGGGCAAAGATGGTGTGCGAGAACCGGATGAACGTGAGCACCCGGGTTACGGACTGAAGAGTCATGGTTGCAGTGTTATTGTTCGCTCGAAGCTGCTGGGTGAGCAGGCGAGTCACTCTTCCGGGCGAAGGCGGCAGAGGACTGCCGCACTCCAAGGCGCTGGCGCGCTCGATGATTCATTATTTCGCGGAACTGGCGGGGGAGGGGGCTATCACCGGCATCGGCTCTTCGAACATGTCATTGAGGCGGTCGTCGAGGCGGATATCGATCAGGGTCCACTTGTCCGCCCCTTTGTAGAAGTAAAAGCGCCAGCGGATGGGGAATTGGCGTCCGAGTGAAAGACAAGTCACACGCATGAGTCGGGTGCCGACGGTCTTGGTGCCGACCCGGTCCTGCCCCATGATATCGCCGAATGCGTGGATCGCTTCCCGCGTCTTGTTCTTCAGCATCGCGACATCCTTGGGGGAATCGGCGATCTTTGTTCCCTTTAGAAGCTGGTCATAGGCGGTGTCCACCCTGCCGCTTTCCAACTGCGAAAAGAACTCATCGACCGTGCGCTCCGGTGTCCCGGAGACGCTTTGAACTGGTTCCGGAGTTGCGGATTGAGCAAAGGCCGGCGTAGCGGCGACCCAGGCCAGGGCAATGATGGAGAGGAAGCGCGGGATGTTCATTGGAAAGAAGTGACCGGGCCATCCTTGCGGCGGATGGACTAATTTCAATCTTATTCCGATACGGGATGGACTCGATGGACGGAATGGACGGAATGGACAAAGGCCCCAGAAAGCGCTGCCGGCCTCTGCTTCTCCGCGTCTTCCTCTACCCGCCCGCGCTCGACTTGAGCACTTCGATGAAAGCTTCCTGCGGGATATTCACCCGGCCGATCGACTTCATCCGCTTTTTGCCTTCCTTCTGTTTTTCGAGGAGCTTGCGTTTGCGGGTGATGTCGCCGCCGTAGCACTTGGCGGTCACGTCTTTGCGGCTCGCGGACACGTTTTCACGGGCCACGATTTTTCCGCCGATGGCTGCCTGAATGGAAACTTGGTAAAGCTGGGTCGGGATGACTTCCTTGAGCTTGGCTGCCAGAATCCGCCCACGTCCCTCGGCTTTGTCTCGGTGGACAATGCTGGAGAAAGCATCGATTGGCTCGGTGTTGACGAGCATGTCGAGCTTCACCAGTTTCCCGGCGCGGTAGCCGGCGGGCTCGTAATCCATGGAGCCGTAGCCGCGAGTCATGCTCTTAATCTTGTCGTTGAAATCGACCAGGATCTCGTTGAGCGGCAGTTCGCAGGAAATCATGACACGGCGGGTATCGAGCGACTCGGTGTGGTCCACGATTCCCCGTTTTTCGAGCACCAGCCCCATGATGTCCCCAATGTTTTCGTTGGGTACCATGATGAAGGCTTTGACGACCGGTTCGCGGATTTCCTCAATGACGCTGAAGTCGGGAAGGTAAGCGGGATTATCGACCAAAATCACTTCGCCGTTGGTCTTTTTGACCTCGTAGATCACGCTCGGATAAGTCGAAATGATGTCCATGTCGTATTCCCGGCGCAGGCGCTCCTGAATGATTTCCATGTGGAGAAGCCCCAGGAATCCGCAACGGAATCCGAACCCAAGCGCCACGGAACTCTCGGCCTGATAGACAAACGCCGCGTCGTTGATCTGAAGCTTGCCCATGGCCGTCTTGAGATGCTCGAAGTCGGCAGTGTTGATCGGGTAAATCCCGCTGAACACCATGGGATGGATTTCCTGGAATCCGGGGAGCGGTTCGTCGGCGGGGCGATGCTGCTCGGTGAGTGTGTCGCCGATCTTGATCTCGGCGGTGGTCTTGATGTTGGCGATGAAGTAGCCGACATCGCCGGCGCTGAGCTTGTCCCGGGCCTCCATCTTCGGAGTGAACACGCCGACATCCTTGATCTCGTAATTCTTGTTGCTGCTCATCAGCTTCACCCCCAAGCCAGGCTGGATGGAGCCGGAGGCCATGCGAATGTAGCCGATCACGCCGCGATACATGTCGAACACGGAGTCGAACACCAATCCGCGCACCCGTTCGTCTTCCATGATTCGGGGCGAGGGGACGCGCGCGACGATCGCTTCCAAAATTTCGACGATTCCGATGCCAGCTTTGGCGCTGGCGGCAATCGCTTCCTCAGCGGGGATGGCGAGGATTTCTTCAAGCTGCCGCTTGCAACTGTCGATGTCTGCCGTGGGCAGATCGATCTTGTTGATGACGGGAATGATCGTCAGCCCCTGTTTGTGGGCGAGGTGGACATTGGCCACGGTTTGCGCCTCCACCCCTTGCGCCGCGTCGATAATCAAGAGCGCGCCTTCGCAGGCCGCCAGCGAACGGCTGACTTCGTAGGCGAAATCGACATGCCCCGGGGTGTCCATCAAGTTGAGCGTGTATTCCTCGCCAGCCTTCGACGTGTATTTCATCGCGACCGGGTGCGCCTTAATCGTGATGCCGCGCTCGCGCTCAAGGTCCATGGAATCGAGTTGTTGATCCGTCGATTCACGCATGGAAATCGTATTGGTGACCTCCAGCAAACGGTCCGAGAGCGTGGTCTTCCCGTGGTCAATGTGCGCGATGATACAGAAGTTGCGGGTTTTGGAAATGGACATGCGAGCCCTCTACTATGAGGGCGCGGCAGGAAAGCGTCAACGGTTCTCTCTTTATGACGTGACCGGGTGCAATTGCAGGTGGTGTGAATTTGGCGGTCCGGTTCGGAGCGCCAACGGCGCTTCATCCTAAAGCCCAGCCTAACGGGCTGGGTTTGGAGTTTGGCCAATATTCCCCGCGCCCCGAAGGGGCATTCTATCGTAGCCCAGGACAACGCCCTGGGAACCTGCCCCCGAATATTTCGGAGCCCTGTAAGGGCGACTTAACTGATGGGTCGCCCCTACACAGGGCTCCGGCCTCTTGGCCTCGCAACCCAGGACGTTGCCCTGGGCTCCGGTTAGCCGCGCCGTTGGTGCTCCGGATTCCTATGCTCACACCACCTTTAACCGCACCCAACACGACCTTCACCTCAGCGCAACCCACAGCGTCTGGGCGCCTGCCCCCGCTGGGAAATCAGGCGGGGGCGGTTCCTGATGAAAGTCGCCTCCGCGCCGCGCGGACTTGAGGCAGAATCGCGCGATGGACTCCAAAGCGCGGCGGTCCAGCCGGGTGCAGTTGGTCGAGATCAACAGAGACGCGTTTGGCGAGGCCAGTTCAAGGGCCGCCGAGACCAGCTTTTCCAAATCCTGTTCGACCTGCCAGCGCCGGCCCCGGTTGCCCCGCGAGAAAGTTGGGGGATCGAGAATGATGGCGTCGAACTTCTCCCCACGCCGCTCCAGCCTCGGTAAAACATCCAGGACGTCGTCGGCGAGGAATCGGTGGCCCGAAGTGGGGATCCCGTTTAGCTCGAAGTTCTCCCGGCCACGGTCGATCGATTTCTTGGAGAGATCCACGCTGACCGCCTCGGCACCAGCCAAGGCGGCGACGACCGAAAAAGAGCAGGTGTAAGCGAACGTGTTCAAGGCCCGCTTCGGGGCGAGTTGTCTTAGAAAGCTCCGGTTTGCTCGTTGATCGATGAACAGTCCTGCGGAATAGCCGGCGGCAAAGTCGATTCCGTATCGCACCCCGTTTTCCATCACCACGGCGGTAAGTGGGGTCGCGGCATCTCCCTCGATCAGCACTGGCGCAATCCGCTCGGCATTTTGCTTGGGCAGAAATCGGGAGAAGACTCGTGCGCTTTTGAAGCCCGTTGAAACTTCCCATTCACGCAGTTCGTTCAACGCCCGGTCTCGCGCGGCATCGTTCTTGAACGAGATCAACACATCGGCGCCAAGGCGTTCCACCCAGGCGTCGGCAAAGGTCGCCAACCGGTGCGCCGTGGTCTGCCCGGCTTCAAAGGCCGCGAAAAGTTCAGAAGTTATCCAACGACTCATTTTACAAAACCTACTCTCCTAACACACTGACGACGAGGCTTCGGTGGTGTGTGGCCCGCCGATGCTCAAATACAAAGATTCCCTGCCAGGTGCCCAGCTGCACCCGGCCTTGCGCCACCGGGATCACCTCGCTCGATCGCGTCAGCACCATCCGGATGTGGGAAGTCGAGTCGTCCGGGCCCTCTGCCGTATGCACGAAATAATCGGAGTCTTCCGGGATCAACCGCTCGAAATAAGCCTCCAAATCCACGCGCGCGGAGCGATCCGCATTTTCAAAAATGATCAAGCTGGCGCTGGTATGCTGAATGAAAACCGTCACGGTCCCTGTCTTTACACCGCTTTTGCGAACGATGGCTGTCACCCGATCGGTGATTTCGTAGGTGCCTTTCCCTCGCGTGATCACCTCGAACGATTCGCAATGCGCTTTCATGGCCTTAGGGGTAACCCGGCAAACTCGGGCAATGGAAGACCAAAACCATCCGATAAGAAGATTACGGCCCTTTGAGGATTGTGCCGCGATTCCCCGAGCGCAGCACAATTTTTCCTATGCCAAATCTTCCTTTCTCCCTCGTTACCCGATGTTTCAGACGATCCCAATTCGTCCGGCGCTGGTGTTCAAAAGTAGCTTTTGCAGCCGCCTTGGTAATCGCCGCCCTTCCAAGTTCCGGTCGTGCCGGCTGTGATCACTCAAAGTCGCTCACGGTTGCCGCGGTCGAAGTGGACCCGTTTGCGAAGGGGATGCGTGAGTTCACCGTGGGCGGAGGCTACTTCTGGTCACCCGTCATCGCGACCGGCGGGCGTCCGACCTTAAACTATGTCCAAGGCGACTTGGCTCTCGGCTGGATGCTCACTTCTCCCTCCGCGCCCTGGGGGGAAACTTGCCTCCGTGGGAACTGGGAATTGCTGCTCAACGCGTTTGGCACGGGGATTACCGAAGGCCCCGGCGGCTATCTCGCAGGGGGGCGGTTGCTGGTCCGATATAACTTCGTTCAGCCCAGCGCATGCTTCGTTCCGTTCTTCCAACTCGGGGGCGGTGGCCTCTTTAACGATGTCCATCGCCACCAGGATCAGCATCTCATTGGCGGGGAGTTCGAATTCACGCTCGTGGCCGATCTGGGAGTGCGCTACTTCTTCACCCCCCGTTGCGCGCTTGTCCTCGCTGGCGATTACGAACACATCTCCAATGCCGGCACTGCTTCCCGGAATCTCGGCGTGAACGCAGCCGGTGCGACAATTGGCGTGAGCTGTTTCTTCTAACCCGCCGAACCGCGACCCGGAGTTGTCGCTGCGAAGCTGAAGATCGCCCGATGGACTGGGGAGGTGCTGACGTTGACCCTCGCGCCAACACCCACCCGGTTATAGAGATCGACGATGTCCTTTGAGCGCATCCGGATACAGCCGTAGCTCGCCGGCCTGCCGATCAGCCGTTCCACCGGTGTGCCATGAATGTAGATATTCCGCGAAAACGCGTTCCGCGAACTCGCGTCAAGGCCCCGGAGCCAGATGATTCGCGTCACGATCGGGTCCCGCCCCGGAGCATTCGGGCGGAGCACTTCGCCCGTGGGTTGGCGGTTTTTGAACACGGCCCCGATTGGGTAGCCGCCGCCAATCTTCTGAGCGATTTCCATGGAACCCGTCGGGGTTGCATAGCTTCCGAATCGATCCCCGAGCCCGTACTTTGAAGTCGAGATGGGATATTCGGCCATGCGGCAGCCGTTTTCCAAGAGCACCAGCTTCTGGTCCGGAACACTTACCAGGATTGAGGAGCCGACATCCGGTCCGGCAAAGAGAGGCTGAGTTGCAACAATGAGACTTAACAGGAGGAGGATTCGGGTAAACACAGGTGGAACCAACAAAGAGCACCCCCCATGCCAGAGTTTCCCCGATGCGAGATTCAGGACTGCTCCCGATTTTGGATTTTCGTGCTTTCAATAGCCCGCGTAACTTTTGAATATCGGGCGCGAAATGAGCACGCATCTTTCCACCAAACCGATTCCACCCGCCGAACGCCTGATTTTTGCCCTCGACGTGGCGACTGCCGAAGAAGGCAAAGCGCTGGTCGAGCAACTCGGCGATGCGGTCGTGTTTTACAAGATCGGCTTGGAACTCTTCATGGCTGGCGGCTATTTTGAACTGCTCGATTGGCTGGCCGCGCAGGGGAAGAAGATCTTCGTGGACCTAAAGTTTTTTGACGTGCCGGAAACGGTGAAGCGCGCCGTCGCTGCGCTGGCGGGTCGGCCCGTGGAATTCTGCACGGTTCACGGAAACCAAGGCATCATGGAAGCCGCGGTGGCCGCGAACAGTGGCGTAAAGATTCTTGGCGTCACCGTGTTGACCAGCCTGGATCGGGGCGATTTGGCCGATCTCGGATTTGCCTGCGATACGGCGGAGTTGGTGCTCTCCCGTGCCAAGCGTGCGCTGGAGGCCGGTTGTGCCGGAGTGATTTCATCCGGGTTGGAAGCGGCCCGGTTGCGCGAACATCTTGGCGACCGGTTGCTCATCATTTCACCAGGAATCCGCCCGGTGGACAATGCAACCACCGACGACCAGAAGCGGATCGTCACGCCAAGGGGAGCTTTTGAAGCCGGTGCGGACTATATTGTCGTGGGACGCCCGATCCGGAATGCGGCTGATCCGCGTGCCGCCGCCCTGGCGATACAGGGGGAGATCGCGGAGGTGTTCGGGAAGTAAGCTGGAAGAAAAATGGGACTGATAGGACAGATGGGACTTATGGGACCTATATAAGTCCCATCTGTCCCATAGGTCCTATCAGTCCCATTCCGCAGCGCCGTTTACGCTGGCACGGGCTTGCTCTTCTTCCCGGTCACGCGCTGCAACCCGCAGCGATTCGCAGCGGCGACCACGAGATCGGCTACCCGGTGTTTGAGCCGGTAGGCACGCATGGCGAGCCAGAGAACCATGATAAAGTACGCGATCCTCAGGCCGTTATGCCAGACGCCATCGTGATGCAGGTTGTAGAACAGGACGGAAAGCGCGACGACGTTCAATAACACCGTGGTGACCACCGGTTTGTATTTTAGCCGGACCCGCGTCAGGCACTTGGGACCGCCATGGTATTCGGTGACCGTGCTCAGGCAGATGCTCCAGAACTGGTTGCCATAGATCTGCACATCCCAATCCTTCCAGCCCGTATCCGCGGAATACCGCCAATCTTCGGTTTCGAGCACTGCAAAGACCTCCTCAAGCAGCTTCTCGCGGCCTGTGCCGGTTTCATTCCAGAAGTTGAGCTTGGAGATGGAACCGCGTGTGCTGACTTGCAAGCTAGCCTCGGGTCGGGCGATAACCGCCTGCGGGGTCTGCTTGTATTTGAGCCAGGTGAAATAACGCGCCCACCCGCGCACCAGCGGCTGCCGGAACGCCAGGAAGGTTACCAGCAGTCGGGCCAAAACCGTGTCGTATTTCGGCTCGATGCGCGCATGGATCATATAGGAGAGCGCCACCAGAAAGGTGCTTCCGAACATGAGGTATGGGACGATCCGCAACGACGGGAAAGCGATGGAGAGAAGGAAAATAAACGCCGTCAGCGCCACCCACTCGATGCTGCTGACATACGCGGCCACGTCGGACTGCGGTGTCGGGTATATCGACTGGAAAAGTCCCTGACCGAAGACGCCATGGTAAATCACTGGCCGGTTGAGCAGCCAGGTGAAGCGCGGGGCGCCGTAGATTTGCCCCTTCCACTTTGCCGTTCCCGTGGGGCCGAAGAAGATCAGATGTTTAAAGCGCAACATCGATTCCGCTTCGCCGTAGCCTTCCTGCTGTTTACGGAACGCCTGAAGCGTAAAGCGGCGGTAATGCCAGACGATTGCCGATGGGCTGAACGCGATCACGCCGCCGTTGGTTTGCAAGCGCCAGCAGAAATCGACGTCATCGCCCGCCTTGCGGTATTCCGTATCGAAGCCGCCGATGCTCATAAACGCCCAGCGATGGAACGCCATGTTACAGCCGGGGATGTGTTCGGCGACCACATCGGTGAGTAGAACGTGGCTTGGGCCGCCGGGAGCGGCCGAGACGGCAGCCTGCACCCAGTTAACTGCGGGCGGTGAAATGTTCGGGCCGCCCACGCCGCAATAATCGCCGCTCAACAGGGTGCCGATAAGGTAATAGAGCCAGTCGGGATCGGCCATGCAATCGGAGTCCGTGTAAGCAATGACCTCGCCCTTGGAGGCGTGAGCCCCGGCGTTTCGGGCATAACTCAGCCCCATGTTGGGCTGAACGATATTCATGAACGGCGGCAACGTGCGCCCTTCCGCGGTGGCGCGAATGACCCGGTTTACCTCAAAAGTCGCGACGAGGTCCTGCGTGTTGTCCTTGGAGCCATCATCGACCAGCACGATCTCGTAATTCGGGTAATTCAGCAGGTCGAGCGACTCCAGGCACTCCTTCAGCGTCTTGCCGCCGTTATACGAGCAGACGATGATCGAGACCAGCGGATAGCTCTTTAGCGCAACCCGCTTCGTCGTTGGCCCTTCGCCGCCAAGTTTCTTTTTGAGAACGTGAAAAGACTTCTTCGGCTTCCGATCGCGCGTGACCAGACCGAATTCCCAGTCCTCGATTTCGGAGCCGCCGGTGAACCATTCGTCGGTCCAGGAGAAGAAGATCGTTCCGGCCGCCCCGCCGAGCACCACGCAATCGAAATGCCAGTCGAGCACTTCGGCCTGGGCGTCCTCGCCCTTGCGCATTGTGTCCATGCCAAACTCGCCCATGATCAGCGGCTTGTCCTCCGCCAGGTTTTGCAGGCGCGCCAGGTAGCGTTCGAAATCCGGCCGACGTTCCAGATAGACGTTGAACGTGTAGAAATCGACGTTCGACGGCAGCAGATACTCCGTCGGCGGATAGCTCGCGTAGGAATACATCGGCGCCGGATCGACCTCCCGCGCGACATTGATCAGGTGTTCGACGAAATACGTGACCCGCTTTGCCCCCAGCCATCGGACCATCGTGGTCGGGATCTCGTTGCCGACCAGATAGGCAAAGATCGCCTCGTGCCCCTTGTTGCGGGCCACCGCTTCCCGGATCGTCTTGACGATCTGGCGGCGGATCTTGCTGTTATTGAGAAACTCGACGTGCTCCGCCCAAGGGATCGAGATAATCACGCGGATGCCGTGATCGCGGCAGACGTCCAGGAACCACGGGGGCGGGACGTGGTAGATGCGGATGATGTTGACGCCCAGCTCCCGCATCAGTTCGAAGTCTTGCGCCGCCCGTTGCGGGGTCGGCAGGAAGTCGCCATCCGCGTTTGGCCGAAACGGCCCATAGGTGACACCCTTCAAAAAGAACTTCTCGTCTCCGGCAAAGAAAAACTTCGCACGGGGCCGGATTCGTTCCAATTTTGGAGCAGAGGATGGACGGGTTGGAATTGAGGATTCAGCAATCGCCTGAGACATTACGCGATGATCTCTAAATCCCCAAAGGCTGCTTGGCAACCCTAGGCTGAATTCGAATAGGAAATCGGTGGGGCTGCGGCGTTGGCGCGCCCCTGCCCCTGAGACCGCGCATGCCTGAAAGTTTGTTCTCAGCGCCAACGGCGCGGCCCTGCCCCCTGAGACCGCGCATGCCTGAAAGTTTGTTCTCAGCGCCAACGGCGCGGCCCATACCAGCCTGGGGCGGAGGCTTTGCGCAGCCCCAGGAATCCACATCCTACCCGCTCAGGGCTGAAAGCCCGCCCCATCCCACTGAATGGAACGGGCCTTCAGCCCTTAGACCATTGGGCACTGTGACCTGGGGCGTTGCCCCAGGCTGATATGGGGCCGCGCCGTTGGCGCTCAGGAAGCTTC
>JBAXSN010000008.1:0-39243 GCA_037130675.1 Verrucomicrobiota bacterium
AAGTCCCATAAGTCCCATAAGTCCCATAAGTCCCATAAGTCCCATAAGTCCCATACTGCGCCTGAAAATCCGCAACCGAATGGCAGTGGGGCGAAACTCCCGCCAGCCGGGTAATCATCGGAACCAATTATCCGCGCTCAGTCGTTGGGGCGGATAAACAGGGGTGCGGCGCTCGCGTCTCGCTTGGGATTGGACGGGACTTGGGCGAAAGAATGGAAGCCAGGAAGCGAATCCCCCTCGTTGCACCCGATCAGGCTGCACTCGCCGGGAATCGAAGTTCAACGACCGGCGCCTTTGCGGTTCTCCGCGGTCCACGACCCACGTTGAGGCTCGGGGTCGCTGTGCGCTTGGAATGGGCGTGGCAGACGGGGACTCCGGCTGCGCGAAGGGTTCATTGAGTTGGGCTGCCCAGTTTCGTTCCGCGCCCGACGACACGGCGGGTTCTTGAATGGGTGTTGGCCAAGCGGGTTCCTCAGGGGCGGTCACCGCCAGGGCTCTCCGGATTGGAATGGGCGTCTCGACCGGTTCCGCCGCGACTTTTTCTGCGACCGGCGGCGGCGAGGTTGCTTTTTCCGCAACCCGCACCGGCTCGGATTCTTGAGGCGGTGCAATAAACCGTTTCCAATGCACTTCGCGGCGGTGTTTTAGGTCGGTGATTTTTTCCTGGGTGGAAGCCCGTTCCTCGTCACTTTGGGTGGATGCCGTGTTTTCCAGTTCGCGGATGCGGCGGTCGAGAACGGCAAACTGCACCTTAGCTCGGATCTCCGCAGGCCGGGAGCGCCGGGCCTTATACTCGTCCACAGCTTCTCGAATACCCTGCGTTTCAAAACGCATGGCTTCGGGTTGTTCAGGGTTTCGGGCCACTGGTTGTTCCTGCTCACAGGCCGCCAATGCGATCAGAAGCCAACACCACAACACCCACTTCACGAAGGAGTATCGGGGCGAAAGGAGGATTCGAACGTGCGGCCCGCCCCTTATGATGAAAGAACCACCGAACCCTCGGCCGCGGAAATTCCATCCACGATCGCGATGACCGAGAACCGCAATAAAGAATCCACTTCGGCGGTCTTTTCAGCGGCGAGGTCAACGCGCTCAGCGAGCCGGATGGGCCGGAGAAATTTCATGGATCGAATGGCCGCGAGGCGAAACGAGCGCCCCGGCTCGCCTGCGGCGATCCCGGCGATTTGCGCCAGCGCTTCCGTGAGCAGCACGCCTGGCACCAGCGGGTTTCCCGGGAAATGGCCCTGAAAGAAGGGCTCGCCGGGGGCAAAGATTTTTACGCCGCGCGCCGATTCGCATCGACCCATACAAACGGCGCGCGATGAGGCAGGCCGCAGTCGATGGGATTCATAGGGTTAGTGTTCGGCTGGCGGAGCGGTAACGAAGTAAGCAAATCGCCACCCGCCATTAACTAATCGCAGGCCGGCGCGATAACCTTTGTAATCGGGATCGAAAGTGGCCTGGGCCGGCGCCACCATGAAGTTTTCGCTCGGGACAAACTTTTCCTTCAAAACCAGTTCCAGTTCCGGCCAGAGCCGGTTTTGATCCCAGTAATCGAAGACGCCCGGGCCCTCGCCTCCGGGAGCCCAACTGAACCCGAAATCGGCGCTCATCAGAGAGGAGAGCATGTTGGTGTCGTGTTTGGCGGCGGCTTTCCGCAACCGCGAAAGAAAAGACTGAAAGGCAACATCGCCACTCTGGTCCGCGATATTGGGAACGGTGGACGGTTTTACCTTCGATTTCTTTGAGAAAAAGCTTTCGCACCCGGTCAGGGAGCCGAGCAGTGCGGTTAACGCGAGGAGGAAGAACAAGCGCCGGAAGATCATGGGAGACGATTACGGAGGAGCACTCGGTTTGAAAGGGAATTCTTTCGGTATTAGGGAGATACTTTTCTACGGCGGGGTGATTTTCACGAACTTAAACTGCTCGTCGTAGCGCCCGCTGTTGTATTTCCGGCAGCAGGAGAGGCATGCCACGGCTCGGCGGAAAGGCCGGACCCGCCAGACTTCGGCTTTGCAATGCCGGCAACGGTAGAGGTGCTTTCTGGCGACGCTCCGGCGGGGCAGGGGGAGATCGTGGCAGCGCTTTTCATCGAGCAGCCCGAGATCGACGCAGGCCCGCTGCCATTCCGGACCGTGCGCCTGGATGCGATGCCTGCCAGCCCGGAAGCGCGCCACAAGATGCGCGAGCTCATGCCGAAGCGTGCGGTCCACTTCGGGCATCCCGAAGGCGATCAGGCGCGGATTGAGCGAAACCAGGCAGCGCCGGAAGCAGGCCAGCCCTGCGGTGGTGCGCAGGCGCCGGTTCCACCGGACCTTCACCTGGGGAACAAGTCCCGCGCAGCCGACCGATTCCAAAAGCGCCCGGGCGGTGGCGGTAAGAGCTGCTTCCGTGAAATCCCCCTCCGGAAACCGGATCGGCGTCACCAGGAACTCCCCCGGATTTTTAGCCATGCGGGAATCGACCACTTTCGGAATCATCGGAGATGTTTTGGCGTTGAGATTCATGGGCATTAACAAAACGCGGCCGTCACCTTTGGTGGCCGACATATTGATAACGAGCGCCGTGTCCGGGGCGATGGCATTTCCCCACAGTTCTCTGGTTAATCCCGCCCCCCTTGTGCCAGATCATTGTTGGGAAACTCGGGAGTCTAAATCGCCTTCGGGTGGTTTGCGAATCGGAGATTATCGCCTCCGGCGCTCCGCGTTGTGGCTTCGCTTTGGAAAACCGCTAATCGCGGTAAAGCGGTCGGGGACAAGTGCGTTCCCAATCAGGAGATTGGGAACGAGCGCGCAAAGGGGAAGCTTCATGTCAAATCGACCAGTCAAATTGCCCTAGATCCGTTTCGGGGCTCAGCATAACCACATGCGCCACGCCGTCCGATGGATGCGCCGGCGTCCGGGTTTTCTTGGCGACCACTTTGAGCTGTGTCTCTTCGAAATAGACCAGTGAGTTTTCCGGAACGCTATGCTGCAAAAAGACGTTTCCGCCGATGGTCGAGCCGGCTCCGATCACCGTTTCCCCCCCGAGCACGGTGCTGTTGGGGTAAATCGTGACGTTGTCCCGCACGTTCGGATGCCGTTTGCCGCCTTTGAGAATGCGCCCTTCCTCGTCTTTCTGGAAGCTTTTCGCCCCGAGGGTGACGCCGTGATAAAGCTTTACGTGGGAACCGATGATACACGTTTCGCCGATCACCACCCCGGTTCCATGGTCGATAAAAAAATGCGACCCGATGTGCGCTCCCGGATGGATGTCAATGCCCGTGCGGCTATGGGCCCACTCGGTCATGATCCTCGGGATGAGCGGCACTTTTTCACGGTAAAGCGTGTGGGCGCAACGCTGAATGGCGATCGTCTCCAGAAAGGGATACGAGACAATGATCTCGTCGTAGGTGTTGGCCGCCGGGTCGCCTTCGAAGGCCGCTTCCACGTCGCTGCGGAGCAGTTCGCGGATGGCGGGCAGCGCCTTGAGAAAGCTCACGACGACCCGCTCGGCAGCGGCTACCGGGCAATCGGGCTCGCCAAGGCGCAGACTTTTGCAAACTTCATCCCTGAGCCGGTGGGCGATCGAGCCGATCCAAAAGGCTGCCGCGGAATCGAGTTCCTTGGAATGAATAGGCTCCTGGTCGTGAAAGCCGGGGAAGAGGAGTTGAAGGATATCCTCACAGATCACCGCGATGGCGCGCTTGGAAGGGAGGTTCGACCCGTCGATGTTGTTGATTCCTCCAACGGTCCGGTAGGAATCGAGAATCTCGCGAACAATGTGCGGCAATGTGGAATCCATTGGTTAAAAATAACCTGCGATTCGGGAAGGGAAAAGGAAATCGATCGAGAATCGCTGGGTTCGGCGAAAATCGAGCGGGAACTTAGGGTGGAATCCGAAGCCTCCTATGGCAGTTAGGATGAGCTTTGAAAGGAGCGTGGCCATTTTGGCCGGGTCCTGTAGCCACGGCCTGAGGGCCGCGTTGAGAGGCAGCAGAGCGCGCTGGAGTTCTGGCCGGTTGCTAAGAGCTCCCCGCGGCGTCGAACGCGTTCTCTTTCGCGCCGAACCGGCGGCGAAGAAATCCCCCCAGGAGGAGGACGCCAATTGAAACGCCGCCCCAGACCGTCTGAGCTTCGGGAACCACGCTCCCGTAAGTTGCGGTCGCGCCTTTGTAATAGCCGAGTTCCTCGTAACCGCCATTGTTCTGGTCGTAGCTCATCCAGAAGTAGAGGTTGTCAGTGTTGTTAATCCCTGGCCAGCGGAAATAGCTTAGCGGGATGTCGATCTGGAAATCGGTCGTGCCGCTGCCCGACTTCGGCGTCATGATGATTTGATTTGTGTCCGTGCCCGAAAGACTCATCCCATAGGCAAGCCTCCCAAGCTGGCTGAGGTTGGCGGCGTTGTTCACATACACCGGCGTATTGGTGTTGTTAGGGTCCGAGTTCACGTAAACCCTGAAATCAAGCAGCTTGATTTGATTGGCTCCGCTCTGGTTTTGGTTCAGGTCAATGGTCACCTGGACATACTGGGTTTCTACAAGCGTGACGGCGTCTTTAATCGTGATGACGGGCAAATCAGCCAAATCTGCATGAATAATGCCGACGCCATTTTTCTGGTCGAATGGCGGCGTGCCAGTCCCGTCGTAATTATAACCGCTTTCAAGGGCGGTGTTCGTATCGATGCGATACAAATCGGTGTAGGTGCCGGAACCCGAACCGAAATTGAAATCCTGAAAGATCGCTCCATTGGTGAGCGTGACTTTGGTGCCCGCCAGGTTCCAGTCCGCAGTGAAGGTGCACGCACTGGCCTTCGCCTCCCCCCTGATCAGGAGGAGCGCGAGCAAAATTAGCGTGAATTTCAGAAGAAACTGCGTCATTTTACGGCCTCTGAGATCGTTTGTATCAAATTCGCACCGCGTTGGCTACGAAAATTTGCGTATATTGTGAAAACCTGACCGGATGTTGTATTGAACTTCACGCAAAATGCCCATGAACCGCCCTTTGGATCGGTATTCCCCGTTGGTTTTCGCTTCCCTGCTGATTGTTCCGCCGGGGCTTAATCTCTTCCAATATTGGCTGCATAACCCGGTTTACGGCTATGGCCTGTGGGTCCCGTTTCTGGCTGGCTACCTCCTTTGGCAGCGACTCGGGGACGCCTCCGCCGCGGTCGCCCCCCGGTTTCCACGGCTCGCCACGGCTCTCATCCTTCTCTATCTGGCCTGCTTGCCGGCGCTTCGGATCGTCCAAATCGCCAACCCGGACTGGCGAATGGTCGATTGGGCGCTTTCGGTGGGGGGGGTTGCCGCCCTGCTTGCGTTCTCATATCGGATGGGGGGCAAGCCCCTGCTTCTAAAAACCTGGTTACCCTCTTGTTTTCTTTTGACCGCGGTGCCGTGGGCCACCTCCCTGGAGCGGCTTTTTACTCAATCCGCCGTTCCCGCGACCGCGACGATCAGTTCGGATTGTCTCTGGACCCTTGGAGTTGCCGCTGTGGATGTTGGGCGCACGCTTTATTCCGCCGTGGGGCCGATCGAAGTGACGGACGATTGCGGCGGAATCCGCTCGTTGATTCTGGCGCTCATGGCCTCGCTTTTTTGGGCGGGGTTTTTCCGGATGGGGCGCATTCGGGCTCCCGCGATGCTGCTTGGAGGCCTCGTCCTGGCCATCCTGATCAACGTCTTTCGGATGGTCTTCCTCTGCGCCACCGCCGTTTGGTCCGGTCGCATCGAAACCGTGGCGCTTTTGCACGATGGCGCTGGGATCGGCGCCCAACTTCTTCTCATGGCCGGATTGGCGGCATTGGGCTGGCTGCTTCGGCGTGCGCCGACCCCCGTGCCGGTGCCGTCTGCCCCTCGTCGGGGAATGCCGCCGCCCGCCCCGGCTCCGCCGCCGTGTCTCCCTGTTTGGCCCGTCCTCTTTGTTTTCGGCTGGCTGGTCGCCACGGAAGCCGCGGCTGAGGGGTGGTTTCGAATTCACGAGGCCGCTGGCCGACCCGGTTCAACCACGAGAATCCATTGGGTCGCCAGCCGCAAACCGGCCATCCCCGGCGCGGCGGAAATGCCGATCTCCACAGTGATCAAGGCAAACTACCGCTATTCCGATGCGCTATCGCTTGGGTGGAAAGATTCGCAAAATGCCCCGTGGACTTTTTACTGGTTGGATTTTGACAAAGGCGCTCAGCCCGCTTGCATCTACAACATCCATAAACCCGAGGCGTGTCTGCCGGCGGCGGATTTCAACCTCATGGCCACCTTTCCTGACCTTCAGGTGGCGTTCCCGGGCGGAGCCGTGACGTTCAAGCACGAATATTTCGAGCGCCATGGCGAGCCGCTGCATCTCTTCTTCACCGTGGCCGAGGACATCCCCTTGATTGGCCGGACCAGCCTCGACGATTGGACTTTTGGAGGCCGCCTGCGTGTGGCCCGGCTCGGTCTCCGCGGCACGCGAAGCGAAATCATCCATTTGCTGGTGGCCCACCCCTACCGGCCGCTCGACGCGCGCCGGATCGCGGCCGACTACTTCCAGAAACTGCTGCGCCCGGAAGGTAAGTAGGATTGGTGATAACATAAGCACATTCACGTAGGAATTCCGGGCTAGCGATAGACTGAATTGGATTGCCTTCTAAAATTATAAGAAATAGGTTTATCTCGTGAAACTGAAGACATCCCTCCTCTCGATTCTTTCGGCGCTTGCGGTTGTCGCTTGCCCAGGCACCACTCAAGCTTTAAGCGTTGAGATTTTTGATACGCTTGACGAGACAGACGCGAGCCCGCTGGGGTTTATGTCGGGAGATTTTCTGGCCCAGCAGTTTATAACCGACGATTCTGCTTATGCCTTGGACCGAATTACCCTTTCGTTGGCCACCGGGATTTCCGCTGCCACGGATATCAAGATTAACATTTGGGATAACGATTCAACGATTAACCAGCCCAATAAATCAATTTTTTATGCTGATTACACGGTTGCTCCCACCAACGGCGAGATTGATTTGTTTCAGAGCGTTGTGCTGGATCCCAACTCGAAATATTGGGTTTCAATGCAGGTTTTTTCGAGTGGCACGATAGCGGTTCCCAGTTGGAATTTCACAGAAAGTTCCACTCCTGGCGGAGTGGGCGTTCAACCGAACCGAGCAGTATCCACGTCCGGCGGCGTTACTTCTGTCTTTACGAGTGAACCGCAAATGATGAAGGTGGAAGGGACCGCTGTCCCCGAGCCGTCGTCGATGGTGGCGCTGTTGCTTGGAGTCGCCACGCTTGTAGGGGTTAAAAAGCTCAGGCCTCGCCGCGCTTAACGCTTTGTGTTTCAGCGCCAACGGCGCGGCAACATACCAGCCTGGGGCGGAGGCTTTGCGCTATTGCCTCGCCTGAAGGCCCGAGCCATCTCCCCGGAATGGGACGGGCCTTCAGCCCTAGGATCTTTGTGGTGCAACGACCTATGCCGTTGGCCTAGACTGGTATGGTGCCGCGCCGTTGGCGCTCAGGAAACAGCCGAAACCCAATAGGTAAGTTTCCCATTCCGCACCGCCCCTGCGCGTTTCCGCGCAGGGGATAGCTCTTGAGTTTGGCTGCAACGATGGTAATATGAGCGCACAATGCAAAGTCCCCGTAAGCATTCCGGAGCCTCGCTTCTGGAGATTACTCTCGCCCTCGCGGTCCTGGCCATCGGTTTGCTGGGTTCTTACGCGATTCACTGCAACACACTCAAAAATGTAAAGCGGGCGGACGGCGCGGCAGTTGCTGCAAAGAACCTTGTGCAAAGGCTGGATCAAATACGAGGTTACGGGTGGTCGTATCTTGCTGTCCCCTCAAACATCGCGAATCTCCTGACAACGCCCATCGACGCTACCGTTGCGGCCCTTCCCGAGTTGACTTCGGAGCAAATCACCGTCACGCCTTTGATTTCGGGGACGTTGTCGATGCCGGCTGGAGCGTCCACACCGCCCGCGATTGTGACGACTGGCTCGTTTAGCGTGACCCGGAACGGCACGGCCACTCCGGTTATCACCGGCTCGGCGGGTACGATGAAGGATCAGCTTACCGTAAAGGTCGTTGCGGGGATGACTTGGAAGGACCCCTCTGGTCAGCATTCCCGGGAGATGTCCGCGATAATTAGTCCCGCAGCGATGGGCAAATAAACCGATTTGTAATTGCTATGAAATTTCAAAGAGAAAACGGTTTTACATTGGTGGAAGTCATGGTGGGCGGCGCGGTCGGCATCGTCATGGTGGTCGCCGCGCTCACGGCCTATATCACCTTGCAAAAAGGGCTGACCTTTTCTTTAAATTGGAACTCGATCCGGGTTTCCCAACAGAGGGTATTGGATTCCATGGCGGTGGATCTGCGAAACGCCACCAGCTTTTCACTCCCCTCGGGCTCGACCCCTGTCAGCGTTTCCGGCACGGATCTTGCATGCGTCATTCCGATGCGATACGCGGCCAGCGGTGGGACTCCCGCTTTTAAGACTTCCGGCGCATTTGCCGGCGATCCGGCTGTTCCGATCACCACTGGGTTTTCATTCGACGTCAAGACCGGCCTGGAAAGCGTAACGAATACTTGCACGGCCAGCTATTTACGACGACCGACGGGGAATAATAGTGAGGTGGAAATCGTTCGGCAATTCCAGTGGACGGACTCCACTGGCAGCTATACCGTCAGCCGGCAGGTGGCGTCGTTCAGTAATGGCGTCGGTTTCACTTATGTGTTGAAGAGCGGTTCGAACAGTCCGGTTACCATGAGCAATGCGAACTCGATTGAACTTACCGCGACAGCCAATGTTTTTTTGTCCAACCGGACTGCCTCCCCAGTAGTCACCAAAGATACTGTATATCTCAGGGAGAAATCTCTGTAACCAGTTCCAAATATCATGAACTCAACTTATCGGAAAAGCAGTTCTGGCGGCGCCCTGCTCTGTGCCCTCTTTATCGTGACGGTTCTCGCCGCGCTGGCGGGGTTTGTGATCACCAAAGTGTCCAAAGGGCGGGCCGCGATCAATCAAGCCGGGGCCTGGCAGGAATCGCTAACTGCCGCTGAAGCCGGGGTTCATCAGGCGATTGCTCAGGTGAACAACCAGGTCCTTCCCTATCTTAACCAGCAGACCTCTTCGACCGTGTTAACAGGGAGTTCATGGAGTGGTTCGGTCAGTAGCGGCACAGTGGGTATGGGGCATTCCGGAGATTCGAATGCAAACCCGCAAGCCAACTATAACATTACAGCGTATTCTTACGGAGTTGGCCTCTCGGGATCGACCATCCAACAGCCTTACTTTCTTATTACCTCCTCTGGGACCGGAACCGTTTCAGGCGGCAGATCCTATGTGGCGGACGCCCGGGATGTTGTACTTCGCAAACTCACCAACATGAAGTCGGGTTCCTCGGGCAACGCGTCCGCGACCCGGAAGCTCTGCGTGTGGTTAAGACCGGTATCGACGATGGATTTGGCGCTGCTGACCAAGGGAGCTATCAACATGAATAACCATAATATCGTGGTGGACAGTTTCAACTCCTCAGATCCGCTGCGCTCGGGGACCGACAAATTGCCAAACTTTTCCATCGAAGGTTATTATAATCTGAACAATAATAACGGTCCGCTAGCTTCTCCTGTTTTGGGTGCGGATGTCGCCACCGACTCTCAGTTTGCAGGCATTGGTAACGCCACGATTTATGGAGATGTTAATACAAACGGAGGAACAGTCGGACAAACGATTACCGGAATCGCCAACGTTCTGGGGGTCTCGAATCCTAATTTCTACGAACCGATCGCTTCGGTACTTGCGCCAACCAGCACCTTCACGTATGCTACAAGATCGAAGATCATCAAATCTGCCATCGTCCTCACCGCTGGCAGTAAAGCCAGTCCAGCCCGGTACTTGGCGGATAGCGTCACCCTGGCTGGCGGTTCCGACATGATCACGTTTGATTTCGGCAAGACAAATAACGGTAGCAATGATAAGTCGCAGAGCTATGTCGAGCTCTACGTCATTGGAGACATGGATACGAGAGGTGGCGGATCGAGTACGGATGGCGCAATTTCGATTGTCAACGGCGTCAATGTGAAAATATACGTTGGTGGAAATATTAATACTACTGGAAATGGGATCGTAAATAAGAACAACGTGGCATCAACTCTTTCGATTTACGGAATCACTCCAACAGATGGAACGACGCGTTCCATGACGCTTGCCGGGAACAGCAAGTTTATTGGAACCGTTTACGCTCCTGCTTATGATTTGACCCTTGGCGGGAATAGCACGTTTGTCGGCAGTTTGGTGGGTAATACAGCCACCTTGATTGGGAATACGCGAGTCATTTACGACGAAGCGCTGGCGGGCGGTGCTAGCATTGCCCGGTTTGCGGTGGCAAGCTGGTTCGAGGACGTGCAGAGATAGGTAAATCGGCTCGGCTACTTCGCTACTTCCGGCGCAGCGGCACGGTCAGTTTGCGCCCTTCGAGTTCGAGGACGACATCCCCGTCGTTGACCTTGGCGACAGCGACTTTGATGACCCGCTCGGCGGCTTTGATCGAGAAGCTATCTCCCGCTACGAATGCCTTGTGGTTGATGATGGCAATCGCAAACTTCGCAATGGAGATGGTGCTTACCTGGAATAAATCGGGTCCGATTCCATCGGGCTTTCCGCTGAGCAATACCATCGGTTGCGACTCAGCGGGCTTTGGCTCGTCTTTCTGATCGATTGAACTGAAAGGATCGCGGGTGATTTTTTCGAGCGAGAATTCGGATGGATTGGGAAATTCCGCGACCGAATAGATTTCGGCAATTCCGTTGGCGGTTAGAGCCAACGATAGCGCGGCAGCGATGAAGAGAGCTCTCATCTTGTTCTCCCGCAGAGGCGCAGAGGTAATAGTGCTCGGCATGAATACCGCTTGTTTGAGAAAGTGCATTTTCAGCGCCAACGGCGCGGCCCCATACCAGCCTGGGGCATCGCCCCAGGTTTTCGATTTTATATCCTCCAGGGCTGAAGGCCCGAACCATCGCCACGCGCCCGAAATAGCACGGGCCTTCAGCCCTGATTCGTTTTGCGAGTATTCCTGGGGCGCTGCCCCAGGCTGGTATGGGACGGACCTTTGGTCCTCAGTAAACACTAGGTTTAGGCTCATGGTTTCACGGGGATTGCGACGACGAGTTCCGCCGTTTGGATCGCGGAATCGGTGCCGGACGTGGCAATCGTCAGGCTCTCGATTTGCGCGAGTCGGTTCTTGCGTTCCAAATCGCAAACCGCAACCCCGAGTCGCAGAGGGTTCACCGGCGCGGGCATGGCGGTCCACCCGTAGAGAATGCCGGACGGGATGGCGTTGAACGGCAGCACATAGGTCAGCTTGGTCGGACATTTCAGAATCCCAGTTCCGGCAAACGCCCCTTGGATCAGGTTGGGGCAGGAGAGAACGGGGTTCTCCACCACCTCTTTGACGGCCCGTCCAGCCAGATAATCCATCCATTCGTTGGCCTTCTCCGCGTCCTCAGCGGAGGTCAAGCGCCTCAATTCGGCAGCCTCGCTCGAGGCCTGGTCCTTCAAGCTCGCCAAGTCACGGGTCAGAGTCGCCCGCTCGGAGCTTAACGGAGTCAGCACCCAGGTAAAGAATTGATGGATCGCGGTAACGACCACGATCGCAGCCAGGGCGATGAGCTGTGTCTTTTCCTTAGTTTGCATTGGCGTGATTTACCCACTTAACCTGGATGGAGAAAACGGCCACCGCCATTTCTTTGCGATTCCGATGGACGACCTGCTCGGAATCGTCCAGGGCAATGAAGCTTGCCGTGGGGGAATTGTCGAACTCGCGCAAGGTATCGAGCAGGATGACCCGGAATTTGTCGGCTTCGATCCGGGGTTGCTCCCCTGCGGCGCGCCCCGCCACTTGCGCCACGCACGCGCCATTGGGGTTGTGCGTGAGTCTGAGTTCGCTGAGTTGCACGTTTTCGGGAACGGCGCTGTAGATGCGCTCAAGGACTGGCGCCCAGTTTACGCGGCCCTTCAGATAGCCCAGAATGGTTTGGCGTTTTTGGAGCTTTTCCGCAAGCGCGATGGCCCGCTGCCGGGCGAGTTCGAGATTTTGCCTAAGCGGCTTTTCGATGGCGGTTTTCGCGGCGAATTCAAGCCGAAGAGCCCGGACTTCGTGATCGAGAACCAGCCAGTATCCAAGCAGAGTCACCCCGAGCAAGATCCCCGCGATGGCGGCCTTGCGAATCGGCGTCAGGACCGGCGTTCGAGCTTGCTCCACGGTGGGAGCACGGAGATTGGTGCGGATGATCATCTCAGAGCAGGTATTGGAAAGCCGCGCCGCTGGCCGCCGGGAGTCTTGAAAGATCGGTGAGCAATTTGAAATCCGAAAGGGCGAGATCGGTGGCGGTGCAACTCCGGAGTGGATTCCACTGCGTAAGCTCGCTCCCGGTCCGTTCATTGACCGACGTATGGCTATAGCCTTGGGTCACCTCTTCCTGGAGCAGCGTTACCAGGTGTTTCTGCGAACTCAACCAGCCCGATAAATAGACCTGCTCGATAAAAGAGCCACTCTGGCCTTGGAGGTATTGCAGCGATTGCGCAATGTCGCGCGCGATCACTTGCATGGACCGCTTGATGGCGTTCAGGTTGATATCGTCGGTTTCGGAAATCTTCTCGAGGCTTTCGCCGGGGTCGAGCCCGCCCTCGCAAATCAAATTCTCTTCGATCGCTTTCGTCCCCCAGGCCAGCGTGCGGCTGAACCGCAGTCCTCCCTTTTGCCCCCCGAGAATCGTGGTGGTGTTGCTGCCGATATCCACGAGCAGAAATGATTTCTCTTTGGCCACTTTTTCGTGCGATACGACGAAGGCGTTAAAAATCGCAATGGGCGCCAGTTGCACGATGCTCAAGCGTTTTTTAAGCTTCTTCAAGGCGGCTTCGATTTCGGCAGTGGCCGCGCGGGGCATGGCGCATCCGATGGACCGGGGCTTCTCTGGCGAGCCTGTCGGCGCGCAATCCACCACCAAGTCATTCGGCTGGCTGGGCTGAGCTTCCGCTTCCATCAGTTCCCGAATGCGATCGGACGAGGTCGCGGGCTCAAATACGCGGACTGATCCGCCTTCCGGCCACAGAGCGACGGCGCAGTCGAGGCATTTGGTTTTCAACTTGTTCCAAAGAATCCGGAGGGCTTCCTCCAAGGGGACTTCCGGCTCGTTGCGGAGAACCGTTGCGTAATTTTCAACCAAAACCTCGCCGGTTTTCACGTTCAACTGGAGCAGGACCGCCTTGAGGTATGCCTGGCCCAGATCGATTCCAACCACCTGCTTTTTGCGGGAAAACCTGAATTTCATCGGGGGGTGGGTGGCGCGTTTCGTCGGATTGGTCGTGGGTGGTTGCCGTTAGTTTAGCAAAATGACTGGAGCTTTCCACAATTTTACCCTCGAAAAAAGCAGTGGGATTTCGCGCCAGGCCCGCAAAGGTCGCCAGGGCAGAGTTTTTGGACGGGATGTGCATTTCCCATGGGCCACGCCCCCCACGCAGAATGGAAATACACCTGGCTTATTCGCGGGGTCGGGAACCGCGACACAGGCTTCCAGCCTGTTCGGGTGCAGGCCGCGCCACCATTCAAGGAACAGGCTGGAAGCCTGTGTCGCATTGGGAATGATTGAGCAGAACCATTCCGGGTTTTTCGGAGTAGTCCCGCCGCCGGCTGCGTGCCTTGCCGGATCGTTCATCGGGGAAACTATACACCTGAGCACCGCACGAATTTCCGGCCCCGTAGTAGAAGCGGCTTCCAGCCGCTTTCCCTAGGAACGAAGCGGCAGGGATGCCGCTTCTACTACCCGGCGAGACTCTCGCCGCAAACAATTTTCAAGCTAGCGCGCGAGGGAGGCTGAATGTGCCCAGCGAGTAGAGGCCTACGGAGCTTTCTGCTCTTTTTTGGGGGGATTGATCTGTTCGCTCGCGAACTTCTGAAGCTCTTTGACCTTCTCGATAACATTGGGGCCGAAGTTGGTTGTCCCATTCTCAAAAAGGACGACAAACGAAAGCGTCGAGATCACAAAGACCGCGAGCCAAAGGAGTTGACGGATGAGTGCCATGCCACACGGATGTTAATGAGTTGCGGGCGTCCGTCAATGGCGAACGCGCAACTTATACGCGGTCGGGCGCCTCGGGAAAATGCCCACAGAACGGTCACAACTCATGGGAATTGGCAAACTTCCTCAAAATAGGATCGTGCCGCGTCGGTTCCAGGAAATGCAAGGCCCAGCCGAAGATCGGATTGAGCATGGGAGAGAGGTGCCGGGCATAGAGGTCTTGCGGGGCGAGGTCGAGCCGCAGGTGGAGCTTTGGGTCATAGTTAAGTGGCCCGGTTTGGTAAATCTTGAGGTTTTCGTTCAGCGCCCAGGAAACGATGTCCCGCAGGGTGACGAAATAGAGATGCCGGTCGAGCGCCACGGAGTAGTCCATCCCGACATTGAGATCATGAAGGACGTCGCCATGGATCATGCAGACCGCGAACGCGACAATCTGCTCCCCGTCCCGCCAAAGGAAGAACCGGACCCGTTCGGGCATGCGCCTGCCGAGTTCGCAAAAGTAATTTTTGGTCAGTTCCTCGAACCGGAATTCCGACCTTCGAAAAGTCTGCTGGTATAATGAAAAGACCTCTTCGATGTGGGGCGTGACATCCCGAACGACCTCCATTCTCAATGCCCCGAAACGATCGCTGTCCCGGAATTTTCGGCGCAGATTTTTTCGGTAAATCCGGCTGAGCCGCCGGGTCATGTAGTCCTCGAAGCTCTTGAAATCCAAATGCAGCTTCGCGGCGGGCATGCTCGGGACGCGAGTGTATCCAAGCCGGGTCAGGTGCCTGAAGTCGTCCCGGTAGATGGATGGAAAATCCTTAAAGAGGACCACCTTGGCCCCTTCGACGCGTGCGCAGACGTCGATCGCCTCATGGAGCATCTGTAGCGCCCACGGTTCGGCGCAAGCGAGTTGCCCCTCCGCAGCGGCGCAGCCCACCATTGCGATCTTGTAATTGAGGAATCTCGGGAAGGCCCGCCGTACCCGCTCGGCCAGGGCTCGCAATCTTTTTGGCAGGCCAGCGGTGATGTCCTGATCGACAAAAAAGAAGGGCTGCACAGTGGCTCTGTCGTCATGGGTGTTCGTCAGGATGGCATACCGGTAGTCGAACGGCTCCTTAAGCGTCTCCTCAATCACCTCGTAATATCGGCAGTCCTGACACTGCGGAGCCATCGCGCACTGCCACAGGGCTTGATCGACTTCCTTCGCGGAACGGACGATTTTCGCGTGGCCGTGCGTGGTTTTGATTAACATGCCGCTGCCCGTTGGGACAAAGGCCGGTTATCACAGATTGGAGGTGGTGGGACGGATTACAATTCCGTCATCAGCCTATGATAAGAGTGCCTATATTTCCATTAGCTCTCATTCATGAAGTGAATAGCTAACCTAGAAACGGCTTGAAATCGCGAACTGTCCGTATGGTGCGCCCGAACGCGTCTTGAAGCTGGTGTCAGCCCGATAAAAATCGAACTTGCGATAGGGAAGATATCCGGCTTCGAGTCCAAACGTGAGGTCTTTCCGGAGCTTCCAGGTTGCGCCGGCGCCGGTTCGGATCTCGTCCAGCTCAACCACCGCTCCATTGAGCTGCGGATTCCCGTGCGAGCTGCCAAATCGATCCTCGACGCGGTAGGTGCTCCCTCTCAGGTCCGCGCCGAGATAAAGCGTTGCCGCTTTGTTCAGTTGGTATTCCAGCCGAGGCGTTGGGGGGATGGCGTTGAGCACCCATTTGTCCGTAAACTTCCAGCGCACTCCGATTCCCGGCAGGACCGGATACCTGGCATTGGCATCGAAACGCAGTCCGAGCACCCATTGGAGGTCTGGCCCGGCGATGTAGGAGGCCCCGAGCGCGACGGGAATGTTCAGATCGCCGCTGTTGAGATCGTGGAAGTCGCTGTAAATGCCGGGGGTCGCTTCCAGCCGGACAATCCAACTCTCGAAAGCCTGAACGTCCAGTCCCAGGACGAGACTGGTCGATTCGAGGGTGTTGGGGAGGGGAGCGGAGTTGGGGATGCCGAAAGCATTGAGTTCGCAATCGAGGCCGACCCGCCCGAGAACGGTATCGGAAACCGGAATCGAAATCACCGAGCGCAGTTGCGCGCTTTGCTCGGAGACGCTCCCGTTTGCGCTCTTGTGAAACCCCGTGGTGGCGCCGCCGGTGAAGGAGTAGTTGGCGTCGAGTTCGTAGGAACGCTCTTCTGCCTGGAGCGCGGCGCTCAGGAGGGTGAACCCCAACACAAGAGACAGCTTTGAAAGGTGCATGGTCATGAGTTCAACTACCGTTTCTCGGCGTCCTTTTGCAGGAAGCCGATGTTTTTCTGAATGGCTTTCATCATGGCGCCGGAGGAACCGAGGCGCTCCACACCGTGCAACTCTGCCAGCGACGCCGATGAGAGCAGATCTCCGCGCCACACGAGCGTGGCCTCCCTGGCTCCGATTTTCACGGGCCAAAACTGATGCAAGGTGACCATCGCGAAGTACCCGCTGCTGGCATAATATTGAACCTCGAGCGTTTGCCAGCTTTCGCCGGTTTGTTTGGCGTAGGCCGCACCCAGGGAAAATGCGCCCTGGCCTTCAACGTCGAACAACTCCAATGACAGCGAGAGCGTGAGCTTTCCGCCGCCATTGAGCCATCCGCTTTCATCCAGCAGCGCTTTGAAATGCCCGGCGATCTTTGGTTGCTCTTTGAGGAGTTGCGCGATTTCCTCGGATGGGCGGATTGATTCCCCTGCGCTGTAGGCCGGCTGCCGGGAAGCGCCTCCGGTCACAAAGGCGGCAGCGCGCTGCTGAAGAATCCGGCTCCAGAAAGCGGCAACATTGGATGGCATGCTCCCCGCCGCGCCGTCCGTGGAGGCTTTGTTAAAGAGCTTGGCTTCCCCTGCGCTCATTTGCAGTTCCGGGCGGTCGGGATTCAGCGCCTGCGTTGCCGCCATGAGTGCGCGGACAGCGGCGCTATCAGGAGCGGAACCAATCGCTTGAAACTCGGCCAAGCTCGCTTTCGGCGAGAGATCGCGGTGCAAATAAACTTTCAACTCGGGGTGCCCGCTCGCCTTCCATTCCCTTTGGAACGCCACCGCTTCCTTTAACGGCAGGGGAAGGACGTAACACGATTGCACCGCCATCCCCCGTGGAAAAGAGACGGGAGCGCCTCGAGCGCCCAAGGGCTTTGCTCCGGCGAGTTTCGAGAGATCGAGATTTTCGAAAGCACTGAACGCCGCAAGGTCCGAGGCCGGGTCTGCCAGAGTCGGGAGGGCGGGGCCGAACGCGAGGAACAGAACGAGAGAAGAGAGCCCGAGGACGGCGGATGATCTGAAACGTGGAGTCTGCACGCTATTTCGGTGACAGGAGAGCGAGGGGTTGTCAACGTTCCTGTTTTTTTCGGCGGATTACGCGAAATCTTGCCGCGCGCGCATCGCCCGCTTACGTTTCTGATTCTTTTGATGACGCAGCCTCTTATTACCCTGAACCAGTTGGCGAAAACCTATGGAGACACCGTGGCTGTTGACCGGGTTTCCATGTCGATACCCGCCGGGGAAATTTTCGGATTTCTAGGGGCCAACGGGGCCGGAAAAACAACCACCATTCGGATGCTCTGCGGGCTGGTGCGGCCGAGCGACGGCCAAGCATTCATTGACGGAGAGGACACTTGGAAAGACCGGTACCGGGTGCGCTCGAAATTCGGCTATGTTGCCCAGAAGTTCAGTCTCTACAGCGATCTGACGGTCACCGAAAACCTCCGATTTTTCGGCGGCGCCTATCGGGTCTCTGGGGAAAAACTGCCGGGGCGCATCGAACTGCTGCTTCGCCAGCTCGACTTGGAAGGCAAACGCAACGCCATGGCCGGCAGCCTCTCCGGCGGCATGAAGCAGCTTCTGGCGCTGGGCTGCGCTTTGATCCACGAGCCGCTCGTGCTCTTCCTCGACGAGCCGACGTCGGGATTGGACCCGGTCCACCGGCAGCAGATCTGGGATTTGCTCTACGACCTGAGCCACAGCGGCACCACCATTTTTGTGACCACCCATTACATGGACGAGGCGGAACGCTGCACGAACGTCGGGTTCATCCATAAAGGGAACCTGCTTGCCAAGGACACGCCCGAAGCGTTGAAGGCGCGTTTCAAGGGCAAACTTCTGGAGTTGCAGGTTGAACCCCTCATGCCCGCGCTGGTGAATTTGCGCGCGACTCCCGGCGTGCTCGGTGTTTCCCTCCGGAGCGGACGCGCCCGGATTTACGCGCCGAACCCGGAGCAGTTGCTCGCAAAGTGGATGGCTGAATGGCCGTTTCCCGAGTTGCGGTATCTCGGGCACACCTGGTCGGCCCCGGATATGGAGGACGTTTTCAAAGCCTACTCGCAAGGCTACCACGAGATCCTTGCCGATGAACCCAAAGGAGGCGCCCTGTGAACCTGATTGAGAGTCTTCGAGCCATCGCCAGCGTGGCGATCAAAGAATTTCTGCACGTTTGGCGGGACCGCCGCATTCTGGTGCTCATCTTGGTGCTGCCGCCGTTGCTGACCGTTATTTTCGGGCACGCGTTTGAAATGACGGCCATGAAGGATGCGCCCGCCTTGTTGCTCGACCGGGACCAGAGCGCGGAGAGCCGGGCCTTTACGGAAGCGCTTTCCAAGAACCAAACCTTCGCTTGGAAGGTGCAGCCGGGAACGGCCAAGACCGATTTGCTGCACGCAAAGGCGCTGGCCGCCCTGGTGATTCCGGCAGGGTGGGGGAAGAGCTTGCAGAACGGCAATCCCGCTCCCTTGGAAATGATCCTGGACGGAAGCGACACCACCACGGCGGATCAACTCGAAGGCTCGCTGCGCCAAACGTTGGGTGAATTTCAGAAGCAGTCCCGGGACAAAATGATCGAGAACCTTCCCGAAGAGGTCACTGAAATGGGAGAGAAGCTGCCGCTGGCCACCCGCAAGCAGTTCGTCTCAGCCATGGAGGCTTGGGACGTGAAGAGCGAAGTGCTTTTCAATCCGAAAAAGCGGTTTATCGATTATGTCACGCCGGGGATCATCGGCCTGATCCTCCAACTGCTTACCGTCACCCTGATGGCGTGCACGATCACCCGGGAACGCGAGGCGGGAACGCTTTCGCAACTGCTCATTACCTCGTTGCGGCGGAGTGAAATTGTGGTTGGCAAGGTGCTCCCTTACCTCGGGATTTCAATGGCTCTTATCGCTAGTTCCGTCGCCGTCGCGCATTTCTATTTTGGGGTCCAATTCCATCAACCGCTGGTGCTGGCGAGTCTCTGTTTGTTGTTCCTGTTGTGTTCGCTCGGGCTGGGGCTTCTCATTTCCGCCATCTGCACTACCCAGACGCAGGCAATCCAGGTTGCGGTGTTCTATCTGCTCCCTGTGTTTCCGCTTTCCGGCGCGTTTGCCCCGCTTGAGCAGTTGCCAGAAGGAATCCGCTATATTTCAGAGACCTTTCCGCTGACTCACTTCTGCCACGCCTTTCGCCTGATCAACCTTCATAACGCCGATCTCTCCTTTATTCAGGGCGACCTGATTTTCCTAGCGCTTGGGGCGTTGGTGACCTGTGGCGGCGCCGCATTTCTGCTAAGCCGCGCCCAGGAGTGATGGCCTTGCAAATTTGAGAGCTGAGCTGCGGCGAAAGTTGCCTGCCCGCACTTGAAGGTGCATACGGAACATGCCTCCGAAGCTCTTCTGAAAACCGCGCATTATTTGGTGCCTGGGATTTAAGGCTGGCTCATATAGGAGAGTGGCCATCTTGGCCGCTGTTTGTGGCGGGCTGTATTGAGACTACAGCCGATAGCCGGCAGCCTCGGCGTCGCGCTGAAACATCTTCACTGTATCCAGCGACAACTCGGCAAGATCCATCCCCCACATCGCCATCGCCTTTTTTAAGAAGTCGTGCCCGACCGTAACAATATGTGAGCCGCTTTCCTCCGCATGGAGGATGTTCAGAACCTCTCGGCAACTGGCCCAGAGGAGTTCCGTTTTCGGCAAATCATGGAGGATGGCTCGGGCTTCCGACATCATCGGAACAGGGTCGATCCCTGTATCCGCGATTCGCCCGGCGAATACGGAAACCACGGAAGGCACCGCGGCATTCAAGACACTAGCTGTGCCTTTGACCTGATCCAGGGTCAGCAGGGCGGTGACATTCACTTTGACGCCCTGTTCGGCGAGGCAATGGATGAGCGGCAGCGACGTTTCTCCGCGCGTGTTGGTGATCGGGATTTTGACGTAAACATTCTCCTGCCAGGAACTGATCTTCAACGCTTGGCGCTGCATCTCGGGAAATTCATCGGAAAACACCTCCAGCGAGAGCGGCTTCTCCCGGACGATCTCAAGGATTTCCCGCGCGAAGCTTTCGTAGTCGGAAATTCCCGCCTTGCGCATGAGGGTGGGATTAGTCGTCAAGCCTTTGATCAGCGGGTGCTTGTAGAGTTCAAGGATGCCGTTTTTGTCGGCTCCGTCTGCGAAAATTTTTACGTTTAGATCAGCGATGTTTTTCATAGGGGCGGGTGATGATATGCGCGGCCTCCAGCAGGCTGGAAGCTTGGAAATGGGGAGTCTGCCGAAGTTCTTCGGCGTAGCCGTAATTGATAAAAATCGTAGCGCAGCCGGCGGCTGCGCCGCAGTCGATGTCGCGCCAGCGGTCACCAACCATATAGCTCTGGGTGAGGTCGATGCCAAGTTCACGGGCGGCCCTTAAGAGCATTCCGGGGGCGGGTTTGCGAAATTCGGAAGGGATTCCCTGGCCCGGATCGTAACAGACTTCAACCCGGTCGATGGGCAGCAGTTCGCACATCCGGGCATGGATCGCTTCGACAACGCTGGCGCTCAGCGTGCCCCTTCCCACATCGGGTTGATTGGTCGCGACGACGAGCCAGAAATCATGCTGCTTCAACAACTGGCAGGCTTCCGCAACGCCTGGCAGGAGTTCGAACTCCTCAAGGGAGACCGGGGGATACGGTTTTCCGTCGCGGACCAAGGGGCGGTTGATGACTCCGTCGCGATCTAGAAATACAGCCCTCGATCCTGCGCTTACTTCGTGCTTTCCCATTTCGTCTCCATGGTCTTGAGCTTGGGGTGGGAGACAAGCAGGTGCCAAATAACTGCCTGGAATGCTTCCGAATGGGGAGTGACATGCGCGGCGTTCACGGTGGGAACAATAACGCAGGCGGTTGCTTCCCGGGCAGTGTACCCGCCGTCCCGCCCAACGATCCCAAGCACCGATGCGCCCGCTTGTTTTGCAACTTGAATGGCGCTGACGAGATTGGGGCTGACGTTCTTTTCCAGATTGCCGCCGCCGACGGAGAGAATAAGAAGGCCGTCCTTTGCATTGACTCGGCTCCCTTTGAGCCATTCCGCGAAAACCGTTGCCCAGCCTTCGTCGTTGGTGCGCGCGGTTAGCTCGGAAACATTGTCGGTGGGCGCGTAGCACTCAAACCCGCAGAGCTTCCGGAAGTCGTTCACCGCGTGACTCGCATTGGCCGCGCTGCCGCCGACGCCGAGAATAAAAAGACGGCCCCCGCGGTTTCGGACACTCGCGAGCTCCTCCGCAAGCTTCTCAATCAATGCCGGATCGAGTTGGGCTGTGATCTGCTGGACTTCATCGAGGAATTGCTGGGAGAACATAAATTTGATCCTGCTCGGGAGGCGCTCAAAAAGACGAGGAATCATGGGGTTTGTCAATGCGCTATTCCGCTCTTCGCGTCTCGTTCCCAAACTCCAATTTGGGAACGCCATTGTCCCGGCAACTCTATTGCCGGGATGGGCTTCGGGAGCGAGTCGGAGCCCCGTTCCCCCATCGCCGCAATGGGTTGCGCCCACAAGTGTGTTCCCAAATGGATGAGTTTGGGAACAAGATTTCCACCTCACCCACTTCCAACTCCGCTCAAATGGCTCTCCAACTCAGCCAGCCCGGTGTGGGTGCCGATTTCGTAGAACCGTTCCGGCACCTCGTAGCCCGCGAGTTGTTTTTGCGTCACCAGCCGCGTCATGACTTCCGCGAGATCGCAGGCTTCCCCGGCAGCAACCTCCTCGAAAACTTCCTTGCGGAACAGGCTCAGCCCGTAATCGATATGGCGCATTTCCGGCAGGCGCGCCTTTTTGTCGTACACCGCAATCTCGCCATTGGCGAAAACGACATTGCTCGTATCGTAGAGTCCCTCGTTGCGGTAAACGGTCATCAGCCCGAGTTTGCCGCTGCGATCGAAAAACTCGGCGATGGGAGGAAAAGCGGCGGTTAAATAGGAGTCCCCGTAGAGGACAAAAAAACGGTCCCCGAGTTGGGGCAGGGCTTGTTTTAAGGCGCCGCCAGTGCCGAGGAGCACTGGACCGTCGGAGCTGTAATCCAGTTGCACCCCGAAGTCCCGACCGTCGCCAAAGTGTTCCGCTACCATTTCCCCGCGGTACCCCAGGCAGAGGACAACGCGCTGAACTCCCTGGCTCCGCAGCAACTCCAGTTGGTGAGCGAGAAAGGGCTTTCCCGCAACGGGGACCAGGATTTTAGGAATGCGTTCCGTAATCGGCCGCAGACGAGTTGCCATGCCGCCGGCGAGGATGGCAACCGGAATATCCAGTGAAGCGATGGCACTCACGAAATGAGCAGCTTGGTGCCTTCGAAGTCGAACCGGAACCGGACTTCCTTTAACCCCGACTGGTGCATTGCCCGGCGGAGTTTGACTTTGTCTTCCGCGTAAAACATGAGGAAGCCGCCGCCGCCCGCGCCGATGAGTTTCCCTCCGAGCGCGCCGTTGGCCATGGCGAGATCATACCATTCGTTGATCTTCGAGTTGCTCATATTGCCGCTGCGCTCCTTTTTGCGCTGCCAATGCACATCCATGAGTCGCGCGAACAGGTGCAGGTCGCCCGTTTCCAACGCACACTGGCTCTGCTCGCCGAGCCTTTTGATGAAATGCAGGTTCTCGGTCATCGAAGCGTCGGACGCCTTGCTCTTGTCGTTCTGCTCTTTCAAAATCGACGAGGCCGAACGCGAGTAGCCGGTAAAAAACAGGAGCAGGTTATCTTCGAGATTATAGAGCGTCTCTTCGGAAATCTTCAGCGGCCAAGCCTCGACTTTGCCCCCCGGCAGAAACTTGAAGCAGGTGATCCCGCCGTAGGCCGCGATGTATTGGTCTTGTTTGCCGATCGGCTCCTTGAGCCGATTGATCTCAATCTCGCAGGCCTGCTCGGCCAGTTCCGCCGGATGGATAAGGTCCTTTTTCCTGGCGTGAAGCGCCTTTAAGAGCGCGGTCGTAAAGCTGCCGGAAGATCCCAGCCCGGTTCCTGCCGGGATATCCGCCATGGAGGTCAGTTCCAGGGAATGACCTCCCATTTCCAGCAATTCAAAAGCTTCGCGGATAATCGGATGTTTCAAAAGCGCGGCTTCCGGCACGCGCTCCAATTCCGAATACTTTACGATCAAATCCGGAACGAACGTCTCGTGCAGGGTGATGTAAACGTATTTGTCGATGGCGGCGGCGATGAGGAAGCCGGTGTGTTCTTCGTAATAGGAGGGCAAATCAGTCCCGCCGCCGCCCAAGCTAATACGGAGGGGAGAACGCGCAATGATCATAGTTTTTTCTGTGCGGGTATTCTTTCAACGACCGCCAGCGCTGCTTTCGCCTCTTTCAGGCCGGGCACGGGGGTGCGCTTGAGGCGAACGTCTTCGAAGAACTCCGACATCTCAAGCAGCCATGAATTGTCGCCCCGAGGGTATTCAAAAATGGTGGTTTCTGGAGGCCCCATTTGCGGTAGCATTTTGTAATAGGTGAGCCGCTCCATGCCGTAGCTGCCGCCAAGCCCCTCCCAATGAAGCTTGCCGTCGCGCCCGTAGATTTCGAGGCTGAACATGTTCTTCCATTCCGAGCAACTGACATGCAGCCAGGCGGTATTGCCGCAGGCATTGCGCAGGCTTAGAAACGCATTGTCGTCCACGGGCATGTCCCAATAGCAAGTGGAGGCATGCCCTTCCACAGTCACAAACTCGCCCAGGAAAATGCCTGCGAGGTCAATGAGATGCACTCCCTGGTCGATTAACTCGCCGCCCCCGGAGAGCTTTGGGTTGGCTCGCCACTCCTTCTCATACCCCACGCGCCCGCCATGGCCATAACGACCGCGTACAAACATCATTGGCCCCAGCGCACCGCTTCGAAAGATTTCCACCGCCTTTAGGCCCGCCGGATGATAACGGTGGTTGTAGCCGACCCGAACGAGCACGCCGGATTTTCTGGCTGCCGTTTCAAGCCCTTCAATCTCAGCAACACTGATTGCCGCGGGTTTTTCGACCAGAACGTGTTTGCCCTTGTTCACCGCCGCCAATGCGATCGGCGCGAGCGCGGAATTGATGGTGGCGATCATCACCACATCCACATTTGGCGAGCTCACGGCTTGCTCAAACGAATCCGTAGCGACGCAACCGGGGCTTTGCGCAGCAAGATTACTGGCACGATCCAGTTGCGTGTCGCACGCGACAGTCACACTGCCGGGCGGCAAAAGCTTCAAGCGCTTCTGTCCGATGAGGCCGCAGCCGATAAGTGCAATGCGAAGGGACATATCAATTCCAATTTTTGCCGCGATCCTCCGGGATAATTCGACGGAGGCAGTAGATATCCGATGTTGCAAGGTCGTCGCGATGTTTTTGCAAATCTTTCCACAGATCCCACTGCGCACTGATGAGCTTTCCGGTGATGCCATCGCTTTCGGCGCTGGCGAGGTAAACCGCCAGACTTGCGCCGAGTTCAAGCGGGGTCGCGCCGTTCTCTTTCCAAGCTTTGTTCTTCTCGAAAAATGCCGGCCCGACTTTTTCCGGGCCCGCTGCGAGCACTTCGTCCACAAAACGGGTAGCGAGCGCGCCGGGCGCAATGGCGTTCACGTCCACATGGAAACATCTCAATTCCTCCGCGAGCGTTTCCATTAGGCGAATGACGGCTGCTTTCGACGCCGCATAGGCGCTAATGTTCGGCAATGGACTGGTCGCGCCGCCGCCACTCAGGATAACAATTTTTCCCTGTCCCGTACTTTTGAAATGCGGAATCACCGTGCGACTCGGCAGCAGCACGCCGAATAAATTGATATCCACTGCTTGGCGCCAATCGTCGAGAGAAACAGATTCCGTCGGCCCCATTGGTCCGTAAACGCCCGCATTCAGCACAAGCGTCTGGAGCGAGCCGAGCTCGTGCAGGGTGAAGGCGACAAGTTCGTTCACTTGCGCCTCGTCGGATACGTCGCACGGTTTGGCAAAAACTTTTTGTGCCGGAAATTTTTCGGCAAGTTCATCGCATGTGGCGGATAATTCCTTTTCGCTTCGGGCACAAAGGACAACGTTTGCCCCTTCGCGTAGAAAATGTTCAGCGATGGCTTTCCCCAGTCCCTGGCTGGAACCCGTTATGAGCGCATTGAGATTTTTGAGTTTCATGTTCAGGCGCGACCGACGGAAAGATGTTCGACGCCGGGTGCGCATTTCAATTCTTTTTCGAGAAAACGATTCGCATCGATGAAAATCGGCTGGCGCATCAGCGGAACAAGTTTCGACCAGTCGGATTGGCGAAACCGCGGCCATTCCGTGCAAATTACGGCCGCAATTGCGCCATCGAGCACTGTTTCAATGTCTGTGGCGAGCGAGACGGAATTCAATTCTGGTGGCAGAGTTGTTATCGCCGGGTCGAATGCGCTGACCTGTGCGCCTACGGTCAGAAGTTGCTGGCATAACTCCACGGCGGCGCTACGTCGAAGCGTGTCGGTATTCGACGTATAGGTTAGCCCAAGTATGGAGATTTTTTTGCCACGCAAATCACCGAGGCGCGACTGCAAGCGACGAAATGCCCAGCCGCGATGCAGATCGTTGCTCTGTTTGATGGCCGGGATGACGGAGATGTTTTCACGCTTTGCTTCGGCGAGCTTCGTGAGCGTGACAACGTCGCGTGCGAGCGTGCCGCCAGCGAACGGGCCACCGGGGCCGAGATACGCCCTGGGGCCGATGCGCGCCTCACTTTTTAGTCCGGCGGAAACTTCCTTTGCGTCCGCACCCGCGTGCTCGCAAAGGCGCGCGATTTCATTGATGAAGGTGATCGATAGTGCGAGAAACGAGTTAAGGGCGTGCTTCACCATCTCCGCCGATTCGGTGCGCATGAAAATGATTTGCGACGCGAAAGGGGTGAAGAGCTTTTCGAGCACAGCCTTTTTCTCATCGCCGCGGATCCCGACAATTGCGCGTTCGGCTTTCTCAAAAGCATCGATGGCTTTGCCCAGGCGAAGATTTTCTGGCGAACAGGCGAAGGAAAATTGCGGAAATTCCGCTTCCAGCTTTGCGCAGGTGCCAACAGGCAATTGCGCGGAAATCAATACCAGCGCGCCCTTCGGTAGATAGGGCAACGCACGACGGAGATTCACGAGAACGGATTCAACATCCGATTCATCGTTGTCGTTGACAGGCGTGTCGTAGGTGAGCCAGAGGACGTCGGCTTTAGCACAGGCGGTTTCCGGATCATTCGAGAACGAAAGTTGTTTCGAGACAAGCCCATCGGCGATCAGTTCGTTCAAGCCCGGTTCGAGCAAAGGTGCCTGGCCGTGGCTCAGGTTCGCGATATTGGCCGGATCGAAATCCAGTCCGATCACCTTGAAGTGCTTTGCGCAGCACGCGGCGGTGATGCAGCCGAGGTGCCATAGTCCGAGGATGGTTACATTCATTGGCGCGATTCGTAAACCCACTGATTTTGCTGGAGCCATTGGAGCGTGCGTCCGATCCCTTGTTCAATGGTGAGGGTGGGTTTCCATTCCGTGGCGCGGATCTTTTGGGTATCGAGGAAGATGAACGGGTTATCGCCGACCCAGCCGCGATTGCCACCGCTGAATTCCAGACGCGGTCTCAAGCCGAGTGCGCCGCAGAGAAAGCCAATGGAATCACTAACCTGCACATATTCGTCCGTGCCGAGATTATAGGTTTCGACGTGGTGTTTGGCTGCGTTTGCAGTTCCGATGCTCATCACATGGAGAATAGCGCTCACACAGTCTTGAACGTACAGGTAAGACTTCCGTTGCGTCCCATCGCCGAGCACTTTCAAATAGTCCGGGTGGTCCAGCAGTTGGCGATAAAAATCGAACACATGCCCATGGGTGTACCGTTCCCCGAGAATGGAGACAAATCGGAAGATATACCCCTCGAAACCGAACCCCTCGCAATAGGAATGGATCAGGCCTTCACAAGCCACTTTTGACGCCCCATAAAGGGAGGTTTGAATGGGGAACGGCGCGTCTTCAGGGGTCGGAATTTTTTCCGCCTCGCCATAAACGGACCCGGTGGAGGAGAAGGCGATGCGCTGGATGCCGTTGGCGCGCATGGCTTCAAGCACATTGAAAGTGGCCAGGGTGTTTTGCTCGATATCCTTCCTGGGATGTTCCAGGCCAAAGCGCACATCCGCGTTTGCCGCAAGGTGAAAAACCGTGTCGCAGCCAGCCATGGCGGCGGTGAGAGCGCCAAGGTCGAGATTGTCGCCCCGGACCAATCGGAAATTAGGTTGTTCCTCGGCGCCAATGAGAAACTCCGTCTGTCCGGTGGAAAAATTGTCCCAACCCACGACTTCAATATTTTGCGCCAGCAAGCGATCAACCAGGTTGCTCCCAATAAAGCCAGCCGCACCTGTCACGAAAGCCTTCTTAAATGGTTGGATCGTCATTTCGAACTTGAATATGCCACAAGGTTTGATTTCCAACGCCCAAATCCAATTCCGGAATAAACAATCGTTGGATCATTGCCGGGCCACATAGCCCGGAGGTCCGAGGCAGAAACATAATTCAGGTTCTCCTCGTAAGACCAAATATCGTACCGGGTGCCGCGCAACAACTTGCGGAACCACGCCTTGGGAAGGTAGTGAACCAGAGGGAGGCCGGTATGATGCTCGATGGGGAACATTCGATTTGGCGCCACGAGGAATCGGCGGGGAGCAACCCGGCACATTTCCGCGATGAATTTTCTCTGGTCCGTTCCTGAACCGGTATGTTCAATGACCGCATTGCTGTAAACGATATCGAATGCGTTATCGGAAAAGGGTAGCGGTTCACCAGCTCTGATCTGGACATGCTGCACGCCAGGGTACGCCGAGAGAATCGATTTTCCATCGCTCAAACTGGCGCAAGTGATGTTCTCCCGATCAGGATACAACTGCTCAAGCATATTGGCCTCAATTTCGGTCTCGTCACTGACGCCAATATCCAGAATGCGATCGCCAGGCTTGGGTTGCAATCTTTGCATGAAGAGTTCATGCACCCTGCGCCTTGCGAGTGAGGAAACCCGCCGGGCAAAGCTTATGCTCCCTGCATGCCTGTAGTATCGTTCATCGACTGCCTCTTGGGCGGAGGGCGTAATGCTCATTATTTATTAATAAAAGGCTTTGCTGGATCCTTCGCCGTTTTCATTGGCTCGACGTGACGAGTTCGCTCAACGACTTCCGCTGGATCAATCTTCACAAATCGCAACCATATCAGAGCGCGCAGCCATGTGATCGGATCACGAAAAAGGCGAACCTTCTTTCCCTCTTTAAAAGATCGCGCCCGGTAGTTGACCGGCAGTTCAATGGGGCGATAGCCTTTCCGGATCAGCTTGATTAAAATCTCAAAGTCAAAGTCAAACCGGTCGCATTTGAATTCAAGGCCGTGCAAACAATCGCGACGGAACACCTTGAACATGGTGAATGGATCACGGAGTCGCTGGAGAAAGAGGGCATTTAGCAGAGTCAAAAAAATCCAATGACCAAAATTAACGAAGAAGGCCAGCCCGTGCTGTTCATTAAACTTGCGCATCTTCCAGATATTGCTGCCGCCGTGGCGTGACCCGAGGACGAAAGCCTCGCGGCCAGTAATTAACGGCTCAAGGAGGGCATCGTAATCATTGATATCGTATTCGAGATCGGCATCTTGAATCAGCACATAATCGCCGGTTGCTTCGGCTAATCCCGCCCGAACCGCATGGCCTTTTCCTCGGGGCTTATCTTGAAGAATAACTTGGACCTCCGGTCTGTCCTGGAACCGAAGCACTTCCTCCCGTGAACCGTCCGTGGAATTGCTCTCCACAATAATAATTTCCTTCTTGAGTCCTGGAATTTCCTTGGCAAGAACCGTCTCGATCAGTTCTGCAAATGACGAGCGTTCATTAAAGACAGGAATGATTATCGATAAAACGTGTTCGGATTTGAGGGGCTTTGCGTGGCTCATGACGACGCCGTGCCCTCCTGCTACCTGGAAAGAAATTTGTCGGAGTCCCCTTGGGAAGATCGTTATCATCCTGGCCGCCAGCCGCCCCCCCCATCGAAGCTGGAATTGCTCAAGATATTTTCGCAGCCAATCAAGGCTGACTTGGCGTGGATGGCGAACTAGCAACGAACGATCAAACCCCGCCAGAAAGAGTGCGTTCTGGACGCTATTTGCGTCGAAAAGCACCGATTGCCGTTTATTGAATTCGACCCACTCCTGGCGCAATAAAGCTGCCGCTCGACTGTCGGCCAGTGGCACGCAAAAAACAAAAAGACCATTGGGCCGCAGGATTTCATGAACATACCGCATGATTGCGATCGGATTCGAAAATATGCCCATTAAGTCAAATAGCACCACGACATCGAAGCTCCCTTTTTCATAGACTCCCTCTATATTCTCGGCGCAGTTGATCGCATCGCGACCAATGATTGCAGCCGCCATATCAGCGAGGGCCCGGTTTCCTTCCAATCCGGCGACTTCAAACCCCCGTGAACGTGCTTCCAGAAGGAAGTCTCCTTTTCCGCAACCGATCTCAAGAAGCTTCCCCTTCGGGACATGCCTTTGCAGCATGTCCAAATAGTGTTTCTTTTCCGCCTCATCCAACGCAGACGAGTTGGCCCGCTGTTCTTTGGACCAGAAATCGATCGCTTTCTGCTCAGTGTGAGACCGGGTTGGATCGCACAGGAAAATACCGCAGCCGGCACATTTATAAAAGGCACCGCCCGAAGTGGCGAAAGCATAAATCAAACGATCCCACTGGCAAACGGGGCAAGATTTGTGGCTGAGGGCGGCGCGGGACATTGGAGCTTATTTTATACGACGATAAGTGAGGTGCGCATTCATTCCGGCGAAGGGGCCCAATGCCCGCCCTTCCCAGTACATCGCCGCTTCGGCCAGGGATGCAATGCAGCCTGCAAGGCTGGCTTTATTGCTGCGTGAGGCGGTAACAATCTCGTAATGGCTCCCGGAATGTCCCATAGCACGGCGAATGTTGAGCCAATTAAACAGGGCAAAGTCCAAGAGATTGCCTATGATCTGATAGCTGTAAAACTCCCTTACCAGTTCCATCCCGCACCCGGAAAAGACAGCCTTGAGCGACTTTTTTGTAAACCGCTGAATTTGTCCATCCAGTCTTTTTGTGCGGTCATGAAGGCCGATAAAATCAAACCATCTCCATAAGCACCGGAAATCTCCCTCCATTGGAACGGAAGCGTGGAGGACGCCGCCAACCTTCAATACGCGCATCGATTCAGTCAGAAAGGCGGCAGGATCTTCAACATGTTCCATCACATCAAGAAAGCACACCACATCAAAGCTTTGGTCCTCCCACGGAACCTGGAAATTTTCCATCACCCGATACTCGACATCGCATCCCAGCGTTTGAGCAACATTGAGTGATTTCTTGCTAATATCGGTTCCCGCCAGGCAAACTTCGTTTCCAGATAGTAAACGGGAAACGCCGCGAAGGTACCTCCCGGTGCCGCAGCCGACTTCCAAACAACGTTTCCCGGACCAAGATTTTTCGGCTTCTATAAGACGTTCAAGTTTTAACAGGTCGATTCCCTTTCGTTGGGGGTCGATCTCCGAACTACCCCATACCCTGTCGTCGTAAAAGGTCGTATCAAATTCTGATTTAGTGCTCATCTTTTGTCAGTCTGCTCCCGGTCAGTTTGCTTTCCACTATAAATGCTCTCGATTCGGTTCAGAAGCAGTTTTGAATAAATTGGCCGGAGAATCCACGGGAAGGATTCTAAAAACCAGCAAACGATCGCCCAATACTTTGGAACAAAGGTCATCAATGATTTTCGATCTATTGATCGAATAATAGCAGCCGATACCTCTTCGAGGGAAACAGTGATCGAGGTCTCACGGCGAGGAGCCCTCAGACGGAAGGTTTCATGATCGAAAAACGGCGTTTCGACCCGACCGGGGCAAACCACAGAAATATGGATATTGAAACGGTGCAGTTCGTGGCGCATCGCTTCCGATAGAGCAACCACGGCATGTTTCGATGAAGTATAAGCCGAGTTGGGGGTGATCAATAATCTGCCGGCAATCGAGCTGACATTGACAATATGTCCAGCACGGCGGGCAATCATGCGGGGAAGCACGGCTTTTGAGGCGCGGACCACTCCAAGAAAGTTTGCATCGACAATCGCAAGCAACTCTTCGAGCGATGATTCTTCGAAGGTGCGATACGTCGCCCAACCGGCATTGTTTACAAGAACGTCAATCCGCCCGAACCTGTTAAAAAAGTGATTGAATGCTGCATCGATTTCCTCCTGCTTTGTGACGTCACACACGACCGCGACGATATTTTTGGAAATGGAACGGAGTTCCTCTTCCGCTGCCAGAAGACGATTTCTATCATGAGAAAGAATTCCGACCACGTCACCGCGACGAAGGAGGTCGGCAGCCAATTGTTTGCCGATGCCACTCGATCCACCTGTGATCACGACAATTTTCGATAACATGAAGTCCCGATTTCTGAATTTGAAATGGCGTTTAAGCCGATGTGGGGAGGAATAGCCGCCTCGCAGGACTAAAACCTAGTAGGACGACGCCAGTCGCTGAAATCCAAAACAGCATGCAGGCCAGTCGCCAATGTGCGGGTCTGTATGTGAACGCGATATGATAATCGCCTGGTTTGTCGAGGTATATGCCCTTGAATGCACGGTTGACGGTCAGAACTTCTTTTAGCTCATTGTTTGCTGTCGCGCTGAAATCGTCGGCCTCCGCTTCCGTGAGGCAGACAACCCCCGCAGAAGATGCGTGGATGTCGAATAGGGTTGAATTGGGCAGAAGTCGATAGTTGGTTGCCGGGGTTATCGTCGGCGTCGTCGAGATATTCAATTGCTTCAAGCCGGGCTGCTTTGCAATTTCCGTTTTGGTCAATGCCACAAATGGCTGTTTGCTGTTGGCTCGGAGGTGCTGAATGAAGCCTTTGTTTGTGGAGATCGATACCACTTTGTCGCTGAAGAAGGCTCTCGGCCACACCCTTGGGTTTTCCAAAACCAAGAAATCGCTCCGATCAATGATGCGGAAATCGATCTCCTGTTGGATTTGAACAGAGGGATGGGCCAGCAGATACTTGACATTGAGAAGGTTTAAAAGCGGTTGCGCTCGAATCGGATCCACCACATTGAGCTCCCATCCTTTTTCGGGAAAACTAACGCCGGGAAAGTTCCGCATCAGTTCGGAATATTTGCTGTCAATTAACGGTGCGCAGCCCCGGATTTCTTCGATTTCATACACTGCCGGATATCCTCCGACGAAGCACTTCTGCAACCCCGTAACACGAAAAGGCTCGGATTGATCGGCTTTGATTTTACCCACGGCTTGGCTGGGAGCGTCCAAGGCAGAACGGGGGCCGGGGAGGATCAAACACCTCGAATCGCCAGAGTTATAAAATCCGAAACGGTAGTTTGGGATGAATCCCAAAATAATAATGGCCAACCATCCGATTGAATTCTGTTGCAGGTTGCGGTTCTTCAAAACGGAAAAGAGTAGCGGTGCCAGAACGGCTGTGATCGCGACTGTTAGAAAATAGATCCACGGCATATTTGCGTTGGGGTTAATCAAGTAGAACCCCCCAATCACCGTCGCAAGGATCCCGATTACCCACGCGAAATCTCGCATCGTTTTTTGCATTTTGCCGATATATGTCAGGCAACGAAATCCGTAGGCGCTTTGAAGGGTAAGGTGAATAACCAGTAAATAGGAAAAGTCCTGGTGGGTGTGGCCGACGCGGTTGAGGAAAGGGACGCAGGCAATCAGGAATGCCGGAACCCAACCGAAGATGACGCCGCCCCACAGGAGTATCGCGCCGGTGTTGACCCAAAAGAACGGCTCGGTTTTTAATTGCCGCCACCGCAGCGCTGAGAAAATACAACCTACTAGCACCAGCATACTGGTTCCTGTCGCAATGGTGCTATTATCGCTGCTTAGGAGGCGATTGAACAGTTCATCGAAGGCCCCGGGCAACATTTTGATGGGAAGCTGCACCACTTTGGTTTCCATGTGTACGGAGTAGGAACTCTGGAGTGCCGTCAGAAACGAGAGCCATTCAGGGGCGCTCAACCCAAGAAAGAGGAGCGTCCCCAAGCCCAGCCGGCCCAAAACTTCCAACGCGCTCTTCCCTCCACGATAGAGGATCAGTGCGTGGGTGAGTGCAGCCAGGTTCAAACCAGCGATCAATACCACTGCCGGCTCAAGATGGCCGCCATTGAAACAGCCGAAGTTTGCCACCAGCCAAATCAGTCCCCAGCGGAGGGCTCGCCGCGATTTCAGGTCGAGCATTTCGATCGCTGAAACCAGGATCCACGGGGCATACGCGAGGACAAAAGACATCGCGTGGTTCGGTATAAAAAAGTATGCGCCGCAGTAAGCGGCGAGCGCGGCGTAGATGAGCGCCAGCGGGCGGTTTCCCGAAACTCGGAGAACGAGCAATCCAAATCCGACGCAAAACAGAAATTTTGCAGTGAGAAATTTGAGATCCCACGCCCAAGCGGCGCTGCGTCCGAGCAGAACGATGAAATGCAGGGGATCGCCAAACATGGAAACCGCTTGTGCAAAAAGCGGGGTGCCCGCGTGGCTGTATCGATTCCAGAAGGGGAACTCGCCATGCTCAAGCAGGCTTCGGGATTGCACAAACCCCCAAGGCACATCTTGCCACATCATTGCCCCCGTATCGCTGCCATGGAAGTTGAAGTGGGGGGTTGCGGGATCCATTCCAGGCATCGGTGGCCACCAACTGTACATGGCCACCCAGGCCGAGGTGGGGGACACGAAGCTCCTTCCGCAGAAGATGACCGGGTAGCAGTTGATGATGACCGCCAGCAGCGAAATCAGCACAATCGACAGAAAGGGGCGCGCGGCGCTCCATGCGGCAAATCGTGCGACGGCTCCCATCTGTCGAGGTTGAGGGGGAATAGGATTTTTAGGGGCTGCGCGTCGCTTCATGAGTGGGTCCGGGATGTTTTAGGCGCGTTATTCAGCTTAGGGTAGGATTTTTTTCCACTTTGACAAGCGCAGGTCGAAGGGCTCCCGGCCCCGGGTTCCTTACAGCACTCGGACGGCGCGCAACCTCATCGCACGTCCATTCGCAATGTTGACACGTTTACTTTGATGTGAGCCCAAGTCCCGGCCCGACCGCGCCACAAATCCATTACGGCAAGCGACTGTTCGACCTTCTTATGGTCGTGCCGGGACTGATCGTCCTGTCGCCGTTGATTGCGATCGTGGCCGGCGTTGTCTGGTTCCGGTTCGGATCGCCCGTTCTTTTCCGCCAAACACGCCCCGGCTTGGGCGGGCGGCCCTTTACCGCGCTGAAATTTCGGACTATGACAAGCCAGTACGACGCTAAGGGGCGCTGGTTGGAGGACGGGGAGCGGCTGACGCCGACCGGTCGGTTTTTGCGGAAGACCAGTCTCGATGAACTTCCTCAACTTTGGAATGTCCTTCGCGGAGACATGTCCCTGGTGGGACCCCGGCCGCTTTTGATGCAGTACTTGCCGAATTACACCCCCGAGCAGAATCGCCGGCACGATGTCATGCCAGGAATCACCGGCTGGGCGCAGGTGCATGGGCGAAATGGAGCTTTATTTAGCGAACGACTGAAAATGGATGTCTGGTACGTGGACAACTGGAGTTGGAGTTTGGATTTGCGAATCCTCGGGCGCACCCTGATTCGAGTGCTCGGTTGCAGCGGCGCCAAGCCGGAGGAGGACATCGATACGATGGATGACGTGGGGCTCGGCACGCAGATGAGGGCCGAAAATCGGGCAAGCAGGAAACCCCCGACCCAAGAGTTCAATTCCTAATTTCAACCCATCTCCCGTGACCACCTCGAATTTCAATCAACTCTCAGATCGCAGGGCGCGCCAATGGCTGATGCGCGCCAGCCAGTGGGCGCTTCAAGGCCCGCCGCCGATCGATTTTCAGATGCATACCCGCTGGACGGATGGGAACGCGTCGGTCCGCCAGATGATGGATGCGGCCTCAGTCGCGGGGCTGAAGGCAATCGCCATCACCGAACACTATAATGCGACGAGCGACTGGTATCCCGACTTCGTCGCGGAGGTGAAGGAATTGCGGACTGCCGTTGGATTGCCGGAGGCCTATTACGGCGTCGAGGTCGCCGTGATCGACTATCACGGCGGGCTCAAGGCCGATGTGGCGCGGCTCGACACAGAACTGGTTTTGGGAGTCGTTCATCGCTACCCAAAGGAGGCGGGCGGCTTTTGGGATTTCAAAGACTTGAGTGCCGCGGATGCGATCGAATTGGAAATCCGCGCGCTGACCGCCCTCGCGGCGAATCCCAGGATCGATGTCATCGGGCATCCCGGCGGCGCTGCATACAGAAAATTCGGAGCGTTCCCGATCCATCTGCTCGAACCGGTCTTCCGTGCGGCGCGGGACAACGGAGTCGCCGTGGAAGTGAACACGAAGTATCTCTGGGATATCCACGGGCTCTTTGAATTGCTGGACCGGCTCGATCCGCTGCTTTCGTTCGGTTCCGATGCCCACAGCTTGGAGGATGTTGGCTCAAATCTAGCCATTTATAAGGCGAAAAAAACGAAAATAAAAGGATGCTTAAAGTGATTACAATACTCGTTACCGGAGTCGGCGGGCCGCTGGGTCAGGCAATTCTAAAAGCGCTCGCCGGCGCGCCTATGCAGTTCCGCATCTTAGGCGTGGACCGAACCAAGTTTTCGGTTGGCCTTTCTTGGGTGGACAAAGGTTTTGTTCTCCCTGATTCGTCGTGCCCGGAGGCCTATCTGCCCGCATTCCGCGAGATTTGTGCGAACGAACAGCCGGATCTTATTTTTCCCGGCTCGCACGGCGAACTCCAGTTGCTCTCACAACACGCGCAGGCTTTGAAAGAGGACATTGGAGCGGTGGTGGTGGCCAGTTCGCCGGAGGTGCTTCGCATCGGCCTTAACAAGTGGGAAACCGTCGGTTTCCTGCAACGCAGCGGGCTGAATTTTCCGCGCACGGCCCGAGTTGAAGATGCGGAAGAAGTCAGGTGCCTTATCAAAGAGTTCGGTTTTCCACTAATCGCAAAGCCGGTTGGGGGGGCCGGCTCTCAGAATTTGTTCAAGATCAAGTCGAAGAAGGAGATTGAGTATGTCCGATCGTTGGGGATCGAAATGATCCTCCAGGAATATCTCTGGCCCGACGACCAGGAATATACCGTCGGAGTTTACACCCTCAAGAATGGGCAAACCGTTGGGGCGATCGCGATGAAGCGGGAACTTGCCGCCGGGGTCACTTATCGGGCGAGGGTTGACCGGAATCCGCGTATTGAGGAAGAGGCCATCGCAGTGGTCAAAGCCCTGCATCCTTTCGGCCCGTGCAATGTCCAACTCCGTCTCACCGAGCGCGGCCCGGTGACCTTCGAGATCAATCCCCGTTTTTCGGGTACCACCGGAATGCGCGCCCACTTCGGTTATAACGAGGCCGAAATGGCCATCCGCGATCTGGTTCTCGATCAGGTGGTTGCGACGCCGCAGGTTGAGCCGGGAGTAGCGCTGAGGTTTTGGGACGAAATCTATCTGGACGAGCAGGGTGAAAATCCCTCCCGTAAAGGCCATGGCGTCCAAAGCTTCCGATGCTAGGGGGGGATGCAGTTGAACCAACTATGCAAGTTTTACGCACCGGGGAAGCTTCACAGTGGATGGCGGTAATGGAACGCTGTTCCGCCTACGATATCGGTCATCTTCCTGCTTACCATCTCGTTGCGGAACGAAATGGGGAAGGGGAGGCGAGTCTCTTTGTGTATGAAAGGCTCGGGCACACCATCGCGCTTCCCTTGCTTTTGCGCCCGTTGGGCTCCTTTGGCGGAGCGCTCACAGCCGGCTGTAAGGATGCCACTTCGGTTTACGGTTATGCGGGGCCCGTTTTCTCCGGCGTGGATATTCCGAAATCTGTGCTGGACGATTTCCGACTAGCGCTTTGCGCCACGTTGAGACGCGAACGAGTGATCTCAGTCTTCTCCCGGCTTCATCCGCTGTTTGACCAGCGCCCTATTTTGTCCGGGCTCGGCGAGTGTTTACAGGCAGGGCAAACGGTCTCCATCGATCTTACGTTGCCGGAGGAGCAACAGCGGGCGCATTACAGGCGGGACCTGCGGAAAGGGATCGTCAAGCTGCAAGAAGCCGGAGCAATCTGCCGCCGTGACCCGGAAAAGCGAAGCATGGGGGTATTCGTCGAAATGTACCGGGATACGATGTGCCGGGTCGGCGCCGAAAACTATTACGTATTTGACGACCGTTATTTCGAGAACTTGCTTTCTGGATTGGGACCGAATTTGGATCTGTTTATTTGTTCAATGGGCGATGTTCAGATCGGCTCATTATTGGTGAGCACTTGTTGCGGGATTGCCCAAGCCTATCTGAGCGCTTCAGCCGGCGAATACATGAAATGGGCTCCCACAAAGCTGGTCTTCGATACCGTCCGCGGCTGGGCGACCCAATGCGGCTTCAAGGTTCTTCATTTGGGTGGAGGGGTGGGCGGAAAAAGCGATTCGCTGTTTCATTTCAAATCGGGATTTTCCGATCGCAGACATGAGTTTTTGACCTGGCGCTGGATCATTGAGCCTGAAACTTACGAAAAAGTTTGCGCGGCGAAAACCCGATGGAACCTGCAGCACCGATTGACGCACGCTTCTTCAGATTATTTTCCGCGCTATCGCTCTCCGAGTATTCCACATCTCGGCGAATGCCCGGAATCGAACCGGTCTGGGCCGGAAGCGGACGCAACTGTATGAGCCAATATCAAAACGCAGGAGGCGTCATCGGAGGAATGTTTGCTCTTCACGAGCCCACGGAGAAGCGGTTGGAAGCGCGCTTCTACAGTAGAAGCGGCATCCCTGCCGCTTCGAGCCCGCTTCCGTCACCCGGGGCGGAATCAGTCTTTCTCGCAAACGCGCGCTCAGGGATTGCGCTGCTGGTCGAGACTCTCTCGCCGCCGCAGGTCTGGCTTCCTTCGTTTTTGTGCAGCACGATGGTGGAGCCGAGCGGGCGGGGCTCAAGCCGTGTGCGGTTTTATGAGATCGATTATGATCTCGAGATGGCGTCGCACGATTGGATGAGCGAGATTTGTGAAGGCGACCTCGTGATCATGATCGCCTACTTCGGGGTGCCCGTGAACGCCCTCTCCATCACCCGGGTAAAATCCCGTGGAGCCTGGGTGCTTGAGGACGCCTGCCAGGCGATGTTGTCGCAAGGGGTGGGACAGCGTGGCGATTTCGTTCTGTTCAGTCCGCGCAAGATCATGGGTGTTCCCGACGGCGGTATCCTTTGCGCAAAAGAACCGCTCGATTGGGATCGCCAATTGCAGCCCGCTCCCAAGCAATGGCAGCTTCAATGTCTGGCTGCTTCACTCCAAAGACGGGACTTCGACAACGGGTGTGGCGGATCGCACTGGTATCAAACTTACAAGGCCGTTGATGAAACGCATCCGTGCGGACGCTATGCAATGAGCGAGCTTTCGCTGGCGCTGCTCCAGAACTGCATCGACTTCGAAGAGATCGCGCGCCGCCGGGTTGAAAACTTTCGCTGTCTCCAAGGGAGATTGGCAGATTACGCCTTGATCCCGGAGTTGCCTGCCGGTGTGGTGCCGCATGGATTTCCAGTTCGGCTGCGCCAGCGGGACCGGGTCAAGGAGGGGTTGTGCGCGCAAAAAATATTTCCACCTGTTCATTGGCCGATTTCCGGAATCGTCCCGGAAAGTTTTTCCGAGAGCCATCGATTGGCTGGCGATCTGATGACCCTGCCGTGCGATCAGCGATATGGGCCCGAAGAGATGCTCCGAATGGCCGAAGCGGTTCTAACCCTAAATCAATGCTGAGATTCGAAGAGAATACGGCCAAGGCTCTGAGTCATTCACCAACGCGAGAGCGGGACCACATCCGGTGATCGGGTCCCCAGACAATAACCTCCTAAATCAATGGATGTTTTTACGATCCAGGAAAAGCAGCGATGGCTGGCAGCGCTTCAGCGCTGC
>JBAXSN010000080.1:0-15381 GCA_037130675.1 Verrucomicrobiota bacterium
AACGAGATCAGTAATGAAAACAAAACGTCTATTGCAATCGATCGTCCTTAGTATCATCGGCACTATTCTGGCGGGCCAACTCTTGGCGCAAGAATCTAGCCAGAAGACCCAAGCATGAAAACCACACTGGTTCTTCTTACTCTGTTATTGACGCTCAGTGTCAATGCCTCGGAAATCCACGTTCGCCCCGACGGTCCGATTCGCACGTTGGCGGAGGCGCAACGCGAGGTGCGAAAGGCCAATCCGGCGATGGTCGTTATTCACGCGGGCACCTATTACCTGGCTGCCCCGTTGGTGCTGACGGCCGAGGATTCGGGGGTGACCTGGCGCGCCAACGAAGGTGAAAACCCGGTCATCAGCGGTGGGGTGAAACTCGATCTGCACTGGCAGCCCTATAAAGGGGCCATTCTGCAAGCAAAGGTTCCGAACGACTTGGTAACGGAGGAGCTTTTCGTCAACGGCGAGCGGCAGATTCTGGCCCGCTACCCGAATTTCGATCCCAAGGCGCAATACTTCAACGGGGCCGCGGCCGATGCGGTCAGCAAGCAACGGGTCGCCCGCTGGGTTGATCCCCGGGGCGGTTATCTTCATGCGATGCACCCCATGTTTTGGGGCGGGTACACCTGGCGCATTACCGGCAAGGATCCGACCGGTGAACTGACCATGGAAGGAGGCTGGCAGCATAACCAGCCTGGATGGGAGAACAGCAAACGCGGCGGCGCGGACGTTCGCTTTGTCGAGAACATCTTTGAGGAACTCGACGCGCCCGGGGAATGGTTCCTGGATCGCAAGTCCCACATTCTCTACTACTGGCCCGCCCCAGGCGTGGAGATGAAGAACGCCACCTTCGAAGCTACCCGCCTGCGCACATTGGTGGAATTGCGCGGCGATGAGAAGAACCCCGTCAAAAACGTGGTCTTCCGCGGCTTGATCTTCCGCAATGCCGATCGCACGATGATGGAGACCAAGGAGCCCGTGCTGCGCAGCGACTGGGCGATTTACCGGGGCGGCGCGATTTTTGTCAACGGAGCCGAGGATTGTTCCTTTGAGGATTGCTTGCTCGACCGGGTCGGTGGCAACGCCATTTTCGTCAACAATTACGCGCGCCGGATTGCCGTGCGCGGATGTGAGATCGTCAAAGCCGGAGCCAGTGGCATCTGTTTCCTCGGCGATTACAAGGCGGTGCGCAATCCGCACTTCAAGATTCCGGAGCATGAGCAGTTATTAAGCCGCCTCGACACCACCGCCGGGCCGCAGACCAACAACTATCCCTCCGACTGTGTGGTGGAAGACTGCCTGATCCATCTCACCGGGCGCGTGGAAAAACAGACGGCCGGGGTGAACATCGATGTGGCGCAAAACATCACCGTCCGCCACTGCTCCATCTATGACATGCCCCGTGCCGGGATCAACATCGGAGACGGCTGCTGGGGTGGACACGTCATCGAGTTCTGCGACATTTTCGATACTGTCAAGGAAACCGGCGATCACGGCTGCTTCAATTCCTGGGGACGCGACCGCTGGTGGGGATTGAAGGACCTCAGCCGCGATAAAATCATGGAGAAGGCGGAAACGCGCAACCTGCCCTTCCTCGACGCCTGCCGGCCAATCGTCATTTGCAACAGCCGTTGGCGTTGCGACCACGGCTGGGACATTGATCTCGATGACGGCGCGACGAATTACCGGATCTACAACAACCTCTGTCTGCGTCGTGGTATCAAGAACCGGGAAGGCTTCGGACGGATCAACGAGAACAACATCACGGTCAACAGCACCCTGCATGCGTTTCTCTGGCCGATTGGAAGCGGGGACATCGTGCGTCACAACATCTTTTTCCAACCGTACACGCTGCCTCAAATTGCCCTTGGAGTCGAGGTGGACCACAACTTCCTGCATGTCGAAGGTGCGGCGACGCCGACCGCTCCGGCGGTAGCGCTGCAGCAAGTGAGCCGGCAAGATGAGCATTCCCTGCAGGGTGATGCGCTCTTCGTTGATCCGGCGCATGGCGATTACACCGTCAAGGACGGATCGCCGGCGCTGGCTGTGGGCTTCAAGAATTTCCCCATGAACCAGTTCGGCGTGACCAGCCCCAAGCTTCGCGCCAAAGCCCGGGTGCCGGAATTTCCGGTCATTAACAAGTACGATCCGCGCGAGGTGCAGCAACGGACTGTCCTGTGGCAGGGAGTGACCGCGCGCACGATCCGCGCGGGGGAATACACCGTCTATGCCGTGCTGGAAACCGACGGCGGGATTGTTTTGCTGAAGGTCCCTGCCGGGTCTCCTGCAGCCCAGGCTGGCCTGAGGGATGGGGATCTTCTCCAGGAGATCAACGGAACAAAGATCCCGAACTTTGAGGTGCTCAACTCAGCCATGAAGCAGACAGTCGGCAAGCCGCTCCGAATTCGCTATGTGCGCGGGCAGAAACCGGCGGAAACGACCATCCCCAGCCAACTTTGATTCTCAGGATAAAATCCATGAAACATATTTTATCCACCATCGCCCTGGGGCTACGGTCACAGCCGGTGCCTCGGAGAGTGGTCAATGAACCTTCAGACAAACTGGTAGTCTGCGGAGAAGAAAGTGGGGCTGTGCTGAAAATGCGGACAAGAAGAGCCTAATCAGAGAGGATCACGCATTATCAAAACTCAATCAGACAAAGTATCAGCCGTAAAACCCCAAAGCGGGAAGCGCTTCAGCACGGAATTTCAACAGGAGGCAGTCCGGATTCTTGAGGCCGGGCGCAGCGCGAAACAGTTGTCGCGCGAGCTGGGGGTCTCGACCTGGAGCCTAGGCTGGTGGAGGAAGCGTCACGGAGTTGGTGGCGCCAACCCTCTTCCTTCTTCCCTCTTCTAAGTAACTCACCGTTACTTTCCCCAAACAGACGGCGTCCGCGGCGAGTGAGGTGCTCGTTCCCAAAGCGCTTCGCTAACTTTGGGAACAAGGGGGAAAGGAGGGTCCGGAATAACATCGGCAAAAAAGTAGAAGTTGTAAGTTGAGGACTGGTCTGAGGACTGGTCTCAAAGCTTCATAAACACAGGGAGAAGTGACATTTCGGGCATCGGCAAAGAGATCGGCAAACAGCAGCGAACCGTGAGAGCAGACACACGGGAATCCGCCCGCAGAACCGATATGGACAGGAATCCGTGGTTCTATGAGATGCCTGATTGCACTGACGCTCGGTTGGGGCCTGCTGGCCAACGCTTTGGCCGCGAAGCCGCCCTCGGGCTTTGTATTCCCCGAAGAGAGTTTTTCTCCCAACCGCGTTTATGCGGTGCTGGTGCCTGATCGCGAACACGGCGACGGCAAGCCCGATCAGAACAGCGTCTTTGAAGTGAAGACCGGGAGAGTTCTTGGCCCGATTCATGGCCCAACCGGGACTCTGCTTGGCAATGGGGGCGGCGTTTCAGCCAAGTGGTCGTCCGACAGTTCCCTTTTGGTCTGGACCGTTTCAGGCAAATGGGGGCCACTGGGAATTGCCGTAGTCGAGATAAAGGGCGGGAAAATCACGCGCCAGACCGATCTGCTCAAGGCGATCCAAGCCGGGATGCTCGCCGGTCTCAAAAAGGAGAGGCCGGTCGAATACGCAAATGCCCGCGAAGCGATTCGAGGCAACGGATCGGCCTGCCCCGGCGGATTTACCGTCGATGTGCAATGCTCCCTGCCCGACGCCAAACGTGGCGTTGCTTTTACGGTCGCCCTCACCGCCGACCCTAAGGACGCCCTGACGCCCGACCTGCGGCTGGAGGCTTACGCGGAGGGCGCATTCGATCCCGGTCAACCGGTTGCCTTTCAAACCTTCAGGGCGCTGGGGCCGGTCCAAATCGGGACCGAGAAAAAGCGGCTTGAGCGGGCGTCAACCGAATGCCAGCAGGCCTTTGGACAACTGCTTCAGGAACTTTCCGGGAGAGCCAGGGAGAAACTCTTAAAGGAGCAAAGCGACTGGGAAGGCCGACTCAAACAGTCAACTCCGTTCTCATTCCTGGACAATGGCACACGGGTTCAGCGGGCGGCAGCTTACGAAAAGAGGAGCGCCGAGTTGATGCGCCGCTTGAAGGGGACATGACGCTTTGCGAGGGAGCGCCGGAGTACCGATCCTGCTTGGGTTGCAGGCTGTTGCATCGTGTGTCCCGCTTATGGGCTGTCGGTGCAATGGGTCTGGTCTCCACGGAATGGAATGGGTCTTCGGCTGATTAACCCGCTTGCCGATAGTCGCGGGGTGATCTTCCGTAGCGGCGACGAAACTGCGTGGCAAAATACTGGCTGCTCGAATAGCCGCATTCGAATGCGATCTCGGTCACAGACTTTAGCGGTGCACGTCTAAGCAAAAGGGCGGCGTGGTCGAGTCGGCAACGATTAAGATGGTCGAGCGGGCTGGTATTGGTCGCCATGCGACAATACTTGACAAGCGCCGTGCTTCCCATCCCGCAGCGTTTGGCCATCGAGCGCAATGTCCACGGTTCCGCGAGGTGAATGGGATTGGCTATCAACTCCTCGAAAAACAGTTCCACGATCCGGGGCATCGAAACGGGGGTTGCCCCCTCGGTCGAGCCCTGCCTTCTTAACGCATCCAGCAGCGCCACCAATAGCAGATTTATCTGCGCGATGATCCGTGAAGCGTGGCGCGCAGCGCCCCCTGTTCGTACGCATTCGGCCAAAGATTGAAAGGCGTGCGTGATTTCCGGGGTCGTTGTCCAAACGGATTGTTTGTTGCCGCACAGTTTGCTGGCGAGTTCTCGCAGGTCTTTTGAAGTCAATGCAACCCACCGTGGCCATTCCCATTTTTGGTTCGGACGGTTAACCCCCACGTCCAGAATAAGCCAATGAAGCCGACCGGGCCCGAGATTGGGATCTCCCATGGCATGCAGTTCCCACGGGCGGGTCACGGTGAAATTGCCTGCCCGAAGCCGGTGGCCGACGCCATTAACCACGAAAGCATTGTGGCCCGTTTCAATCAGCACGATTTCGATCCCCTCATTGCAGTGCGGTTCGAGCCCCCAGTCCTGTTCTCCAATGGCGTCCCAATGTCCAAGGCTGCTTAACCCGGGCAGAGTCGCTGGAGACATCGCCGCGCCGGGATAATGCCCGTGAGTGATGGCGTGAAACTTGATTTTCCCTGCTTCGATGGCCCGGCGCTGCGGATCGCATGAATCGACCCCCTGGGCGGGATCCGGGGTGTGATAAATAAGGGGGGCGCCACGCATGGACAGTATCCCATGTTCAATATCGACCGCCGATGAAAAGCGAAAGCAAATATTCGCCAAGTCTGCCATTTATGTAAACGCCCCCCAATCGGATTGCTCGACAGCCGTTCGATTCCGAACAATTCACTCGTTAAAATTTATGCGCAGCGCGGATAAGTCTGAGCGCCCGCTCCGCAAAAAGAGGAAATACTGCCTTTGCATAAAAGTGAACGTACAAGGGCTGGTATGGGGTCGCGCCTTCAGCGCTGGAGAGCAGGCGCGCGAGTTCCGCATGTCGTCAATAATATGTCGCATTCTGCACAGTGTATGTCTTATTTTGACTTGAGACGATTGGTTTCGATGCTTTAGTTACTTGAAACCAACGGCAATTCGTTGCTGCAAAAGCGAGGCGCATGCCATGGCCCGTCTCGTAATTTGGAAAAGGGTTTGACCTCTTGGATGAAATTATGGCACTGATTTGGCTATGTCTTTTTCTGCAAAGAAGTGGGCGAAGCTCGGCTGCTATGAACAACCGTTCTCCGGGACCGGAGTTGAGTTTTCCCCGTTGGGCGTAAAGCCTGAGATCCCGACCCCCGTTTTGCACGAGTCGGGCTATTCGCCAAGGCGCCCCCATTGGAACTACCCCAATGTGTACAGTCCATTTTGGAGGCTTTATTACGACTTAAGCCCGGGCCATAAAGTGGTCTTCTCGGATCGTGAAGTGGCACTCGGTCCCGACCGGATTATTCTTATTCCAGACCACCATTTGTTCCATACCGTGGGCACTGAGCAACGCCCTAAACTTTGGCTTGCATTTAGCTATGAACGGCGTCCGATGCAGGGCCAAGCCATTCCCATCGAACTTATCCCCCAGCGCAGCGAACTGGAAGTGATTCAGGAGTTAATCAGACTGCTCTCCCGTAAACGGGAAGAAAATCGCACGCGGGTTTTCCATTGCAGCACGGCGCTGCTGGAATTGACACTCAGCCGCCCCGAAATTGAGTGGATGGAATCACAGCCGCAGGAACTAAAAAAAGCGGTCGCCCATATCGAAGAACACTTTGCCGAGCCGATTTACACTGCGGATCTGAGCCGAATGGTCGGCTTGAAGGAGCGCACTTTCGCCCGGGCTTTTCACTCCTGGCACGGCGTTACTCCCACGCAGTTTGTGCTGCAAGTTCGCATCCGCGAAGCCGCAAACCGGTTGTGTCACACGCAAATGGGCCTGGAGGAAATCGCGTTGGCGACAGGGTTCCCAAACCGCGACTACTTCACTCGCATTTTCACCCGTCAAACCCGGCAATCCCCCGCTCATTTTCGACGGAAAAATCTCCCAAAAACAATTTCTCAAATCAACTAATTAACCCTTCATCGACATCCCACCATGAGCATGTTTGACACGTTCGCAAAACCAACCGACACATCCTGTCGCAAACCCAATACCCTTCGAAAGCTGGAGCGCCTTTACAAGGCTCTTCGGCACGAAGAACCCGACCGCGTCCCAATCAGCGATTTCTTCTGGGGCGGATTCATCCGGCGCTGGCGCGAGGAACTCAACCTGCCCGCCGATGCAAATCCGTACTATTACTACGACCTCGACTGGATCGTGACGGTGCCGAACATGGACCCCCACATTAAAAGTTTCGAGACACTCAAGGAGGACGAAGAAGAAGTGGTCGTGCGCACCGGCTATGAGGCGGTGCTGCGGAAGCGTTATGATTTACCGATGCCCGAAATGGTGAGTTGGGAAACCGACACGATTGAAAAGCTGGAGGCCTTCGAGTTTGATGATCCTTTCGACAGGCGCCGCTATTGTTCGGCAGGAGACAACCAGATCGCGGGAGTCGGCGATGGGTTCCAGCGGAACTCGCCGGCGTGGATCGAAACCGTAAAATCGTTGCGGCCTGACTTTCCCGTGTTTGGCAGCATCGGCGAGGCTTCGGAGTGCCTGACGCGGCTGATCGGCCAGATGGAAACCTTCATGTGGATAGGCGAGTACCCCGAACGCTTTGGTGAACAGATTCTGCGGATCGGAGATCATTACGTCAAGTGCTGCCAAGCCCAGATCGAGGTTGCGGACGGACTGTTGGACGGCATGGTCATTTGGGGTGATGTGGCGTATCGCAATGGGATGTTCTTTTCCCCGGACTACTGGAGGAAGTATTTTAAACCGACAGTCCAAAAGATGGTGGATATTTGCCATAGTCACAATCTGCCCGTCATTTATCACAGTTGCGGGAATATCAGCACGATTATGGCCGAGTTCTTTGAGATCGGGGTGGACGCTCTCAATCCGCTCGAAGCCAAGGCCGATCTCGATGTGGTTGAACTGCGGCGCCTGCATGGCCAGAAGCTCGGAATCTGCGGCAACAGCAACATGCAGGTTTGGGAAAGTGGCGACCCGGAGCGCATTCGCTGCGAAGTTCTGCGCAAGCTCAACGCCGCGCGCGGAGGCGGCTACATCTTCCAGTCAGACCACTCGGTGGCCAGTGATGTTTCCGGCAAGACCTACGATATGATTGTGAAGCTTGTCCGCGAGTATGGGAACTACCCGCTCAACCTCGGTGAATTCAATGAGGTGATCGCATGATTGCGGATAATCCTTTGCTTGGAACAGCGCTCCACGCCGTCGGGGCGCTCTCCTCCTCTGCCTGTTACACGCCTCAAAAACGGGTCAAGGGTTGGTCGTGGCAAACCTATTGGTTAACCCAGGCTTCCTTTTGCTGGCTTTTGCTGCCGGTCCTCGGTGCGGCATTCACCATCCCGCAACTCTGGGCCGTGCTGTCCGAAGCGCCCAGAAGCGCCATGCTCAACTCCTTCCTGCTCGGGATGGCTTATGGCATCGGCGGGATGACCTTCAACGTTTCCATTCGCTATATCGGCTTTTCATTGACCTACGCCATCGCGGTCGGCCTTTCCAGCGTCCTGGGAACTTTGATCCCTCCGTTGATCAGAGGTTCCCTCTTGCAGACGTTCACAAAATTCGGCTCGGGCTGGGTTTTGTTCGGAATCGTCATTGGCACGGCGGGAATCGCCTTTTGCGGCATCGCCGGGCAGTTTAAAGAAAAGCAAATGAATGCGGGCGGGACGAACACGGGGTTCTCGCTGGTCAAAGGATTGCTCCTTTCCCTGGTGGCCGGCTTGCTCTCCGCGGTGTATGGGTTCGCCCTTGAGGCTGGGGAGCCCATCGCCGAAATTGCCACTCAACATGGCGCGGGGGTCTATCGCGGAAACGTAGTCTATATTTTTGCCAATATCGGCGCGTTTGTCACCACCGCCCTTTATTGCCTGTATCTCCACGCAAAACACCGGACGTTGGGTGAATTGATCGAACTGCCGGCCGCCTCGGAAAAGGCAAGCCTGCCCATCAACTTTCTCATGGCAGCCCTTACCGGGACTCTCTGGTACGGGCAGTTCTTCTTTTACAACCTTGCGCATGTTCGCATGGGTCCGTACAAATTCACAAGCTGGGCCATTCACATGATCATGCTGGTGCTCTTCAGCAATTTGGTCGCGATCCTCCTTCTGGAATGGAGGGGCTGCCAGCGCAAAACCCATTGGATCATCGCCCTGGCAATGGGGATGCTGGTGAGCGCCGTGCTCGCGATGGCTTATGGAAATTATCTGGGCGGAAACGGCGGTTAACTCTATACTTCACTAACATTTAAAACGTCACTTATGAAACGGTACGGCAGCGCCATTGGTCTCCACCCGGAGAAGATCGAAGAATACAAAACCCTCCACGCAGCGGTCTGGCCCGGCGTGCTTCAGATGATCAAAGAGGTTCACATCGATAACTACTCCATTTACCTCCGCGAACTGGACGGAAAACCGTACCTCTTCAGCTACTTCGAATACACCGGAGCCGATTTCGCCGCCGACATGGCGAAAATGGCCGCTGACCCTCTGACCCAAAAATGGTGGAGCGTTTGCATGCCCTGTCAAAACCCGCTGCCCGATCGAGCGGAGGGTGAATGGTGGGCATCCATGGAAGAAGTCTTCCATCAGGACTGAAGTTTCACGTGATCACTCACGGGCATTATCCCGGCGCGACGATTTATCCGGCGACTCTGCCCGGGTTGAGCGGCCTTGGACATTGGGACGCCATTGGAGAACAGGAGTCAAATCAATCTGCTGCTGGTGGCGCTGCTCGATGCTTTGCGGAGGCAGGACACGCCGGAGTCAGCAGTCAGTATTTTCCACACGATTGCGCCGCTGCTACGGGATTTCGCCCAGCGACTACAGGCTCACAAGGCAGCGTAACCTTCTTTAACAATACAATGTTAAGTGAGTTAACTTGTTTTGGATCTCTGCTGAGGCGAGCCTTCGTGAACGACCAGCCGATTGCCGCTTGAGCAACTCGGTGCCTTTATAGGATCCGCTTCCGGAAGGTCGCGGGGGGGAGCCCGTTCACCGGCGGGGGATTGGTCTGCATTGGGCCTTTCCACCTATTCGGGAGCGGCTTGGTACCGCAAGGGCGTTGTGATCCCCAAAGAGCAAGTCGCCGCGCCATTGGGCAGACGGTGGTTTCTGGATTTGGGCAAGGTATCCGCCACAGCGGAGGTGCTTTGGAACGGACACCACGCCGGGACGCTGATAGCTGAAACAGATTGCCCAATGGTCGTATTCAGCCCCGTAAGCGTTCAGACTTTGGGCTGTGAGTTCGAGCGACGCCTTGAGCGATGGTCTCCCGGCGTCAAACAGTGTGGGTTGAATGAATCTCACGAGAGCGACTCCATTCCATGGAAATCGGCGCGAAAACCCCCTGATTTGCTCCGGTTTTTGCTCCGGTTTGGAGCCTCTTTTCGTTGCAACCCCTTGGAATCAAGGGAGATATGGTGCACCCTCTGGGACTCGAACCCAGAACCTAGTGATTAAGAGTCACGTGCTCTACCAATTGAGCTAAGGATGCCCTTCGAATTTGGGGCGTGAAAAATGGCGGACAACGACCGATTTGTCAACGGGAAGTGGAAAGTTTTTTTCGTGACCCAAAGAAGATGCTGCCAAAAGTGGCCGGTCGCCCGTAAGGACTCGCGCCTGGGCAACAGGGATGAAAAGCCCTGGAGCTTGGGCTCGGCGCGCGCATCACATCTTCTCGAACGACAGGTGCTCGTTGCCTGCGTGAACCCGGATCGTATCGCCGCCTTTGAAGCGCCCCTCCAGCAATTCCAGGCTCAATGGATCGAGCAGTGAATGCTGAATGGCGCGCTTAAGCGGACGGGCGCCGTAAACAGGATCGTATCCCTCGCGCGCCAGGACCTCCTCGGCGGCCTCGCTGACCTGGAGATGCATATCGTTTTCTTCCAATCGCTTGGCGACGCGCTGGATCTGAATCTCGACAATCTTCCTGAGGTCCTCGTCCGAGAGCCGGTCGAAAATGATGATCTCGTCCACGCGATTGAGAAACTCCGGGCGAAAATGTCCTCGCAAGGCCTCCATGACCCGCGCTTCTCGCTGCTCGGCGTTCTCGGCCTCGATGAGATACTGGCTGCCGATATTGGAGGTCATGATGATGACCGCGTTTTTGAAATCGACCGTGCGCCCCTGTCCGTCGGTGATCCGTCCATCGTCGAGCACCTGGAGCAGGACGTTAAACACGTCGTGGTGCGCCTTCTCGATTTCGTCGAAGAGGACGACCGAATACGGCTTGCGCCGGACGGCTTCGGAAAGCTGCCCGCCTTCTTCGTAGCCGACATAGCCGGGAGGCGCGCCGATGAGCCGGGCGACACTGTGCTTTTCCATGTATTCGCTCATGTCGATGCGCAGCAGGTTGCTTTCATCGTCGAAGAGGAACTCGGCAAGCGCGCGGGCCAGTTCGGTTTTGCCCACGCCGGTTGGCCCCAGAAAGATAAACGAGCCGATTGGGCGGTTGGGGTCCTGCAAACCGCTCCGGGCGCGCCGGACGGCATTGGAGACGGCGATCACCGCGCGCCGCTGTCCGATGACTCTTTTCCCAAGCCGCTCTTCCATGTGCACCAGCTTCTCGCGCTCGCCTTCCTGGAGTCGCGAAACGGGAATGCCGGTCCAGCTTGAGACGACTTCGGCGATGTCTTCCTCGGTGACTTCCTCTTTGAGCATCTGGCGGCCTTCCTGCTGCATTCCGGCGAGCCTGGCGTTATGTTCTTCCAGTTGGCGGGTCACCTCGGGAATCCGGCCATATTGGATCTCGCTCGCCTTGGTCAGGTCTCCCTGGCGCTGGACCCGCTCGAGTTCGGTCCGCATCCGGTCGAGTTCGCTCTGGAGCATGCGGGATTTGTCGATCTCGCCTTTCTCGCTCTGCCATTGCGCCTTCATCCGGGCGCTCTCTTCGCGCAGGTCGGCGAGTTCCTTTTCCAGCTTGGAAAGCCGCTCGCGGCTGGCTTCGTCCTTTTCCTTTTTAAGGGCCTCCCGCTCCATTTCGAGCTGCATGATCTGCCGCTGAACTTGGTCGATTTCAGTCGGCATGGAATCGAGTTCAATTTTGAGGCGGGACGCGGCCTCATCGATGAGGTCGACGGCTTTGTCGGGGAGGAACCGATCCGAGATATAGCGATGGGAGAGGGTGGCTGCGGCGATCAGCGCCGCGTCTTGAATCCGGACGCCATGATGAACTTCGTACCGTTCTTTGAGTCCCCGCAAAATGGCGATGGTGTCCTGCACGCTCGGTTCGTTCACGAGCACCGGCTGGAAGCGCCGCTCCAGGGCGGCATCCTTCTCGATGTGCTTGCGGTATTCGTCGAGTGTGGTCGCGCCGATGGTCCGTAGTTCCCCGCGGGAAAGCTGCGGCTTGAGCATGTTGGACGCGTCCACGGCTCCCTCCGCCGCGCCTGCGCCGACGATGGTGTGGAGTTCGTCGATGAACAGAATCACCTCGCCGTTGGAATCGGTCACTTCCTTCAGAAACGCTTTGAGCCGATCCTCGAATTCGCCCCGGAACTTCGCGCCGGCCAGCATGGAACCGATGTCCATGGCCACGATCTTCTTGTTTTTGAGCGATTCCGGGACATCCCCGCTGATAATGCGGCGCGCGAGCCCTTCGACGATGGCCGTCTTGCCGGTCCCGGGTTCGCCGATGAGGACCGGGTTGTTTTTTGTGCGCCGCGAGAGGACCTGCATGACGCGCCGAATCTCGTTGTCCCGCCCAATGACCGGATCGATTTTCCCGCGCCGGGCCATCTCCGTGAGATCGCGTCCGTATTTTTCCAGCGTCTGGTATTTGCCCTCCGGGTTTTGATCGGTGACGCGCTGGGAGCCGCGCACCTGCATCAGTGCCTGCATCAGCTTGTCCCGGGTGACCCCGGCTGCTTTCAAGAGCCGGCCTGCCGTCGTGTTCCCGTCCGTGACCGCCAACAGGAAATGTTCCCCGCTCAGAAACTCGTCCTTCATCCTGGCCATTTCCCGCTCGGCGCTCTCGATGGTCGCCTTAAGCTCGTTGCCGATATACAACTGGCTGGACCCTTGGACGCGGGGACGCCGTGCGATCTCCTCGCCGAGTTGTTTCACAATGGGTGCCGGCTCGACCCCCAGCTTGTCCAGCAGAGGCCTGGCGACCCCGTCGGTCTGGTTAAGCAGTGCCAGGAGCACCTGCTCGCTGGTGAGTTCTTGCTGGCCGAGTTGGGAAGCCTCGTCTTGCGCCGCGGCAAGGGCTTCCTGCATTTTTGAGGTGAGTTTATCCAGTCTCATAGGGATGATCCTTTCAGCGGATTCATCATATCAATCGGCGCGGCGCACTGCAACGCTCTGTTTGCAGGTTGCCGCTTTGCTGCGGCGCTCTGTCCCGCTCGGGTGGCGGTATTGAGCAAAAGGTCCACATCGCCGCCCCGACTGAGCGGGGCGGCTACAGGGATCAACACTCACTCATCGCGATGGGAGAGCTTGGCGAGGATGCTCAGATCCTCAAGGGCCGTGGTGTCCCCTGTGATCGTTTTCCCGTCGGCAATCTCTTTGAGAAGTCTGCGCATGATTTTGCCTGACCGCGTTTTCGGCAGCGCCTCCGTGAAGCGAACCTCGTCGGGCTTGGCGATGGGGCCGATGACCTTGCCGACGTGATTGCGAAGCTCGGCGCGCAGCTTTTCATTGGGATCGACGCCGGCTTTGAGGGTCACGAATACCACGACCGACTGCCCTTTGAGTTCGTCGTGTCGGCCCACCACGGCGGATTCCGCCACCGCCTCATGGCTTCCCAAGGCGCTCTCGATCTCCGCCGTCCCGAGGCGGTGGCCGGCTACATTCAGCACGTCGTCGATCCGGCCTATGATCCAGAAATAGCCGTCTTTGTCGCGCCGGGCGCCGTCCCCTGTGGTGTAGGTTTTCGTCGCCGCATCCCAGTAGGTGGTCTCGTATCGGGCTTGGTCGCCATAAATGGTGCGGAGCATTGACGGCCACGGATGCCGGATCACCAGCTTGCCTCCCACATTCGGCGGGACTTCGTTGCCGTCCTCGTCCACGACCGCCGCGTCGATCCCGAAGAAGGGCATGGTCGCGGTCCCCGGTTTCGTGGGAGTGGCGCCCGGCAGCGGGGTGATCATCGGCGCGCCCGTCTCTGTTTGCCACCAGGTATCGACAATCGGGCAGCGACCGCCGCCGATGATTCGGTGGAACCAGAGCCACGCCTCGGGGTTGATCGGTTCGCCCGCGGTCCCCAGGAGACGCAGCGAAGAGAGGTCATGCTTGCCTGGCCATTCGTCGCCCCACTTGATGAAGGCGCGGATGGCGGTCGGGGCCGTGTAGAGAATCGTGACGCCATACTCTTCGACGATCCCCCAGAACCGGTCGCGCTCCGGCCAATCGGGCGCCCCCTCATACATCAGCAGCGTCGCGCCATTGCTCAGGGGACCATAAACCACGCAACTGTGGCCGGTGATCCACCCAATGTCCGCAGTGCACCAATAGACATCTTCCGGGCGGATATCGAAGACGTACTTGGCCGTCGAATAGACCTGCGTGAGATAGCCGCCGGTGGTGTGAAGAATCCCTTTGGGTTTGCCGGTCGAACCACTCGTGTAGAGGATGAAGAGTGGATGTTCGGCTTCGAGCGCGACGGCGGGGCAGTTGGCGTCCACGTATTCCAACTCGCGGTGCCAGAGGACATCCCGGCCCTCCTCGATATGAATGTCATTGTGGACTCGGCGAAAGACGATCACCCGCTGGACCGTATGCTCGCCTTTGAGGGCGGCATCGACATTGTGCTTGAGCGGGACAACCGCGCTCCGGCGGTAACTCCCATCGGCGGTAATGATGGCCACCGCCCCCGAGTCCACGATTCGCTCCCGAATCGCTTCCCCGCTGAATCCGCCGAAGATCACCGAATGCACGGCTCCGATGCGGGCGCACGCCAGCATGGCAATGGCGGCCTCGGGAACCATTCCCATATAAATGAGGACGCGATCGCCTTGTTTGATTTGATTGCGCTTGAGCACGTTGGCAAACCGGCAGACTTCGCGGTGAAGCTGTTGGTAGGTGAGGACGCGCTTGTCCCCTTGTTCGCCTTCGAAAATGATCGCCGCCTTGTTGCGGCAGGGGCCGGTGAGGTGGCGATCGATGCAGTTTTCCGAGACATTCATCTCGCCTCCAACGAACCACCGGGCAAACGGATGTTCCCACTCGAGCGTTTCGGTCCACGGCTTTTGCCAGTGGAGTTCCGACGCTTCGCCAGCCCAAAACCTTGCTGGATCTTCAATCGATTCGCGCCATTTCGCCTGGTAATCGGCGAGGCTTCCGACGCGGGCAGCTTGAGAAAACTCGGGAGATGGCATAAAAATGCGATTTTCGATCAAGTGGGATTCAATATTGTTGCTCATAGTTGGAGATTGGAGAAAGCCACTGGAACCAAGCCGTGGCAGCGCGAAAGATTCGCGCGCGAGCCATTCGTCACGGGGTAGGGGAAAACGTGATTTGGGCCCCTGAGGCCGGGATCGGGAAATCCATCTGGCAAGGCACGCAGCCGGGGGCGGGACTAGCTTGAAACTTGGTTTGCGGCGAGAGTCTCGCCGGGTTAGTAGAAGCGGCATCCCTGCCGCTTCGTTCCTAGGGAAAGCGGCTGGAAGCCGCTTCTACTACGGAGCCGGAAGTTCGCGCGGTGCTCAGGTGTATAGTTTCCCCGACGAATGATCCGGCAAGGCACGCCGCCGGGGGCGGAACTGACTCGAAAATTCAATGGTTGCTTTGAAGCGCCCCCAAAGGCGGTGGAGGGCCACCGCAATCCAAGGCGCTTCGCGCATCG